>PSML01000075.1:0-12325 GCA_040290145.1 Meiothermus sp. | reverse complement strand
GCGCTCGCAGCTCGAGCCCCGCGGCCCGGGCCGCGTAACCGAAGGCCGAGAGCAGGTTGCGCCGCGAGGAGAGGGCCCGCTCCAGGTACTCCGGGCGATAGCCGTTGGCGTGGATGACCTCGAGGCCCCTCGCCCTGCCCCAGACTTGCAGGCTGCCCACGCGCAGCAGCCCTTGCAAGCGGCTCAGGGGGTGCGGGCCTTGGTGATGGCCGAGCAACTGCGCCGCGTTGGTGCCGGTGAGGAGGGTGGTCTGCCCGGTGCCCGACTGGGGCAGGCCCTCCACCCCCAGCGTGGCATCCAGCACCCGGTAGGCCAGCCGCCCCTGGACAAAGGGCTGGCTGGCGAAGCCCCCGGAAAGCCACCGCAGGGTGGGCAGCTCGAGCCCCCTGAGCGGGCTGCGGGGGTCGTCCGAAAGCCCCAGCCCGTCCACGAACAAAAGCGCCAGCACCCCCACATTGTGGGGGGTCTAGGCCCGGGTGTCGAGGGCTGTTTGCGGGCGACCTTACAGCGTCGGGCGCGGTCCATGGTGTAGATTGCGTCAAGGAGAAGGGCGGGGGGGAACTCCGGCCTCCGCTCCTCACCTGCTTTAGGGTAAAGACGCTTAGGCCGAAAGGAGAGACTTATGCCTGTACGTTCCGCTGAAGCCACCTGGCAAGGAACCCTCCGCGAGGGCAAGGGGCACCTGAAGCTCGGGAGTGGGGTCTGGCAGGGGCCCTACAACTACCGGATGCGCTTCGAGGACGAGCCGGGGACCAACCCCGAGGAGCTGGTCGCGGCGGCTCTGGCCGGCTGCTACGCGATGTTCCTCTCGGCTCTTTTGGGCAACCAGGGAACCCCTGCCGAGCGGCTCGAGTGCACCGCTCGGGTTCACCTGGGCGAAGGCCCCACCCTCACCAAGATCGAGCTGCACCTCGAGGCTAGGGTGCCGGGGTTGGACGAGGCCAGGTTTCAGGAATTGGCCCAGCAGGCCAAGGCCGGGTGCCCCATCTCCAAGGCCCTGGCCGCGGTGCCGGAGATGGTCCTGGAGGCCCGGCTGGTCTGAGCAAAAACCGCGGGCCGGGAGGTCAGCGCACGGTCTCTTGGGCTGGGGGAGCCGGGCGGAGCCCTGCCGGTTCCGGTTCGGGTTGGCGGGGCGAGAGGGCCTCCGCCAGAAAAACCCAGAACACGCTCAGGATCAGCCCCAGCACAGCGGCGATGCCCGCGTAGAGGAAGGGCCGGGGGAAGATCGGCCGGAGCGGTTCGCTGGGGTTGGCCAAGGGCTGGATCTGCAGGGACTGGCCGATCAGGACGCGGATCTCCTGAGGGTTTTGAGCTAGCCTGGAGTAGGTCTCGAGGCGGGCCTGGGCCTGGGCCAGCTGGGAGCGCAGGTTGGCTTCCTGGAGCTTGAGCGAGGCGTAGGCCGGGCTAGGGGAGCGGGCCACCAGCGGGCTCACCCCTTGCGACTCCAGAGCGGATGCCGTGGCGGCGTCGGTGCTTATGGTAGGGGGGGTATTGGCCAGGGCTTTTTTGATCTCCTGGAGGGCGGTCTGGGCGCCCTCCGCGTCGATGCGGGCCTGGGCCAGCAAAGCCATTAGGTTGGCGTTTACGGTCTGGGTGAGCCTGCTCTCCAAGTAGGCGCGGCCGGTGGCGAGGAGCCGCTCCACCCTTCGCTTGGCCTCCTCAGGGCTCGAGCCCTTGGCCCAGAACTTCCAGACCCCGGTCTTTTCATCGAACTTGGTCTGATAGCGCGAGGCCGGGTTGGCTACGCCCAGGGTCTGGACCAGCTCGCGGGTCTCGAGCAGGTCCTGGAAGGAGCTGGTCAGACCGCTCAACGAGGGCAGATTGGCCAGGATCTGGCTGGAGAGCTGCGGTTGGCCGGTCACCGAGAGGCTCAGGCTGGCCTGGCTGCGGTAGGTCTTGGGGAGGATCATGCTGACCGCATAGGTGACCAGGGCGGCCCCCAGGGTGATGGCCAGGATGATCCGGGCGTTGCGTTTGAGCACCAGATAAAGGTCGCGCAGCGAGATCTCGTCTTGGGGTGGAGGGGTCTCGTTCACGGCCCAATTGTACCAGGGGATCCCTGAGGATGGGGTTTGGGCAGAGGCTCCGCTCGAGCGAGTAGGCTAGGGTGATGCGATTCGACTTCGTCCAAGAGATAGAAGGCCGCCCCCCCCTGGTTCTGGGGATTGACCCCCGGCCCGAACTGCACGGGAAGAGGCCGCTCGCCGCGATTCGCACCTATACCCTCGAGCTGATGGAGGCGTTGGCCGGCAAGATTGCCGCGGTCAAGTTCCAGGCTGCTTTTTTCGAGGCTTTGGGGCCGCAGGGATTCGCCCTGTTGCACGAGCTCATCGCAGGCGCCCGGGTGCTGGGGGTGCCGGTGATCGTGGACGCCAAGCGCGGCGACATCGGCTCGACCGCCGAGGCCTATGCCCGGGCTTACCTCGAGGCCTACCCGGGCTCGGCCCTCACCGTGAATCCCTATCTGGGGGGGGACGCCATGGAGCCTTTTCTCCGGCAGGCCGCGCGGTCCGGCGGGGCGGTGTTTGTCTTGGTCAAAACCTCCAACCCCGGCGCGGGGCTCTTCCAAGATCTTCCGGTGGGGGAGAAAAAGCTCTACCAGGTCGTGGCGGAGTGGCTACATGGGCAGGCCGAGCAATGCCGGGTGGGTGAATGGAGCCGGGTCGGGGCCGTAGTGGGGGCGACCTATCCCGAGCAGGTCAGCGAGCTGCGCTCGATGATGCCCCACTCGCTGCTCTTGCTTCCGGGTCTGGGGGTGCAAGGGGGTGGGCCGCTGAAAGGGCCGGGTCTCCTCAACTCGGCCAGCCGCTCGCTGTACTACCCCGGTGGCCAGCCAGACCTTCAGGCCGCCTGCGCGCAGGCCGATGCCTACCTGAAGATGTTTTGACCCACCAGGCTCGGCCAAAAGGACGCCACGGAGTCCTGAATGGCTTAGCATGGAGGGAGTGGACGTTTTGCAGATGTACCGCGAAACCGGGGCCCTGCTCGAGGGCCACTTTCTCTTGCGCTCAGGTCGGCACTCCCCGAGGTTCCTGCAATCCGCCACCCTCATGCAGCACCCGCTGTATGCCGAGGCGGTGGGGGAGGGGATCGCGGGGCTTTTCGAGGACCTGGACGTAGACTTCGTGATCGGCCCGGCCATGGGTGGGGTGGTGCTGGCCTTCGTGACGGCCAAGCATCTAGGGGCCCGGGCCCTGTTTGCCGAAAAGGATCCGCAGGGCGGGATGTACGTGCGGGAGGGGCTCACCATCCGCCCGGGCGAGCGGTTTTTGGCCGTCGAGGACGTGATCACCAGCGGGGGCTCGGTGCGGCGGGCCATCGCGGCGGCCCAGGCCAAGGGGGCGGAGTGTGTGGCGGTGGGCGCGATCGTGGACCGAAGCGGAGGTCAGGCTGGCTTCGGCGTGCCTTTGCGGGCCCTCACCACCCTCGAGTTCCCCACCTATGATGGGGCTGACTGTCCTCTGTGCAGGGCTGGGGTACCCTTGCAGGAAGTATGAGCATGCCAAACGCCGGAGGATTGGGGTTCCCCGCGCGGGGTACGGTTCGGTTGGCTGGCTTGGTGCGCCTTGCGTTTAGCCTCCTCCTGATCCTAGGAATTGCTTCTACCGCTCTGGCCCAAGGCTCGAGGGTCGAGCTGGCCCGTCAGGCGGTGCGGGACTGGCAGGCCGGCAAGTACAACACCGACCCTGCCCAGGCCATCGGCAAGCCGCTGGACGAACAGCTCAAGATCCTCGAGCGGGCCTTCGCCTTCGCCCCGGGGCCACGGGGCCTTCAGGTCAACCTCGACCAGCCCGAGTACGCCCAAAGCCCCGACGGCACCACCGTAGTCCGCTTCCCCGCTACCGTGGGGGACCAGGGGGGCAACGTGCAGGTCTCGCTCAGGGGCAGTGAGGTCACCGGGATCAGTTGGGTCTCCGACGCCAGCCTGATCCCGGCTTGGATCTCGAGCCCGGCGGCCTGGTGGGGCTTCTTGGGGCTTTCGCTGCTGTGGCTGGGGCTGTTGTTCGCTCCGGGAAGGCTGCGGGGGTTGTGGCGGGAGGGCTGGGCCTTGGTCGGGCAGTACCGCTGGCTCTATCTGGGCATCAACCTAGGGCTTTACGGGCTGTTCGCCCTGGGCTCCTTGGCTGCCTACGCCTCCCCTCAGGTGGCCATGTCCGTGCAGAAGCTGGTCGGCGGAGCCTTGCAGCAGGTGGGTTTTGGGGGGATGCTCACGGCGGGGCCGCTCGAGCTGGCCTTGTTGATCTTCTTCTGGAACTTCACCCGTGGCCTCTTGCTCACCACGGCCTTGCCGGCGCTGGCCTGGGGGGTTCCGGCGCTGCTGCTCAACGGCCTGCGCTATTTCTTCTTCGGCTTGGCCCTCTCCCCGGCGCTCTTCCCGGCGGGCCGCTACCTCTTCCACCTCCCCACCCTCCTCATCGAGCTTCAGGCTTACATCCTGGTGACTTTTGGCGGGATGGTGCTGCTCCTTAGGGTGCTGCGGCGTGAGGGGTACGGGGCAGGCTTGCGGGCCCTGGCGCTGACTGTCTATCTGGGGGCTTTCTTTCTGGTGGTGGGGGCGTTTTACGAGTCGTACTCGCTCATCTACCTGATGCGGTGACCGAGATGAAACCACTCTCCCTGGGAGCGACCGGGCTAGGCCCGTCCACTGGCCGGGTCGAGGCCGTCCACAAGAGCCCCGCGCACACCTTCTCCAAGCCCACCCAGCCGAGCATCCGGTTGGTGGCTGGATTGGGGGTGGAGGGCGATGCCCACTCCGGGGTGACGGTCAAGCACCGCTCCCGCGTGGCCCGCGACCCCACCCAGCCCGATCTGCGCCAGGTTCACCTGATCCACGCCGAACTGCACGACGAGCTGCGCCAGCGGGGCTTCGAGGTCCGGGCCGGGGAGATGGGCGAGAACCTCACCACCCGGGGAGTGGACCTGCTGGCCCTGCCCACCGGCACTCGGCTCTACCTGGGAAGGGAAGCGGTGGTGGAAATCACCGGGCTGCGGAACCCTTGCGCCCAGCTCGAGGCCTTCCAGCCCGGGCTGATGGCCGCGGTGCTGGACCGGGACGAGCAGGGAAACCTGATCCGCAAGGCCGGGGTGATGGGGGGCGAGGTGCGGCCCGGCGACCCCATAAGGGTCGAGTTACCGCCCGAACCCCACCGGAGGCTCGAGCCGGTATGAGGATCGCCGTTCTGGGTGCGGGTGCCTGGGGCACAGCCCTGGCCGTTCTGGCCGCCAGCCGGGGAATCGAGGTGGCCTTGTGGGCCCGGCGGGCCGAGCAGGCCGCATCCCTGCGGGCCGTGCGGGAGAATCTTGACTACCTGCCGGGGGTGGCCCTTCCCCCCGCGATCCGGCCCACCGCGGACCCCCAAGAGGCCCTCCAGGAGGTGGAGTTTGCGGTGGTGGCGATCCCCTCCAAGGGCCTGCGCGCCACCCTGGCCGGGCTGCCCCCGGCCCCGGCCTACATCTCGGCCACCAAGGGCCTCGAGTACGCCGATGGTGGGCTTCTGCGCATGACCCAGGTGATCCGCGAGGTCACCGGGGTCTCCCGCGTGGCGGCGCTTTCCGGCCCCAACCACGCTGAGGAGATCGGGCGCTTCCTGCCTGCTGCGGCGGTGGCGGCTTCGCCCGATGCGGCTTTGGCTCGGGCCGTGCAGCGGGTCTTCTCCGGCCCTAGCTTCCGGGTCTACACCAGCGATGACCTGATCGGGGTGGAGCTGGGCGGGGCGCTCAAGAACGGGATCGCCCTGGCGGCCGGGATGTCCGATGGGCTGCGGCTGGGCGACAACGCCAAGGCGGCTTTGGTGACCCGTGGTCTGCGCGAGATCGTGAAGTTTGGCCTGGCCCAGGGCGCCGAGGCCGAGACCTTCTACGGGCTCTCCGGGCTAGGCGATCTGGTGGTGACGGCGACCAGCCAGCACTCGAGAAACCGCGGGGCCGGGGAGAAGATCGCCCGCGGGGCCACCCTGGCCGAGCTCGAGGCCAGCAAGCAGGTGGTGGAGGGGGTCTACACCGTCAAAGCCCTGCATGCCTGGGGAGAGCAGACCGGCACCGAGCTGCCCATCACCGAGTCGGTGTACCGGGTCATCTACGAGGGGGCCCACCCCCGGAAGGAACTCTCCGAGCTGATGAGGCGGGAGGCCAAGCCGGAGTAGGGGCTGAGGGCAGACCGCAGCCGACTGGGGCCTACGCCGTGGCCTTTTGCTGCTCGGCCAGGTACAGCCAGGTCTCGAGCACCGTGTCCGGGTTGAGCGAGATGCTCTCGATGCCCTGATCCAAAAGCCACTTGGCGAACTCGGGGTGATCCGAGGGCCCCTGCCCGCAGATGCCGATGTACTTGCCCATCCGCTTGGCGGTCTGGATGGCCCGCTCGAGCAGGAACTTCACCGCCGGGTCTTGCTCGCTGAAGAGGTCGGCCACAATCCCGCTGTCACGGTCTAGGGCTAGCGTCAGTTGCGTCAGGTCGTTGGAGCCGATGGAGAAGCCGTCCACGTGCTCCAAGAACTCCTCGGCCAGTATCGCGTTGGAGGGTACCTCGCACATCATGATGATCCTGAGACCATTCCGGCCCCGCTCGAGCCCGCAGGACCGCATCACCTCGAGCACCTGCAAGAGCTCGCCCACCGTGCGCACGAAGGGGATCATGATCTCCAGGTTGGTCAGGCCCATCTCGTCGTGCACGTACTTCATGGCCTCGCACTCCATGGCGAAGGCCCCGGCGAAAGATGCCGCACGGTAGCGCGAGGCCCCGCGGAAGCCGATCATGGGGTTTTCCTCCTTGGGTTCGTAGAGGTCCCCGCCCAGGAGGTGGGCGTACTCGTTGGACTTGAAGTCCGAAAGCCGCACGATGACTGGAGCCGGTGCGAAAGCTGCGGCGATGGTCGAAACCCCCTCGGCCAGCTTGCTCACAAAGAAAGCACGGGGGTTGGGGTATCCCGCGCTGCGCCGTTCGATCTGGGCGCGTAGGTCTTGGGCCAGGTTGGGGTAGTCCAGCACCGCTCGCGGGTGTACGCCGATGACGTTGTTGATGATGAACTCGAGCCGGGCCAGCCCTACCCCGGCGTGGGGCAGGTTGGCGAAGCTAAAGGCCCGCTCCGGCGTGGCTACGTTCATCATGATCTTGACCGGGATCTTTGGCATCTGGTCGAGGTAGATCTTCTGCACCTCGTAGCGCAGCTTGCCCCGGTAGACCCTGCCGATATCTCCCTCGGCGCAGGATACCGTCACCGCCTCGCCGTCGCGGAGTCGTTCGGTGGCCTCGGCGGTGCCCACCACCGCCGGGATACCCAGCTCCCGCGCCACGATAGCCGCGTGACAGGTGCGCCCACCCCGGTTGGTGACGATGGCCGCAGCGCGCTTCATCACCGGTTCCCAGTCGGGGTCGGTCATATCGGCTACCAGCACGTCGCCCGGCTCCAAGCGGTGCATCTCCTGGGGGCTGGCGATGATCCGTACCGTTCCCGAGCCGATGCGGTTGCCCACGCTGCGCCCGCTTACCAATACCTCGCCGCGCTCGGTCAGGGTGAACCGCTCGATCACCCGACCCATGCGGCTTTGCACGGTCTCCGGGCGGGCCTGCAGGATGTACAACGCTCCGTCAACCCCGTCCTTGGCCCACTCGATGTCCATCGGGCGGGCGTAGTGCTCCTCGATCAGGAGGGCTTGCCGAGCTAGGAACTCCACTTCCTGGTCGGTGATGGAAAAGCGCATCCGGTCGGCTTGGGGCACCGCGACGGTCTGCAGGGGCTGGTCACCCTCAGCGTACACCAGCTTCTGCATCTTGGTACCCAGGTGCCGATGCAAGATGGCCGCCTTACCGGCTTTGAGGGCGGGTTTGTAGACGTAGAACTCGTCGGGGTTCACTGCCCCTTGCACGATCAGCTCACCCAAGCCGTAGACCGAGGTGATGAATACAGCGTCACGGAAGCCGGATTCGGTATCTAGGGTGAAGATCACCCCGCTCGAGGCCAGGTCGCTGCGCACCATGCGCTGGATGCCCGCCGAAAGCGCGACTTGCTGGTGGGCGAAGCCATGGTGGACCCGGTAGGCGATGGCCCGGTCGTTGTAGAGCGAGGCGAAGACCTTTTTCACACTCAAGAGCACGTTCTCGATCCCGCGCACCCCCAGGTAGGTCTCCTGCTGCCCGGCAAAACTGGCCTCGGGCAGGTCCTCAGCGGTGGCCGAGGACCGCACGGCTACCGAAAGCCCCGGCCCGGAACGGTTTTCCAGCTCGGCATAGGCTTTTCGGATGGCGGCCTCGAGCGCCGGGGGCATCTGGGCTGCTTCCACCCAGCGGCGGATCTCGGCCCCGGCGCGGGCCAAGGCCTCTACGTCGTCCGTATCCAGGCCGTCCAGGCGTTGGCGGATCCTCCCCTCGAGCCCGTTGTGCTGCAGATACTCTTGGAAGGCCTGCGCAGTGGTGGCAAATCCTTCCGGGACTCTGAGCCCCAAGTGGCTGAGCTGGCGGATCATCTCGCCGAGCGAGGCGTTCTTCCCACCGACTACGCCTATATCTCCCATCCCTAGCGTGTCAAACCAGCGGACATAATCCATAGACTCCCCTTCCTGGCGGTTTTCCTTACTGTACCTCAAGGTTGGCCCCGCACAACGCCCAGATAGGGCAGGATACCTCCCCCACCTACTGCTATGATGGGGGATATGAAAATCGCACTGTTCATTGACGGCTCGTATATGTATAGCGCGGCCAAGCGACTCGGCTGGAACGTGGACCACCGCCGGGTGATCGGCCAATTCGCCAAGCCCGAAGAGCTGTACAACGCCTTCTACTATGCCCCCGTCACCGACAGCGAGGACGAGCGGCAACAGAAGTTCCTCGACGCGCTGATCTTTATGGGGTACACGGTGCGTAGCCGCGAGGTGCGGGGCGAGCCCCACTTCGAGGCCCTGATCGCCACCGACATGCTCATCACCGCCCCCCGTTGGGACCGGGCGGTGATCGCTAGCGGCTCGGGTGAGCTAGCCCATGCCCTGGGGGCGCTGCGGGCGCAGGGCAAGGAGCTACACCTGGTGGGGGTGCCCGAGCTCACCGATCTATGGCTGAGGAACCAGGCCGACCAGTTCTTGGACCTGCGCGATATGCGCGAGGGCCTCGAGCGCCAGAGCGGCGGGCGGCGGATCTACCCCGGTAACGGGGACGAAGCCGCACGGGGCGAGCACGAAGTCCAGCCAAACCCTTCCCGCGAGGACGAGACCAGCCCGGCGGGGCGGAGGCTCTTCGAGAGCCTGGAGGGAGAGCTCTAACTCGATCCCCAACGCATTTTCCTTCTGCCCTTTCTGATCCGCACGGTCTTGTTCGCCGGCGGCAGATCCTACGCTCACCCGGGCTTTCGCGTGGAGAGAGCCTCCCTGGTGGCCCGCTCTAGCGCGAACTCAGCCCCGCTCGAGCCACCCCCTCCCCACCCCCGGCGGCAGCACCGGCCAGCGCCCCTCCTTCACCAGCCGTTCGACCTCCCGGACGGCTCGAAGGGCCTGCTCGACCCACTGCGGTGGGTAGAGCGGACGCCTAGCCGCGAACTCCTCGGCGTCGAAGACCTGGCAGGTGTGGTCGGCCTTGCACTTCACGTCGAGCTCGAGGTCATACTGCCAGATCCGCCCCGGCTCGAAACGCGGGGGAGTCTGGATGTTCCAGTAGTACTCGAGCACCTTCCCCCCGGCATCCAAATCCGGCCCGCCTGAGTACCACCGCCCACCGAAAAAGGCCACATAAGCCTGGTGATCCACCCTCAGTATCCGGCCCTGGCTCTCGTGGTGAAACTCGAAACCCCAGGGCATGTGGACCAATACCCCTTCTTCCCGCACCTCCACTACCTCGGCCTCCCACCAGTAATGCCGCCGATCCTCGGGGTATTTGTAGAACTCGATCCGTAGGCGGTCGCCCGGCGCGTAAGGCCCAACCCCTGTACCCATAAGAACCCCCGCCGCTAGGGGCCGCGAAGCCAGCGGGCCAGGAGGTTGAAGACCAGGCTCAGCAACAGCATCGAGGTGAGGGGGAAGTAGAAGCGAAGGCCTTCGCGCTCGATGCGGATGTCCCCTGGCAAATGGCCGAACCACGCTAAGAGCCGGGGGGCATAGATCCACACCAGCCCAAGCAGGATGAGCGTAGCCCCCAAAGCGATCAACCAGCGTCCAACCCCCATCACCACCGATTCTACGATTTTTGGGGTCCACGGCTTTGGCCCGCACCCTGCCCCCACTCCACCGGCTAGAAGCCGGCGCCGCGGTTCAGAGAGGGGCCCGTTTGGCGCAGGCTTTTTGCTCTGCCCTATTTTGAATCTAAGATTTATGATCTCGTTATGAAGCGGAACAAGGAGTTTGCCAACCGGCTGCACGCCCTTTCCTCCAAGTTCGCCTACGTGCCCCAGGAAGACCGCTTCCTGATGGACCCCGGCCCCCTCAAGTACCGCTTCAACGTCATCGGGGTGGGGGTCAATGGCCAGGAGCACGTCCGGGTCACGATGCTCGAGGGGCGCTGCACCGTCCACGGGGTCTACGACCCCAACCCCTCCAGCGTGGAGGGGGCCCGCCGGGTCAAGGCCCAGTTCTCCGAGGAGCCCTTAGTGGTCTACGAGAGCCTCGAGGCGGCCTGCACAGACCCCGCGGTGGACGGGCTGATCATCTGCACCCCCAACCACACCCACCTGGAGGTGCTGAAGGTCGCGGTGCAGTCGGGCAAGCACATCCTGCTGGAAAAGCCCATGGCCACCAACCTGAAGGACGCCTACGCCATCTGGCAGATGGCTAAAGCCTACCCCAAGGTGCTGCAGATCGGGCTCCAGTACCGCTACAAACCCATCTACGTGGAGGCCATCCACGAGGCCAAGGTGCGCAAAAGCCTGGGCCAGATCAAGACCCTCAGCATCCTCGAGCACCGCGAGCCCTTCTTGGACAAAGTGCGGCAGTGGAACAAGTTCTCCAAGTACTCCGGCGGCACCCTGGTCGAGAAGTGCTGCCACTACTTCGACCTCTTCAACCTCTTCGCCGAGTCCAGGCCGGTGATGGTCTACGCCTCGGGCAGCCAGGCGGTGAACTTCCGCGACTTCGAGTACGGCGGCGAGCGCTCGGACATCCTGGACAACGCCTTCGTGATCGTGGAGTACCAAAACGGGGTGCGGGCCAACTTCAACCTGTGCATGTTCGCGCCCATGGTCTACGAGGAGATCGTCATCTGCGGCGACGAGGGCCGCCTCAAGGCCAGCGAGGGCGAGAACGGGCAGGCCCACTCGGAGTGGAAGAGCTACCTCGAGGTCATCTGCCTCCCCGACCGCACCTCCCGGGTCATGACCCCCAGCTACCCCGCCCTCATCGAGGAAAGCGGCCACAGCGGGGCCACCTACTACGAGCACCTGCGCTGGATCGAGGCCATGGACGGCCAGCCCAGCACCGCGGCCACCGCCGAAGAGGGCTTCTGGAGCGTGGTGGTGGGGGTGGCCGCCGAGGAGTCGGTGCGGCGGGGGGAGAAGGTGATGGTGCGGGAGCTGCTCGAGGCGAATGGGTTGGGGCATTTAGCGTGACGCCAAACACTAGTCCGCATGGGCCTCGATACATTCGATTCTACAATCAATAGCATGGACACAAAACCGCCGACGATGAGGCGCGTGCCGTCGAAGACCGATGGCCGATCCCTAAATTGTATGCGTGAAATTGCATGCGTGGGCCGGCAATAACCTTCTGCACGCGTGCATCCCGGGTTGCTCTGTCTCGCCCTCCTGGGCACCTGCTGCGCGCATGAAGCTTCTGTAGTGCGCGGAATCCAGCCTCGCTTCACTGGTGTGGTACGACGAGAGGCATCAGGGCCGGATGCATCGAGCCAGCACTCCACATCTCGCAGGGCACCGTAGTCCTTCAGCACGGCAGCAGAGATACGCGTCGGCTCCTCATAGGCCGCTTTGTTCTCACGGGGCACCGGTACGAAGAAGCAGTCGATAGAGGGCATTGCTGTCTCTCATTGCGTCAATGTGGTGTGCTGCTCAAAGCGCGACCATGGTTCCGCCGGATTGCACCTGCGGCACCGATTTCCTCCTTTACGCCTAACGCCTATTTAGGCTGGTCCGTCTAACATCCCTCCCTGGTCGGCCTAACGCGACGGCGTGTGGAAGATCCGCCCCCGGCATCACCTCCCTGCGGGGTTGCCCCGGTTCCGTGGGCGGTCGACCGCTTGGCCGCCGCATTTTCCGACTCCCACCTCCCTTCGTCAAACCGTGGGCCCTTCAGGGCTTCTGAGGGGGAGGCGCGCCACCTCGACCTCGTTTCCGCAGCACCGCTCCGCAACGGGACGGTGGCCCTGCGGTACCGGCGCTCCCGCGGCGGGTAGCTGGCG
>PSML01000074.1:0-12431 GCA_040290145.1 Meiothermus sp. | reverse complement strand
CGCCTACATGAAGTCCTACAGCCCCTACGACAACGTAGAACCCAAGGCCTACCCCCACCTCCTGGTCACGGCCGGCCTCAACGACCCCCGCGTGGGCTACTGGGAGCCCGCCAAGTGGGTGGCCCGCCTGCGCGAGCTCAAGACCGACGCCAACACCCTGCTGCTCAAGACCCACCTGGGCGCGGGGCACGGCGGCAGCTCGGGCCGCTACGACCGGCTGAAGGAGGTGGCGCTCGAGTACGCCTTCCTCCTGGACAAGGTGGGGTTGCGGGATTAGCGGGCGGGTCGTACCGCGGGTCGTACCGCGGGTCGTACGTCCTACGTCGTACGCAAGACGTAAGACGCAAGACGTAAGACGTAAAACGCAAGACGCCTTGGCCCTCGACGAGCCGATGGCTGACGGCTTATCTTGGGAAGGCGGTGGAGATCCCGGGGCTGCCGCGCTACGACATCGTGGCCCAGGGTGAACGCTGGTAAAAGAGGCCCGCACCACCACCCGGCTGGTTCTCTACCGAAGAACCGCCCGCACCGGCGAGGCGTCGGCCCCCTCGAGCCGCAGCGGCAGCGCGATCAGCTCGTACTCGCCCGGCCTCACCGCCCCCAGCGCCAGGCCCTCGAGGATGTGGATGCCGTGCCGGGCGAAGGCCTTGTGGCCCGGAAGGTCTTTGGAGGTGAGGGGGTCCACGCTGGGGCAGTCGGTGCCGAAGAGCCTGACGCCCCGCTCGGCCAGGTAGGCCACCGCGTCGGGGTGCACGCTCATGAACAGGGTGGGGAACTCCCGCCACTCGTCGGGCTGGCCGGTGTAGAACAGGGTGCGCTCGGCGAGTTCGACGCCCTGGAGAAACCCCCTGGTCAGCTCGTCCGGTCCCCTGGCGTCCACCACCCGACAGGGCCCGATCAGCACCGGGAGCGGGATGCTCTCGAGCCTCCCCCCCTCCTCCAGGTAGTGGTAGGGCGCGTCGAGGTGGGTGCCCAGGTGGGTGGTGGTGGTCAGCTTGCCCACGTTCACCGAGGCACCCTCGGCGATCTTGGAGACGGGCTCGAGGGTGAAGGGGGTGTCGCCGGGCCAGACGGGGTGCCCTCTGTAGAGGCGGCGGGTGATGTCGATCATGCCCCTAGACTAACCCCGGGGCGACTCCCGGGGACTGGGCTCGAGGCACGGGTCTTGGCTACAGCCACCCCCATTCCCCGAACACCTTCGGCAGGTCGTCGGGAAAACGAAAAACCCCCTGGGGAAGAGCCTCTCCTTGCATGACCAGGAGGGCCAGATCTGACCTCGAGGGCTTAGGCCCGTCTTCCTTGAGGTTCCCCACGTCCCGAGCCACGACCATCCCCTTGGCATAGCGCCCCCCGGCGCGCTGCGAAAGCCCGGGAATGACCCCGTCTTCACGGTGCCTGTTCAAAGCTTCCGAAAGGGTCGGCTTGACCTCGACCAGGAGCAGCTCCCCCCGGTGCCAGGCCACAACGTCCACCTGGGGTGGGTTTTGGCCACGCCGATCCCTGTTCTGGTCGCGGCCCTGCCCCCACTCTTGAGGATGCAGATGTCCCCCGAAGCAGACCTGCCCGCCTTGGGGAGCCAAGCGGCTGTGGAGCTCAGCGAACACGATGTACTCCCGGGCCAGCCCGTTCTTGCTCTGCCAGAATTTCCCCTCTAATCTCACCCCAAAGCGCTTTTCCCAAGCATCCACAAAGGCCTTTCCCGACGGGGTTTCGTACCAATCCGGGCGCCTGGTGACCCTGGCGTTCTCCGCCCCGCGGGCCGCCTCCAGCACCTTTGGGTCAGGGCATACCTGGCCAAGCTGCTCGTCCTGGAGCAGCCTGAAGCCGTGCAAGGCCAGGGCCTCTTCGAGGCGGACCGCTTCCCACTCCACCTCCCTGGACGAGGTTTCCTCCAGGTCCCAGAGGGTACGGCGGTCCAGGTACTCCACCCTCTCCCCTCCCGCCAGCGCCTCGACCAGCCCCAAGACCATGAGCTTGGTCCCTCCGTTGAGGTTGACCCGCACCTCGAGACCCCTCCTTTGGGCTTCCTCGAGCACCGGGGCCAACGCCGAGCGCACCGAGTCCGGCTCTTCGGGGGCAGCCGCCGAAGAGGCCTGTACCCTTACCCCCCGCCGCTTCAAGAAGACCTCCAGCCGCCCGGCCTGGGCCACCTTGTCCGGGGTGGTGATCAGGTAGGCCTGCTTGGGTTGAGGCTGGACCATCACAAACGAGGCCACCAGGGGCAGGAGCTGGTCGCTGGGCAGGGCCACGAACACCGGTCCTTCCTGGGGGAGAGCAAAGGAACAGGTGGTCGCAGCCGGCCGCTTCCTCGATTGGAGGGCCTGGGCCAGGGTCTGGCCATGGAGCAAGTAGACATCGCAAAACTCCTCTGCCCACACCTTGCGGCTCTCCCGAACCTGCATAGCATTCTGGGCCTGTTGCTCTTCGTACTTTTCCAGGGCGACCGTGAGGGCGTGCTGTCCCCCCAGCTCCCGAGCCACATCCCTTAGCCTGGAGAACTCCTCTTTGGAAGAGATCCCAGCGGGATTCGCCACCCAGGGCCGCCCCTCCCAGACCCCATACACCCACTCCGCCCCCCGGTATCTGAGGTAGGTATGGGAAAAGTCCTTCCACCTTTTGCCCGGCGACCCTTTGACCTCCTCGGCCCCGGCGGGAAAGGCGTAGAGCCTCAGGTAGTCCGGCAAGTCCAGGAGCCCACCCTGGGGGAGGGCCGGCGCCGGTTTCCAAAACCGCACCTTGGGTGGCTCGAGGCGGTGGGCCTCTATGGCGAAGAGCTGGCTTTCGGGTAAAGGCCCCGTGGCCTTGTAGAGGAAGAACGCGCTAAGCTTGCTCCCCCCGGTCAGGTTGACGTAGACCCGAGAGCCCCCGCACCCCTCGAGCACCCTCTGGATGGTCTTCTGCACGGCCTCGGGGTTCAGGTCGAGGGCGTGCCTCTCGACAGACCCAGGCCCCACAGACCCCTTGAGCCATTCATGCAGAGCTTCCCGCTGCTTCGGGTAGACCAGACCGGTGGGCTCCTCCTCCAGCAGGACCACCCGGGAAACCCCCCGCTCTCCGATGATCCGCAGGCCCATGGCCACCGGGGCCGGGTCGTTGCCCACCGTCGCCAAGTAGAGTGCCATCCCAGCACACCTCCCCCAAAGGCGCCCCACGCGGAGGGATTAGCGCTTGGCGTACCAGCGCTGCATCAGCTCCTGGTGGTCGCGCTTCTCCCGCACCCGCCTCCACCAGCCCCGGTTTTCCACGTACCAGCGCACAGTCTCGGCCAGGCCTTGGGCGAAGGTGTACCGCCGCTGCCAGCCCAGGGCCTCGGCCTTGGCCGGGTCCACCGAGTAGCGGTAGTCGTGGCCGGGGCGATCCTCCACGAACTTGACCAGGGTTTGCGGTTTGCCCAAAAGCTCGAGCACCCGCCGGGCTACCTCGGTTCCCGGCACCTGCTCGCGGGCTCCTAGGTTGTAGGCCTGGCCCGAGTCCCCCCGGTGCAGCACCGCGTCGATGCCCGTGGCGTGGTCGTAGGCGTGCATGTAGTCGCGCACCGCCGAGCCGTCGCCATAGAGGGGCAGGGGCTGGTCTTGCAGAGCGTTGGTGATGAAGAGGGGGATGATCTTCTCGGGGTACTGGTAGGGGCCGTAGGTGTTGGAGCCGCGCGTCACCACCACGTCCAGGCCGTAGCTGATCCCGTAGCTGAAGACCAGGTGCTCAGCGGCGGCCTTGCTGGCCGCGTAGGGGCTGCGGGGGCGCAGGGGGTCGGTCTCGAGGGAGTGCTGCTCGAGGCCGTAGAGGTCGCCGTAGACCTCGTCGGTGGAGACCTGGAGGAAGCGGCGAACGCCCGCCCTGCGGGCTTCCTCCAAGAGCACCAGGGTGCCCTCCACGTTGGTCCTGACGAAGGGGCGGGGGTCCAGGAGCGAGCGATCCACGTGGCTCTCGGCGGCGAAGTTCAACACCGCGTCCACCCCCACCAAGGCTTGGCGAACCGCCTCGGCCTCGGCGATGTCGCCCTGCACGAACTCGATCTGGGAACGCACGGCCTCGAGGTTCTCGAGGTTCCCGGCGTAGGTGAGCTTGTCATAGACCACGAGCTCCCACTCGGGGTGAGCCTGCACCGCGTAATGCACGTAGTTGGAACCGATAAACCCGGCTCCCCCGGTCACCATCACCCGCTTAAAATTCCCCATAGGTCATCTCCCCATCGCCCAGAAAACCACCCCACGGCCGCCGGATCCTCCCCCGCCGGAGGGGTTGGCTATCCACGGTCTTCCTCCCATAGATCCACCCCGAAGTAGTCCCAGGGCAGGCGGCCCTCGTTGGGATCGGCGGGGTCGAACTGGCTGTTCATCGCGTAGAGCAGGGTCGCTCCACGGGGGCCGGCCCGGTAGCCGTGGGCCACCCCGCTGGGGATATAGAGCAGGGCCGGAGCTTCCCCGCAGAGCAGGTAGGCCCGCCGGTTTCCCCGGGTGGGGGAGTCTTTGCGCACATCCACCAGCCAGACCTTGAGCTCGCCCCCGATCACACACCAAAGCTCATCCTGGGGGCGCTTGGGGTGCAGGTGGAAGGCGTTGATCCGCCCCGGCACAGCCCAGGAGACCGAGAGCTGACGGACCTCGAAGCCCACCTCGAGTCCCTCCACCCAACCCCCCTCGAGGCGCAGGTGCTCCATGAAAGCGCCCTCGAGCGCACGGTGTTTGCGCAAAGGCTGGTACAAAACCCCGGCCACCTCCGGCTGGGGGTCGTAGCGTTGGATGCTGAGGGCCGCCATTACCTCGGGATCAAGCATGATGAGCTCCATTCGCGCTTTAGGGCTTGCCAGCGCCCCGTATTGAGGGAGATGTCCTCGGGAAGCGCCACCGGCGAGTCCGCGCGGAGCCCTGGCCGCACGTCGGGGCGGGTGCGGCGGGCCAGCTCGTAGGCCGATTTGCGCTCGGTGGCGATGTGCAGGGTGTCGAAGGGGATTTGGGCCAGGTGCCCAAGGGCCAGCGCCACCTCCGGCGCGATGACACCCAGGTAGTCCTGGCCGGTGTAGAGGTCGGTGTAGGCCACCGGGTAGGGCCAGGGTGAGGGGCGAAAGGAGGTGCGGATCACCAGGTGGCGCGGCAAGGCCCGTACGGCTTCCTCAGCCACCAGCTTGGTGAGGGCGTAGTAGTTGCGCACCGGGCCTAAGGGGTCGTCCTCCCGGTAACCACCCACGTCACCCCAGAAGACGTAGTCGGTGGAGATGTGGACCACGAACAATCCCCGCTCGAGCGCCGCCCTGGCCAGGTTGCGGGTTCCCTCCACGTTCACCCGCCAGCACAGTTCGCGCTCGCGTTCGGCCCCGGCCACGTCGGTGTAGGCCGCCGCGTGCACGATGGCCTGGGGCTGATGGCGCTCGAGAGCCTGCCGTACGCTCTCGGGGTCGGTGACGTCGAGCTCGCCGCGGGGTGGCGCGATGAGGCCCGGCATCAGGGCGCGCAGGGCCGTGCCCAGACGTCCGCTTCCCCCGGTCAATAAAAGCCTCATAGCTTGACCCGGCTGCGGTCGCCGAGCACCATCTGCAGGGTGTAGCGGCGACCGTTACCCCGGCCATCCACCACTACGCCCTGGCCCAGGATGCTCGAGTCCAGGCGGTAGGGCAGGTTACGCACCTCGGCCTGGTCCATCAGGATGGAGTACTCGACCTCGCTCGAGACCACCTTGGCGTCTTTTCCGATGGCGGTGTAGGGGCCGATAAAGCCATCCTCGACCACCGCGCCGGGGCCGATGTAGGCCGGGCCGCGCACGGTGCTGCGGATCACCTTGGCCCCGGCCTCGACCACCACCTCCCCCACCACCTCAGCCCCGCTGAGTTCGCCTTGGATGCAGCGAGCCAGCTGAGACAGGACCAAGCGGTTGCCATCCAGGAGGTCTTCGGGCTTTCCGGTGTCCTTCCAGTAGCCCCGGACCTGGCGGGCCACCACCGGCATCCCGCCGTCCAAGAGGCCTTGGATGGCCTCGGTGATCTCGTACTCCCCCCGCCCGGAGGGCTTAAGCCCCTCGATGACCTGGTGAACTCGCGGCCCGAAGAGGTAAACCCCGACCAGCGCCAGGTTGGAGGGGGGGTCTTGGGGTTTTTCCACCAGCCGCACCACCTGGCCCCGCTCGTCGAGCACGGCCACGCCGAAAGCCCGGGGATCCTCCACCGGGGTCAGGAGGACGATGGCCTCGGGGCGGTTGGCCTGGTACTCCTCCACCAGGTGCCCGATCCCCCCGGAGAGGAGGTTATCTCCCAGGTACAGCACGAAGGGGTCGCCCTGCAGGAAAGGCCGGGCGGTGCGCACGGCGTGGGCGATGCCCAAGGGGGCTTCTTGCAGTATGTAGGTAAAGCGGGCCCCAAACCGCGTCCCGTCCCCCAGGGCCTGGCGCACCTCATCCCCGGTCTCCGGGCTGATCACCACCCCGATGTCGGTGATGCCGCAGCGCACCAGGTCCTCTACCGCGTAGAAGAGGTTGGGTTTGCCCGCGATGGGGATGAGCTGCTTGGCCCGGGTGTGGGTGAGGGGGCGTAGCCGGGTGCCTTTGCCGCCGGAGAGGATGAGTCCTTTCATCATGAGCTTCTCCTCAACTCCAATCGAGCCGTGGGGGCGGCCTCATCTCCCGATTCCCGGATGGGCTCGGACAGATCCAGCCGCACCAGGTCGTCCTCGCCCAGATACTCCCCGCTTTGCACCTCGATGATGACCAGGTCAATCAGACCGGGGTTAGAGAGCCGGTGGGGGGTTCCGGCCAGGACGCTCAGGGCCTCATTGGTGCGCAGCAGATAGACCTGGTCTTGCTTCAAGACCTGGGCGGTACCTGAGACCACCGTCCAGTGCTCGCTGCGGTGGTGGTGGAGGTGGAAGGATAGGGCCTGCCCGGGCCGGATCACCAGGCGCTTGATCTTGAACCGGGGGCCCTCCTCGAGCACCGTATAGCTCCCCCAACGGCGCTGGACCGTGCGGTGTTCGCGAATGGCCTCGTGCTCGACCTTCTGTAGCCGCTCGACCACCTTTTTCACGTCTTGTACTCGGTCCCTCCGGGTGACCAAGAGCGCGTCGCGGGTGTCTACGATCACCAGGTCCTCGACCCCGATGGCCGCCACCAGTCGCTCCTCGGTCTGGACGAAAGTCCCCCGGGTATCCACCAGCACCGCCTCCCCCAACACCCGGTTGCCCTCCGGGTCGGCCGGGACCAGCAGGGCCGCGGCATCCCACGAGCCCAGGTCGCTCCAGCTGAAGCAGCAGGGAACCACCGCTACTCGCTCGGCCCTTTCCATCACCGCATAGTCCACCGAGATGTTCGGAACAGCGCTGAAGGTCTTGGTGTCGAGGTACTGCGGAACCTCCCGCGGGCTGGCCTGCCAGCACTGCACCGCGGCCTCGTAGACCTGGGGCGCATAGGTTTGCAGGGCCTCCAGGTAGGCCCCTGCGCTAAAGCAGAAGATACCCGCGTTCCAGAGGAACCCCCCCCCTTCGAGGTAAGCCTTGGCCCGCTCAGCATCGGGCTTTTCGACAAAGCGCCGCACCGCGTAGGCCCCCTCGGTCAGCGGCTCGCCCGGCTCGAGGTAGCCAAAACCCGTAGCGGGGTAGGTGGGCTTTATGCCAAAGGTGACCAGATAGCCCTGCTGGGCCACCGCTCGAGCCTGCTGGACTGCTCCCACAAAGGCCTGGTGCTCCTCGATCAGGTGATCGGCGGAGAGGATGAGCAAGATCTGGTCGGCCCCGTGCCGCTCGGCCACCGAGAGGGCCGCCATGGCAATGGCCGCAGCGGTGTTGCGGCGGGAGGGCTCGATCACGAAGGTGAGCGGGGGATGGTCCCCAACCTCCAGGGCCTGATACTCGTTGAGCGTGCTGTAGTAGTGCTCCTGCCCGGTGACGGTCAGCACCTCCGAGACCCCGGGCAGGCCCACCGCCCGCAAAAGGGCCTTCTGCAGCAGGCTCTGCCCGTCCGGCAGCCGCATGAAAGGTTTGGGATAGAGTTCACGGGAGACCGGCCACAGCCGGGTCCCCGCTCCTCCAGAGAGAATCACCGCGATCATATCGCCGAGCCTAACCTACCCAAGCTCCCATAACCCCAGCGTGAACCCATCCGGCCCGACCCCTCCAGCCTGCGAAGCCGCCGGCGTTACGTGGGACGCCGGGGTGGGGGGATGGCGAAACGGGGGGGTTACGCACCGCCTAGATCCTGATGCCACCCCCTCCCCAACTGCCATACGCGTAAAACCTTCCCCGCTCCCCCCTGAGGTAGTCTAGCAGGGGCTCGCGCAAGGGGCGGTGCTCCTCGAGCTTGGCCGCTACCTCCTCGGGGGTAAAAAACCGCGCTTCGACGATGTGCCCATCGGGGTCGCGGGGGTTCAGGAGGCCGTCGTAGGTGGCGCGGAAGGCCATGGCCAGGGTGCGCTCGTGCTTGCGCGCATCCTCGACCTGGATCACGTAGGCCAGGTGCTCGATGCCGCGCACCCACAAGCCGGTCTCCTCGCGCACCTCCCGCTTGAGGGCCTCCGGCAGGGTCTCACCGGCTTCCACCGTGCCGCCGGGCAGGGTGTAGCGCACCCTCCCCCTGCGGCTCCAGTCGTTCGCCACCAGCAATACCCGACCTTGCCTGTCCATCAGGATGGCTGCGGCCACCAGCAGTTCGCGCCGCAGGCCGTGGCTCACGGGCCACCCCCCTGGGGAAGGGGCGGGCGCGACGTCCCACCTGATCTCCTTTCCTCCCCGCCTGCTCTTTGGGCGAGGCCGGTGTAGGCCGCCAACATCAGGCCTCCTTGCTGGTGAGCGGCTCTTTGGCGATCGCGGCGAGTTGGCGTTCTTGATCGGCTCGCTTGAGGGCTTCGTGGAGTTCGGAGAGGTCGCCGGCCAAGACCCCCTCCAGGTCGTGGGTGGTGAAACCGATGCGGTGGTCGGTGACGCGGGACTGGGGGAAGTTGTAGGTGCGGATCTTCTCCGAACGCTCCCCCGCGCCGATCTGGGCCAGGCGGTCTTCGCGGCGGCGGGCGGCTTCCTCGGCCCGCTTCATCTCCAAGAGCCTCGAGCGCAGGATGGTGAGGGCCTTTTCTTTGTTCTTGATCTGGCTGCGGGACTCCATGCAGCTGACGATCATCCCGGTGGGTTTGTGCAGCACCTGCACCGCCGAGTCGGTGGTGTTGACCCCCTGCCCGCCGGGGCCACTGGCCCGCGAGACGGTGATCTCCAGGTCGGCGGGATCCAGTTGCACATCGACCTCCTCGGCCTCGGGCATCACCGCTACCGTGGCGGTGGAGGTGTGGATGCGTCCTTGGGCCTCGGTAGCGGGAACCCGCTGCACCCGGTGGACCCCGGCCTCGTACTTGAGCACCCCGTAAGCCCCCGTCCCGACCACCTCGAAGGAGACCTTGGAAACCCCACCCAGATCGGTCAGGTTGACATCGAGGATCTCGGTGCGAAAGCCTTTGCGCCGGGCGAACTCCATGATCATATCGCGCAGCTCGGCGGCGAAGAGGGCAGCCTCCTCCCCCCCGGTCCCGGCGCGGATCTCCACGATGACGTTTTTATCGTCGAGGGGATCTTTGGGCAGCAGCATCAGCTCGAGCTTGGCCTCCAGCTCGGGGATGCGCCGCTGGATCTCTCCGATCTCCAGCCGGGCCATCTCGGCCATGTCGGGGTCGTGGAGGAGGCTCTTGGCCCCTTCCAGGTCCGAGAGGGCCCTTTTGTACTCGCGGATGGTAGAGACCAGCTCGCCCATCTCGGCGTAGCGCTTGGAGAGGCGCTGGTACTCCTTTTGATCGCCGAGCACCGCCGGGTCGGCCAGCGAGGCCTCCAGGCTCTGGTACTCCTGTTCTAAGGACTCGAGTTTTTCTAGCATCAAAGATCACTATCCTACAGGATACCGCTAAGTTGCCGCAAAAGACTGAGTGCAGCCTGGGGCGGGGTGGGGACCTTCCGGCTTGACATTTTTTTTAGGTTTACCTAAACTCTAAAGCGTAGGGATTTAGGCGAACCTAAATCTGGGGAGAAGGTTCATGGGGACGTTTTCAGGGGACTCACTCCGCAAGGGGCCGGTACTCGAGGGTGGGGCTGTGACCAAACCCCCGCAACCTCCGCTCTCCGAGGCCCAGGAGGACTACCTCAAGCAGATCCTCTTGCTGGGCGGCGGGGAGAGGCTCGAGGACACCCTTTCGGTCTCAACCCAGGCCCTGGCCGACCGCATGGAGATCAAACCAGCCTCGGTGACGGGGATGCTCAAAAAGCTGGCCGAGCTGGGGCTGGTGGAGTATGAGGCCTACCGGGGGGTGCGCCTGACCGAGGCCGGGTACCAGGTGGCGCTCGAGGTACTGCGTCACCACCGGCTCTTGGAGGCTTATCTGCACCAGGCCCTGGGCTACGGTTGGGAAGAGGTGCACGCCGAGGCTGAGCGGCTCGAGCACCACATCTCCGAAGATTTTGAGGCCCGCATTGCCGAGTGGCTGGGCCACCCCTCGCACGACCCCCACGGCGACCCCATCCCCACGGTGGAACTGCAACTCCCCCAGGACGCCCCCACCAAACCCCTGGCGGCTCTGGCCGCCGGCGAGCGCGGGCGGGTGGCGCGGGTCTTTACCCAGGACCACGACACCCTCAACCTGCTGGCCCACCTCCACCTGCACCCCGGCGTGGCCATCCAGGTGCTCGAGCGCTCCGGGGAGGGGGTGCGCATCGCCCTTTGGCAGGAGGGGCTCAACGAGCGTTTTCTACTGCCCCCCTCCCTGGCCCAGGTGGTCTGGGTAAACGTCTTTTGAGACTTGCCTATGCTCACCGACCGCCTTCTGTCCCGAACCGATAGGGAAACCGTTCGGCAGGCCGTAGCGGTGCTCGAGCGCAAAAGCTCCAAACGCGGCCCCGCCCGGCTACTCCCCTTCCTAGGCCCGGCCTTTGTGGCCAGCGTGGCCTACATGGACCCGGGCAATTTCGCCACCAACATCCAGAGTGGGGCCGAGTTCGGCTACCTGCTCTTGTGGGTGGTGCTGGCTGCGAA
Organism: Meiothermus sp.; assembly: GCA_040290145.1. Classification (GTDB taxonomy): domain Bacteria; phylum Deinococcota; class Deinococci; order Deinococcales; family Thermaceae; genus Allomeiothermus. Next base: position 1,451 of record PSML01000074.1, on the reverse strand, counting down.
CCTGATGGCTATGCTGATCCAAAGCCTCTCCGCCAAGCTGGGGATCGCCACCGGAATGAGCCTCCCCGAGGTGGTGCGCTCCGAGTTCCACCCGGCGGCCACCTGGTTCTATTGGGTTCAGGCTGAGCTGGCCGCGATAGCGACGGACCTCGCCGAGTTTTTAGGGGCGGCCCTGGGCTTTCATCTGCTCTTGGGAATCCCCTTGGTCTGGGGGGCGACGCTCGCAGCGGTAGCTACCTTTGCCCTGCTGGGCTTGCAGCAGTATGGTTTTCGCCCCCTCGAGGCGGCCATCACGGCCTTGGTGGCGGTGATCGCTGGAGCCTACGTGCTCGAGCTGTTCTTGGCCCATCCGGATCCCCAGCTATTCTCGGGGTTCGTCCCCCGGCTCGAGGGCCGCGAGAGCCTCCTGCTGGCGGTGGGCATCTTGGGCGCCACGGTAATGCCCCACGTCATCTACCTGCACTCCTCCCTCACGCAAAACCGCATCCCGGTGCAAGACCCAAAGCTCAAGCGGCGGTTGGTGAACTTCAGCCACCTGGATGTGGGGCTAGCTCTCTCCATCGCGGGGTTCGTCAACATGGCCATGTTGGCCGCGGCGGCGGCAACCTTTCATCACAGCGGCAACGTCCAAGTAGCCGACCTCACCACCGCCTATCAGACCCTCACCCCCTTGTTGGGGGCCTTGGCCAGCGGGGTATTCGCCTTGGCCTTGCTGGCCTCGGGGCTCTCCTCTACCACGGTGGGGACGCTGGCCGGGCAGGTCATCATGCAGGGCTTTGTGGGCTTTACCATCCCCCTGTGGCTGCGGCGGGGCGTGACGTTGCTTCCGGCTTTTGTGGTCATCGGGCTGGGACTCGACCCCACACGGGTGCTGGTGATCTCCCAGGTGGTGCTCAGCTTCGCCATCCCCTTTGCCCTGATCCCGCTGCTGCTCTTCACCGGCCAGCGCCGCTTGATGGGCGATCTGGTCAATAGCCGGCCGGTGGCTATCGCCGGTTGGACCGTGGCGGCGATCATCATCGGGCTCAACCTCTATCTGCTCTATCAGACCCTCTTTGGAGGATGAGCGTGGCCCATTCGCACCCGCACGCTCCAGCCCACTACGGACGGGCCTTCGCCGTGGGGGTGGGGCTCAATTTGGGCTTCGTGGTGGTCCAGAGTGTCTACGGGGTGCTGGCCGGTTCGCTGGCCCTGCTCACCGATGCCGCCCACAACTTTCAGGACGTGGTCGGGCTGGGCTTGGCCTGGGGTGCGGTGGTGCTGGCCCGGCGGTTGCCCACCGCTCGCTATACCTACGGGCTCAGGCGCTTCTCGATCCTGGCCGCCCTAGCCAACGGGGCCCTGCTCCTCCTGGCGACCGGGGCCATCGCCTGGGAGGCCGTCCGCCGCCCTAGGCTTCCTGCCGGGGACCCTCCACTACCTGAGCTCTCATCACTTTCTCCCCCCTAGCT
>PSML01000002.1:0-72185 GCA_040290145.1 Meiothermus sp. | reverse complement strand
GCGGGCTGCTGGCCTGGCAGCTGGGGGGAGGTCGGCTCCCAGAGATCTGGCCTGGGGGGTTCAGCCTGCTCCTGGTGGGGCTGGGCGTGGTGGGGCTGGGCCTTCGCGCCCGCGAACCGGCCCTCTCCTCGGCGGACGACAACGGGCCGCTCGAGCCCCGCCGGGTCACCTGGGCCCGGGTGGTGGGGATCGTGGGAACCCTGACCGGCCTAGTTCTGATCGGTGCCTCTCCCTTTTTGCCGGTGGGCTGGGTGGGTCTTTTGATGTTGATCCCCAGCCTAAGGGCTAAGCCCCCCGGGCCAGGCTGAGGGAGCGGGCTCGGCTGTGGGTAGGGCGGGGCTCGAGTTTATTTTTCACGCAAAACGTAACCAGCGCCGCGAATGGTCTGGATAAGGCGGGGTTCCCCTCCGGCCTCGAGCTTTTGACGAAGCTGTTTCACGTAGACTTCCACCACGTTGGCATCCCCGAAAAAGTCGGTCCCCCAGACCCTATCCAGCAAAAGGTGCTTGTTCATCACCCGGTTGGGGTTTTCCATGAATGCTTGCAGGAGCCGGAACTCCAGGCTGGTAAGGGTGATCTCCCGCGGGCCGCGCCGCACTGTGAAAGCCTGGGTGTTCATCTCCAGATCGGCCAAGCGCAGCACGTGGGGGGCCTCGGCCCGGTGGCGGCGCAAGAGGCTACGGATGCGGGCCAGCAGTACCTCGAAGCTGATCGGCTTGCTCACGTAGTCGTCGGCTCCGGTGTTGAGGCCTTTGATCTGGTCCTCGGGGGCGTCCTTGGCGGTGAGCATGATCACCGGCAGCTTTTCATCGGCAGTGCGCAGGCGCTTCAGGACCTCGAGGCCGTCAATTCCTGGCATCATCACGTCGAGGATCACCAGGTCGGGGTACTTCTCGCGGGCCTTGGAAAGCCCCACCTCCCCCGATTCGGCCACGTCCACCGCGTAACCTTCATAGGACAGCCCGCGCTTGAGGAAGTTTCCCACGCTCGGGTCATCGTCGATCACCAGGATGCGTTGCACAGGTCTTGTTATATCTAGCCTGCCGGGCAAACGCAAACCCGACCACTCAGCACTTGCTCAGCCAAGGCACAGCAGGGGTTCAGAGCTTCTTCTTAGCCTAAATGCCAAGCGACCGTAAATCGGCGCTGTCTGAGAAGGAGGCAGGGTATGAGTTGGATCGTCGCCATTCTGGTGGGTGCGCTAATCGGTTGGTTGGCCAGCTTGATCATGGGGACTAACGCTCGGCAGGGGGCTTTGGCCAACATCATCATCGGTATCGTGGGCTCGGCCTTGGGCCGCTGGTTTTTCGCGGATGTGTTGGGGATCGGGGGTGCGGCGGCGGCAGGCGGCTTTAGTCTCATCGGTATTCTCTGGGGTGTGTTGGGAGCGATCGTACTGATCTTTATCCTGCGAGCAGTACGGGTTCTCTAGCCTTACCCTAATCCCACCTCGGCTCCCCTCGAGGGGAGCCGACCCGTCTGAAACCCTTGGTAAAACCAAAAATTGGTGATGTTGAAGGTGGCTCGGGGAAAGGCCAGGGCTTGGCTTTTATAGGTTTATGTAGTAAAATGATCATATGAATATGTCTGAGGCAGAAAAAAAGGCCAAGGGCCCGCTCGAGATCCTAACCTCCCCCCTCCGGGCTGATGAGATCGAGTGGAAGGTGCAGGCCAGCAAGAACGGCAAAACCCTGGTTGCCCCCTACATCGATAGCCGAGCGGTGATGAACCGCTTCGACGCGGCCTTCGGGCCGTTTGGCTGGCAGACTGCCCTGCGCGAGGTCCAGGGCGGTGGGGGGTGGCTGGTTGGTATCGGCGTCAGGGATGGGGCCGGGGAGTGGGTCTGGAAGTGGGATGGCTCCGGTCCCTCGGAGATCGAGCCGGTCAAGGGCGGCATCAGCGGGGCCATGAAACGGGCCGCAACCCAGTGGGGGGTGGGGCGCGAACTCTACAACTACCCCAAGGTCTACATCACCGGTGAGCACAGGTTTGTCCCTTTTGAGGTGCTGAAGCGGCTCCAGGGTCTGCCCGTAGCCATCGCTCAGGGCCGCCGCCTGCCCGAAGTCATCGTCTTGGGCCCCGACGGTCTCGACGTGGGCAAAGCCGCCTGAGCTCGAGCCAACCCTATCCCCGATCGGCCCGTTTTACCAGCTAAGTGTCCGACGGGCCTAGCCCTATCCCTCCTCGTACAGACGGCTTTTGAGATAGTAATCCTGGATGAGGATTTTGGCGAAGGCTGCCAAGGGCACCATCAACAAGGCCCCCAGCAGGCCGAACAGGCTAGCTCCTATCAGGATGGCCGCGATCACCGTGACCGGGTGCAGGTTGGTCGTTGAACCCAGGATGCGCGGAGCGAGCAGGTGCCCCTCGAGCTGGTTGGTCAGCCACACCACCAGCAAGGTCAGCAGTACCGTCGGCCAGCCTACCGTGGCGGCTAGGAGCAGGGCCGGGACCGTGGAGACGATCACCCCTACATAGGGGATCAGGTTGAACACCCCCGCTAGCAAGCCCAACCCACCCCCCAGCGGCACCCCCACCAGGGTGAGGCCCACCCCGATGGTGAGCCCCACCCAGAAGGCCACCTGCAATTGGCCGCGGATATAGCCACCAAAGGCCACGTCGGCTTTGTGGGCGATCTCCAGGGTACGGGGTTGATAGGGCTTGGGGATGAGATGCAACAGCGCACGGGCGATTCTGGGGAGGTCGTAGAGCAGGTAGATGGAGATCACCAGCGCCACCAGGGCCTGCGCCACCCCGCCGACCAAGCCGATGAGGAAATCTACCAGCCGCCCGCCTTGCGAGAGCAGGTTTTGCAGGGTGCCCAGCAGGCTTTGGCCAAACCCCTCGAGGATGCGCTGGAGGGAGAGCCCGAACTCAAAGAGCAGCGAGCGCACCTCCTCCGGTAGCGGAAGTGCCCCTAGATTGGCCGGGGTGTCGCGCAGCCATTGCAGGGCCGGACCGATGGTGCTCGGAAGCTTGCTCACCATCTGGGAAAAGCGTCCCACCATCTCCGCCAGCAGCACCGAGGCCAGAGCCAGGAAGACCAGCAGCCCCATGTAAACGGCTAAAACCCCCAACCAGCGGGGTAGCTTGCGCCACTCGAACCAGCGCACTACCGGGCTGGTCAAGTAGGCGAAGCCAAAGCCAAGGGCTAGGGTCACAATCGCGGCCCGGGCTTGGCTCAGCAGATGCAGCAGGGATAAAAGCACCAGAAGGCCGATCCCTAGGTAGGCTGTTGCGCGGACCCAGGGGTTTTTCCAAAGCTCTTGGAACGTTGCTCGCATGCCCCAACTATAGTTCGGCACCCGTGGGCTCGAGCGAGTTGAATCTGGCCCTCACCTCTCCCTTCCCCAAGGTACGATCGGCCATAGGGCAGTACAGGGAGGTAGAGGCGGATCCTCAGGCTATCGGGGGGGCTGATCCAGGGTATGGCCAGCCCAGGTATCGGTTGGGCGGTATTTGTGCTCTAGGACTTTCGTCCAATGTGCAAGGCCGGCCAAGGGAAAGGCTGGGCTCGACCCAAGGCTCATCGGCCGCAGCAAAGGGCCATCATGCGGGCCAAGGAGCCTCTTTGCTGGACGAACGGGCCTCAACCTCGCGCTTAAACTCCTCCAAGGTCACTTTCAAAAGCTTATGGGGCTCACCGAACATCCCGGCGTAGATGTCGGCGGCCCGGTTCATCAGGGGGGATTTGAAGTGGGGCTGGCCCTCGAAGTGCAGCTTGACGCGGGTGCCGCCCTCGGTGGGCTCGAGCCGAACCGACCCTTCTACCACCAGATCGTGTTCGGCCCCCTCGATGCTGGCGAAGCGCACATAGTGTGGCGCTTCACGCTCTACTGCCCGTGCCGTCCAGATTAGATCTACCGGAGGCATCCCCCGGGCCCGGAACATCCACCCATCGCCGTGACGCTTGACCTCTTTGAGATAAGTAGACCAGCGGGGCCAGTTGGAGAAGTCTTGGAATGCCGTCCATACTGCCTCAACCGGAGCAGCGATCACGATCTCGAGATCTTCCTCGAAGCGCATTCCACACCTCCTAGCACCCAAGCAGGGAAGCCAGGGATGATCTTGGGTGTCGCCTATAGATTAACCGGGACATTTGTCCCAAATTGTGATCCCACATCGAGGGAGTCAAGCGGCAGACGAGGTTTTGCTCTGCGCCTCCAAAGCGGGGGTGGGCTCCCGTGGTCAAGGCCAGCCCGGCGTAGCGAGGGTTTGGCGTTCGTGCAACAAATCACGAAAACCCCCCCCAAAAGTTGGCCGGGCCATTCACAATCTTTGGGGTCAGCGCTACACTTTTGGTAAAGGAGTTGGACAATGCAAGCCCTAGCGGTGGCGTTCACCCTGGTTGCCATGATTGGGGCAACGATCATTCTGACCGTTGCCAAGGTGTGGTGGTTCGCCCCCTTGGCCTCCAACTGGGGGTCGCTCGACACCCTGATCGTCATTACCTTTGCCGTGACCGGTCTGGCCCTGGTGGGGGTCAACCTTTTTATCGCCTATGCGGTCTATTACCACCGCGCCGGGAAGGGCCATAAAGCTGTGTTTTTTGTGGATAATCCCCGGTTGGAGTGGGGGCTGATCGCTGCCACAACCGTGGGGATCGTGGTTTTGTTGGGTCCTGGGCTCTACTATTATGCCCAGCTCATTCGCCCGCCGCGAGACCACATGGTGGTGGAGGTGCTAACCCAACAGTGGCTATGGAGCTATCGTTACCCTGGCCAGGACGGCATCTTAGGGCCGGCCAGCACCAGGCGTTTTACTCCAGCCAATCAGTTCGGTCTGGATCTCCAGGCCCCGGCTAGCCAGGACGATGTACCCGTGCTGGGTGGCCCCCTGGCTTTGCCGGTGGGCCAGCCGGTGTTGCTGCGAATGCGCTCTAACGATGTGATCCACAGCTTCTACGTGCCGGAGTTCCGGGTCAAGTGGGACATCGTGCCGGGGATGGTTACCGAGCTGTGGTTTACCCCGACCAAGACGGGTGAGTTCCAGGTGATCTGCGCTGAGCTTTGCGGGGTGGGGCACTACAGCATGGTGGGGAAGGTGGTGGTGATGGAGCCTGCCGCCTTCCAAAAGTGGCTCTCTGAACACCCCACCGTGGCGCAGATTTTTGCGAACCCTAAGGCCCAGCGCTAGCTAGCGCTCGAGCGCCCGGCGCGTCTCGGACCAGGAGAGGAGGGAGTAAAGCGATGGCGCACCACAGCCCCGGCTATCACGACCACTACGTTGGCCCAGAACCCAGAAGCTGGTGGACCCGGTATGTGTTCTGCCAAGACCACAAGGTCATCGGGATACAATATGCCCTCACCGCGCTTTTTGTGGGGGCGGTAGGGATGGTGCTTTCCTGGGGAATGCGCCTGCAACTAGGGTTTCCGGGCGAGTTCTCCTTCATCGACCCTAGCCGCTACTACCAAGCGGTCACTCAGCACGGGATGATCATGGTCATCTACCTGCTGACGGCTTTTCTGCTGGGAACCTTTGGCAACCTCCTGATTCCCCTCATGCTGGGCGCGCGCGACATGGCCTTTCCCTTTGTCAACATGCTCAGCTACTGGGTCTATTTGCTCTCGGTGCTGGTGCTGCTGGCCAGCTTTTTCGTTCCGGGTGGCCCCACCGGGGGTGGCTGGACCCTCTACCCGCCTCAGACCATACTCAAGGGCACCCCGGGTTCAGACTTGGGCATCGTGCTGATGCTGGTCTCGCTGATCCTGTTCATCATCGGTTTTACCATGGGCGGCCTCAACTACGTCACCACCGTGTTGCAACTGCGCACCAAGGGCATGACCCTGATGCGGATGCCCCTGGCGGTGTGGGGCATATTCGTGGCGACCATCCTAGCCCTGCTGGCCTTCCCGGCGCTCTTCGTGGGCTGCGTCATGCAGCTGCTCGACCGCGTGGCGGGCTCTTCATTCTTCATCCCGACCATCGTCCAGTTTGGTCAGCTCCAGCCCCACGAGGGGGGTAGCCCGCTTTTGTTCCAGCACCTGTTCTGGTACTTTGGCCACCCCGAGGTATACATCGTGATCCTTCCAGCGATGGGGGTGATCTCCGAGATTATCGCCGTGCACGCCCGCAAGCCGATCTTCGGCTACCCCATGATGGTCCTTTCGATTTTGCTGATCGGGGCTTTGAGCTTCGTGGTGTGGGCTCACCACATGTACACCAGCGGGATGAACCCCTACTTCGGCTTTCTATTCGCGGTCTCTACCCTGATCGTGGCGATCCCCTCGGCGGTTAAGGTCTTCAACTGGGTGCTGACCTTGTGGCGGGGCAACATTCACCTCACCACCCCCATGCTCTTCGCCATCGCCTTTCTCAACACCTTCTTGATCGGCGGGCTAACCGGACTATTCCTGGGCAACGTGGTGCTGGACTTCCCGCTCCAGGACACCTATTTCGTGGTAGCGCACTTCCATATGGTGATGGGGGTAGCAGCCATCGTGGCGATCTTCGCTGGGATCTATCACTGGTTTCCTAAAGTGACCGGCCGGATGATGAACGAAACCCTGGGTAAGATTCACTTTTGGGCTACCTTTGTCGGCACCTACGCGATTTTTCTACCCATGCATTACATCGGCCTCACCGGGGTGCCTCGCCGGTACTACGACTTCAGCAACCTCCAGTTCGTCCCCGAATCGGTGCATAGCCTCGAGCGCTTCATCACCGTGGTGGCGCTTGTGGTGGGGGTGGCGCAGCTGCTTTTTGCCTACAACCTGGTGCACAGCATCTTTTGGGGTAAGCCCTCGGGCCAGAATCCGTGGCACGCCGCCACGCTGGAGTGGGTAGCTCCCACCCCAGCCCCACACGGCAACTGGGGCCCGGTACCCCCCCCCGTGGTTTACCGCTGGCCTTACGATTACAGTGTACCTGGCGAGGTAGAGGACTTCATCCCGCAAAACCGGCCCACCCTCCAGACCCAGGCTGCGGGAGGCGGAGGCGAGTAGGCCATGCCCCAGGTAGAGGAACGGGAGGGCTTGGGCGGAGTCCACGACCGCGGAGGCTGGGGGTCGGGCGGTGGGGGTGGGGATTCCGAGCTACCCGGGGCTTTTCCACTACCTACCGCCAAGCTCGGGGTGTGGATCTTGCTGGGGGTAGCCACGGTGATCTTCTCGGCCCTGGTCAGCGCCTACCTGGTGCGGATGGGCTTGCCCGACTGGAAAAGCAGCCCTAAGCCTGGGCTTTTGTGGCTCAACACAGCGGTGCTGGCCCTCTCGAGCTTGTCCTTCCAGCGTGCTTTGCGCGCAGCTCGAAGGGCAGAGGCACCAACGGTTCGTGCGGGAATACGGCTGGGTGGGGTTCTGGGGATGCTTTTCATCGCAGGCCAACTGCGGGCCTGGGGGCAGTTGCAGAGCCTGGGCCTCGGTGTGAGCAGCAACCCCTCCTCGAGCTTTTTCTATCTGATCACCGCCCTGCACGGTCTGCACCTGCTTGGGGGTCTGGTGGCCTGGGCGGTGGTGAGCCGGCGCCCTACCCCCCTCAGGATCGAACTCTGTGCGCTTTACTGGCACTTTCTGCTGGCCGTCTGGGGAGTGCTGTATGGGCTGTTGTTGCTGACGTGAAAGCGATTTTAGGAGGCAGTGTGGAGCGACGATCCAAGCACACCCTAAAAAGCCCCAGCCAACTGGTGAGCGATTGGGCCAGCGACCTCTCGGCCTTCAAGGTGGTCTGGGGCAAGGCCATGATGTGGATCTTCTTGCTCTCCGACACCTTTATCTTCGGTTCCTTCATCGCCAGCTATGCCTCAGCACGGCTGGCCGCTAGCGCCACCAACTCCTGGCCTTCGCCCAAGGAGGTTTTCGCCCTGCGAATCGGCCAGACCGAGGTCCCCCTGCTGCTCATCGCCATCATGACGGTGGTGCTCATAAGCTCCAGCGGAACCATGGCCATCGCGGTCTATCACGCCTACGCCAAACGCAAGGTGCAGACCGCGGTCTTCATGGTGATCACCGCCCTGCTGGGCCTTACCTTCGTCTCGATGCAGGCCTTCGAGTGGACCCACCTCATCGTGGACCTGGGCTTCCGCCCCTGGGCCAACCCTATGGGCGCACCCCAGTTCGGTTCCTCCTTCTTCATGCTCACCGGTTTCCACGGTCTGCATGTGACCATCGGGGTTATCTACCTCACTGCGGTGGCGGTGAGGGTACTCAAGGGAATTTACGACCGGGGCAGTTATGTGGGCGTGGAGATCTGCGGGCTCTACTGGCACTTCGTGGACTTGGTGTGGGTCTTCATCTTCGCGTTCTTTTACCTGTTTTAGCGAGCTGTAATCCGCGGGGGGAAACATGGAATACGCCGAGACCACCACTGGCGCGACCAAAGGTGAACAGCACCAACCGATCAGGGTCTACCTGGTCGTATGGGGTTTGCTCTTTGTGTTGTCGGCGATGTCTTATTTCCTGGATTACTTCGACGTCCATCCGGACTGGCTGCGGCACTTTCTGATCACCGCCTTTGCCCTGATCAAGGCCGCGCTGATCGTCGGGTTTTTCATGCATATGCGCTTCGAGCGGCTGGGCTTGATCCTGGCCATTCTGCTACCGCCGTTGCTCCTTTTGGCCTTGGTGGCGATCCTGCTCCCCGAGGGCAACTACGTGGCCGGGGTGCGGGAGCTGTTTTTGGGGCGATAGTGGCCTCACGGGGGGAAGGGTGGAGGAGCCGATGCGTCGGATGGCCGTGGCCCTTTTGCTGGCGGTGGGGTTGGCTGCCGGGGTCTTGTGGTGGAGCCTGCGAGCCGGGGTTTCGGCTGGCTCTGACGAGGATTACTTCCTGACGGGTTTGGGCATCCCGGCCCTGCTCTGCACGGTCCCCCAGAACTCAGAGCCGGTGGTGAACACCGACGCGAGCATCGGCCATGGCTGGGGCCTCGGGTTGATGGTGCCCATCCCCTTCCTCCTGGTGGGCTTGATGGGGTATCTGCTGTACCGATCTGGGCTGAGCGATCGCCCGGCCAAGGGTGGTTTGGATGAATGGGATAGCTGATGCTTTGATCCTGGCGGCTGCCGTGGGGGCTCATGCCCTAGATGCTAAGACCATGCCGATCGTGGGTTTCGTGGTGGGCGTGATGAGCGGCCTGGGCGGGGCCATCGTGGGGTCGGTGGCGGGGGTCTTGGTCTGGATCCGGACCGGCAGCCGCCTTACCGGTATCCTGAGCGGGCTGCTCTCCGGCGCGCCGATGGGGGCTTTGGTGGGCTTGGCCCTGGGGTCGGCCCTCTCGCACGAGGTCGGAGGGGGTACGGGGGTGCTCATTGGAGTTTTTGGTGGGGCCATCGGAGGACTGGTGGGGAGCGGTTTGGGGACGTTGGGGCGGGTAGGCCAGAGGCCAAACGCCCAATGATCCCTGCCCGACCGGGCAGGGCGGGGCCAAGATTGCTCCCGGCGGCTGAGGAGCGATAGAGTGAAGGGATGAACGACCCGGCGGATGCCACGGTTCACGTCATCGGGGCGGGGCTTTCCGGTTCGGAAGCCGCCTTGGCCGCGGCCAAACTGGGCGCGAGGGTCCGGCTTTACGAGATGCGCCCGCACCGGATGACCCCCGCGCACCACACCGCGGGCTTTGCCGAGTTGGTCTGCTCCAACAGCCTGGGTGGGGAAGGGGAGACGAACGCCAAAGGGCTTTTGCAGGCCGAGATGCGCCGAGCGGATTCGGTGGTGATGCGGGCCGCGGACCTGCACCGGGTTCCGGCAGGGGGCGCGCTGGCCGTCGAGCGCGAGGGGTTTTCCGCGTTCATCACCGAGGCGGTCCAGGGCCACCCCAACATCGAGGTGATCCGCCGAGAGATCCGCGAGATCCCTGCGGGGATCGTGGTGCTCGCCACCGGCCCGCTCACCTCGGATGCCCTGGCCGCCCGGCTCCAAGCCCTGCTCGGCGAGGAGTTGCTGGGCTTCTACGACGCCGCGGCCCCGGTGGTGCTGGGGGAGAGCATCAACCTCGAGGTGGCCTACCGCGCCGGGCGCTACGGGCAGAGCGCCGACTACCTCAACTGCCCCATGAGCGAAGAGGAGTACGCCCGGTTTTACGAGGTGCTGACGCAGGCCCGCCAGCACACCCCGCACGACTGGGAGGGGCTCGAGTTCTTCGAGGGCTGTATGCCCATCGAGGAGATGGCCCGGCGCGGCTATCAGACCCCGCGCTATGGCCCCATGAAGCCGGTGGGCCTGCCCGATCCGCGCACCGGCCAAGAGCCTTTCGCAGTGGTGCAGCTCCGCGCTGAGGACGTGGCCGGGCAGATGTGGAGCCTGGTGGGCTTCCAGACCGGGCTCAAGTGGGGTGACCAGAAGCTGGTGGTGCGGAGCATCCCTGGGCTCGAGCACGCCGAGATCGTCCGTTACGGGGTCATGCACCGCAACACCTACCTGAACGCCCCGCGGCTCATCCACCCCACGATGCAGTTGCGCCAGCACCCCCACCTGCTGGTCTGCGGCGTGCTTTCGGGCGTCGAGGGCTACCTCGAGTCCGCGGCTACGGGCTGGCTCGCTGGAACCAACGCGGCGCGGCTGGCGCAGGGTCTGGAGCCCGTCGTTCCCCCCGAGACCTCGATGCTGGGCGGGCTGGTGCGCTACCTGGCCTCCGCCAACCCCGAGGGCTTCGGGCCGATGAACGCCAACTGGGGCCTGGTCCCGGCCATCGGAAGCCGGGGCAAAAAGAGCGAGAGGCGGGCTCGGATGTACGAGCGGGGATTGAAGGCCTTTGGGGAGTGGTTGGGGGCCACGAGACTCGAGCCAGCCGTATCCCTCGGCGGGTGAGGGGGTGTTGGAGCAATCGAGTCGTAGCGTGCGTTTTTTGACTTTGACGCTGACCTGGGCGGGGCGGCGTACCCGGCGGCAATAGGTGGCATAGAGCGAGGCGCCTCCCACAAACTTGAGGAGGCGTCCGGCTGATTGCTGAGCCTGTTGCAGCCCCTCACCCAGGTCGGGGCTTCGTTTTGAATCGTCGAGTACCCCCGACTCCCCTCCAGGAAGGCTCGGTGGTTTCCGCTTGGCGAGCGCCACGGTCTACGAGGGCTTAGGGTTGAGGCTGACTTCGGCATCGAGCCGCTGGGCCAGCTTGGCGAGCAGGAAGGCCAGCCTGCGCCGGAAGGGCTCGAGCCGCACCCCCTGGAGCAACCGGTGCTGCTGTGCTGCTTGTTGCATCGCTTCGGCCCTCTCGCGGGCGAGCTTTTTCGCCATCTCGGGGTTCGGATACATAAGGGGTTCCTCCAAATACAGGTCTAGGCATTCTGGGCTTTTCGACGCTTTCCCACGCGGAAGGTGGGGAAGGCAAAGGAGAACGGGGACTTGCGGGTGGTCTGGACGGCTCGAGCGACCTCGGCTTCGCGCTGGAATGCGGCGGCTTTCTGCCGGGCAGCCGTCCAATGTACGTAAAATTGGGAATAAAACATCTCACTCCTTCTAGCTCAGGGAGGGGGGCGGTTTGACGGTGGGTCCGTCAGAGCCGGTCGGGTTGCCTTGCCTGAGTGCCTGTGGACACAAAAATGCGTCCGCGCCTGCAGTCTTGGGCCGGTTCCTTAGGCGACTGAATTGTTAGCGGGGGGGTTGGCCTCGACCCACACAGGTTTGGGCCAGAGTGGACGGCAAGAAAAACCCCTGGGATCTCCCCGCCGGGTGCGAATGCTTATCGGGCGGTCCAGCCCAAATCCATCACCTGGGCTGAGCCGGTGATGCCCCCGGCCCGGTCGGAGGCCAGGAACAAGGCGTACTCGGCTACCTCCCAGGGCTCGATCAGGCGCTTGATGGCCGCCGGGGCCAGCATCACCTTCTCCACCACCTCATCCTCAGAGATGTGCAGGGTGCGGGCTTGGTCGGCGATTTGCGCTTGCACAAGAGGGGTCTTGACGTAGGCTGGGCAGATCGCGTTGCAGGTGATCCCGTACTCGGCCACCTCCAGCGCCACCGTCTTGGTGAGGCCCAACAGCCCGTGCTTGGCCGAGACGTACGCCGATTTGAAGGGGCTGGCCACCAGGCCGTGCAGCGAGGAGATATTGAGGATGCGGCCCCAGCGCCTGGCCTTCATCCCGGGCAGGGTGTACTTGATGAGCTGGAAAGGCGCGGTGAGGAGCACCTGGAGCATCAGGTTCCAGGTCTCCTCGGGGTATTCGTCCACCGGGTGGATGCGCTGGAGGCCGGCGTTGTTGACCAGGATGTCAATGGGGCCCCCCTCGAGCGCCTTTCGGGCCAACTCCTTGACCTCTTCCTGGCTCGAGAGGTCGGCCTGGATGAAGCTTCCCCCTAGCGCCCGGGCGACCTCGCCGCCGCTTTGGGAAAGGTCGTTGAGGATGACCTTGGCGCCCTCGCGGGCAAACACCTCGGCGATGGCCTTCCCGATCCCGCTCCCGGCCCCGGTGATGAGTGCGGTTTTCCCCCGTAGTTGCATAGGCTTATCCTACCCAGGCTACAGGGCCAGATACGTCTTCGTCGCGCTCGGGCCCGGCTACTTCCTCAAGCCCTACGGCCTGGTCCGGGTGCCCGAGCTGCGGGTGGACCTCTGGCAACCCCAAGCCGGCAGCGGCTGGAACCCGACCGGGGCAAGACGCCTAGCCCCTAGCCAGTCGCTCCCAAGCCCCACTCCCTCTAGGCTGAAACCGAACCCCCCGGCTGCTGGAACTGCCGGATGAACTGCTGTACCCGTGCGAAACGCTCCAATAGCGAGGGGGCCTCGAGTAGATACTGCCTTAGGGGAGCCTCCGCGCCAAGGTTTACGCACAAAAACGAAGCTTGGTAGAGCGGATCGTCGGGCAGGCTATGGATGGCCTGCTCCAGCGCCTTGGGATCCATGCGCCCTTGGGCAAAGCTCCGAAAGGCCTCCATAGCGTCCCAAGCCGCGATGCGCTCCGCAGCCAGATCGCCCCGCTCGAGGGGGTAAAGCTTTTCGGGGACCGATAGGTAAGGGTGTTCCCTGGAGTTGATATCCTCGACCCGACAGCGCTCGGCGCCCCGCGTCAACATGTTGAAAGTGCCGTCGGGGTTCTCGGATACCGCCATCACCTCGACGATTCCGCCTATTGAGCGCATCTGACCCGGCTCCGGGCCGGCCAGGGTGATGACGAATCTGCGCTCCCCCTCAGGCAGCGCCAGCAGATCTTGGGTCATTCGCCGGTAGCGCTCCTCGAAGATGAACAGCGGGATCAGCAGGCCGGGGAAGACCACGGTCTGTGGCAGAGGGAACAGCGGCAAGCGGGTCACAGGATCAGGTTAGCCTCAGTTCGGCCTGGCAAAAGCGGCCTGATCTAGCTTCTTGTCTGCTGGAAGATGGCCCAGCGCTCCTCGAGCTTCCCGAAGATGCGTTCCAGCTTGCCCTTGGGTAGGATTACCTGCTCGGTCTGGCCCTCGCCGATGAGGTCGCCGAGCTCGTTCCAGGCTTTGCAGAGGGTGTAGATTCGGTTTCCTTCGGTCCGGACGTGCTCCGCTACGATCCTGACGCTCATCCCCGGCAGCGCCGAGGCCAGGTGGTTGACGCTCACCTTCGAGCCGATCCCCTCCTCGCCCTCCTCCAGAAAGGGCAGGATGATCATGCGCCCGGCCATCTCCATGTGCTTGGCCATCCAGTAGGTGGCATAGACCGGGTGCAGCTTGCCCAGCCGGGGGTCGCCTTGGTGCTCGAAATCCACGGTCATCTCGTCGGTGACGGTGACCTCGAGCGTCGCCTGGTATCCGATGGGGATGGGTTTCATAAGTTCGCCCGTGGCCGAACGGTGAAAAACCCCTTAGCCCAGATTCCTCAAGTCCGCCACGCGCTTGAGCTTGCCGCCCTCACTCCTGGGGGCGGTTCCGGGCGCGATCAGCGAGACCCTGACCGAGACGCCGATGTTGTCCTTGACCTTGTGGGCCACCTTGTCGCGCAACGCGGCCAGGCGGTGGTCGGCCTCGATGACCTCGTCGGAGAGCATCTGGGCCCCCACTTCGCGGAAGAAGGCTTCGGAGAGCTCGAGCTTGAGCTCGACCTCGTCCATGGTGCGCTCGCGCTTGAGCACGATCTGGTAGTGCGGGGCGACCTCGGGGATCTGCAACAGCACGGCCTCGATCTGGGTGGGGTAGACGTTGACCCCGCGCACGATGAGCAGGTCGTCGGTGCGGCCCTGGACCTGGGCCATGCGGGCGTGGGTGCGGCCGGAAGCGCCCGGCTCGCGGGTGATGTAGGTGAGGTCGCCGGTCCAGTAGCGCAGCACCGGCATGGCCTTCTTGGTGAGCGTGGTGAGCACCAGCACGCCCACCTGGCCCTCGGGCAGCGGCTCACCGGTCTCGGGGTGGACGACCTCGGGGTAGAAGTGGTCCTCCCAGATGTAGCTCAGGCCGTCGCGCTCGCCGACGTCCTCGTTGGCCACGCCGGGGCCGATGATCTCGGAGAGGCCGTAGATGTTGGTGGCCTTGACGCCCAAGCCTTCCTCGACGCTCTTGCGGATGGCCTCGGTCCAGGGCTCCGCGCCCAGCACCGCGTACTGGAGGCTGATCTCCTCGGGGGCGACCCCGCGCCGCCGGAACTCCTCGGCCAGGGTCTGGGCGTAGGAAGGGGTGCAGGAGATCATCTCGGGCCTGAGGTCCTGGATGAGCAGGATCTGGCGATCGGTCATGCCGCCGGAGACGGGCACCACGACCATGCCGAGCCTTTCCGCGCCCCCGTGGAGGCCCAACCCGCCGGTGAAGAGGCCATAGCCGTAGGCGTTGTGCAGCATCATGCCGGGCTCGGCCCCCGCGGCGGCCAGCGAGCGGGCCACCACCTCGGCGAAGACCTCGAGGTCGCCCCGCGTATACCCCACCACCGTGGGCTTGCCGGTGGTGCCTGAGGAGGCGTGGATGCGGGCGAGCTGGTGGCGGGGCACGGCGAAGAGGCCGAAGGGGTAGGTGTCGCGCAGGTCCTTTTTGCGGGTGAAGGGCAGCTTGGGCAGGTCCTCCACGCCGCGGATGTCGGAGGGCTTTAAGCCGGCGCCCTCGAGCACGGCGCGGTAGAAGGGCACCCGCTCGTAGGCGTAGGCGACCTGCTCGCGCAGCCGCCCGTCCTGGAGTGCTTTGAGCTGGGGGCGGGGAAGGGTCTCGAGTTCGGGTTGGAAGATCGGCATGTTCACCTCGCTCAGTGCAGATTCTCCACCACCATGGCGATGCCCTGACCGACCCCGATGCACATCGTGGCCATCCCGAACTGGGCATCCCGGCGGCGCATCTCGTAGAGGAGCGTGGTCAGGATCCGTGCCCCCGAGGAGCCCAGGGGGTGCCCGATGGCGATGGCCCCCCCATTGGGGTTGAGGCGAGGGTCTTCGGGGTCTAAGCCCCAGTCGTGCAGCACGGCCAGGCTCTGGGCGGCAAAGGCCTCGTTGAGTTCGATCACCCCAAGGTCCGCCAGGGTGAGCCCGGCCCGTTCCAAGGCCCTTTTGGAAGCGGGAACCGGCCCGATCCCCATGATCCGGGGCTCGACCCCGGCCACGGCCATGCTCCTGACCCGGGCCAAGGGTTTCAGGCCGTGGGCCTGGGCGTACTCCCGGGCCACCACCAGCACCGCGGCGGCTCCGTCGTTGAGGCTCGAGCTGTTCCCCGCCGTCACCGTGCCGCCTGGGCGGAACACCGGCTTGAGCTTGGCCAAAGCTTCCAGGCTGGTGTCGGCCCGGGGCCCCTCGTCGGTCTTGACCTGGAGGGTGTTCCCCTTGCGATCTTTGACCTCGACCGGCACCATCTCCTCGGCATAGCCGTGGCGCTCTTGCGCGGCGATGGCCTTCTGGTGCGAACGCAGGGCGAAGCGGTCCTGGGCCTCGCGGGGGATCTTGTACAGCTCGGCCAGGTTCTCGGCGGTCTCGCCCATGGCCTCGGTGCCATAGAGCTCCTGCATCCTGGGGTTGACGAAGCGCCAGCCCAGGGTGGTGTCGTAGACCGTGACGTTGCCGGTGGGGAAGGCTCGCTCGGCCTTGGGCATCACCCAGGGGGCCCGGCTCATGCTTTCCACCCCACCGCCGATGTAGGCCGCTCCCTCGCCCAGCATCACCGCCCGGGCCGCCGAGGCCACCGCGTCCAGCCCGCTCCCGCAGAGCCGGTTTACCGTCGAGCCGCCCACGCTTTGGGGGATTCCCGCCAGCAAGAGGGCCATGCGGGCCACGTTACGGTTGTCTTCCCCGGCTTGGTTGGCGCAGCCTAAGTAGACGTCCTCCAGGTCGCCCCCGGGTACGCCGGTGCGCTCCAGCAAGGCCTTGAGCGGGATCGCCGCCAGGTCGTCGGGGCGTACGCCGGCCAGCGCCCCGCCGTGTTTGCCCACCGGGGTGCGCACCGCATCCACAATCCATGCTTCCATAACTTTGCGGATGGCCGAGCTATCGGCCATCGGCCTCCTTCCTGAAGACGGTACCGGTGAAGAGCGCCACCAACTCCGCCCCGCGACGGATCTCGATCCGGTAGGTAGCGGTGCGGCGGCCCAGATTTTCCTCGCTCGCCCTCCTGGACGGCCTTGAAGTACTCCATGTGGGTCGAAAGCGCCACCGCCGCCACAGGGTGCGCGTTCGAGGCCAGGGCGAAGGCGGCATCGGCCAGGCTGTAGAGGAAGCCCCCGTGGAAGTTGAGGTGCTCAGGGCGGACCCGCGCGACGAGGTGGGCCCGCCCGGGCGGACTTGGATGCCCAAAAGTTGCATGTATGGATCGGTCATACTCTTGCTGGACAGGCCAGGTTAGCGTTCGACGTTGGGCCTAGGGCGCTCGAGGTCGCCTTCCTTGGCCCGGATCCCCAGGTACGAGTCGATCACCCGCGGGTCGTGCAGCAGCTCCTGGCCCCGGCCTTCCATCACCAGCTCGCCCGCCTCGAGCACGTAGCCCCGGTCGGCCAGCTTGAGGGCCATGCGGGCATTTTGCTCCACCACCAGGATGGGTACGCCCTCCCCTTTGAGCTCGCCCAGGATGCGGAAGATCTCCTGCACGATGAGGGGGGCCAGGCCCAGGCTGGGCTCGTCGAGGAGAAGGAGTTTGGGCCGGGCCATTAGCGCGCGCCCGATGGCCAGCATCTGCTGCTCGCCGCCGGACATGGTTCCGGCCAGTTGCTTGCGGCGTTCGGCCAGGCGGGGGAAGAGCGAGTAGACCCGCTCGAGGTCCTCCCGGACGCCCCTCTCCCGCCGTTGCACCCGGGTAAAAGCCCCCAGCAAGAGGTTGTCCTGCACCTCCATCGAGGCGAAGAGCTCGCGCTTCTCCGGCACCAGCACCATGCCCGCTGCCGCCAGGGCCTCGGGGCTCCGATGGGCCAGGGGGCGGCCCTGGTAGCTCACGGTTCCGCCCGAGTTCACCAGCCCGACGATCCCCCACAAGGTGCTGGACTTGCCCGCCCCGTTGGGCCCGATGAGCGTCACCGCCTCGCCTTTGTCCACCCGCAGGGAGAGGTTCCGCACGGCCTCCACGGCCCCGTAGCGGACGGTCAGGTTGCGCACCTCGAGGATGCTCATGTCCCCTCCGCCCTAGGCCGTGGGGTACGGACAGAGATCCGGTATAGCCGATGACGTACGGCCATCTTCACGCTACCGCCTCCCCCAGATAGGCCTCGATCACCTTCTTATTATTCTGCATCTCCCGGGGGGTGCCCTCGGCCAGCTTCTCGCCGTAGTGCATCACCACCAGCCGGTCCACCAGGCCCATCACCAGCTCCATGTCGTGGTCTACCAGCAGCACCGTCACCCCTTCATTGACCAGCTTGCGGATGAGCGCGGCAAACTGGCGCTTCTCCCCGGCCCGTAAGCCCGCCGCGGGCTCGTCCAAAAGCAGCACCTCGGGCCCTGAGGCCAGCGCCCGGGCGATCTCCAAAAGCCGCAGCTGCCCCACCGTGAGCCCGTCGGCCTTGTGGTGGGCCAGGTGGGCCAGGCCGACCCGCTCCAGGGCCCGGTAGGCCTCGACCAGCGCGGCCTTTTCCTCGGCCCTGGAGAGCCCCAGCATCGCCGCAGGGATGCCCGCCGTGGTGCGGGCGTAGGTGCCCAGGGCGGCGTTCTCGAGCACGGTCATCTCGGGGAAGAGGTGGGGGTGCTGGAAGGTGCGGGCCAGGCCGAGCTGGTGTACCCGGTAGGGGGGTAGGCCGGTGATGGTCTGCCCCTTGAAGCGCACCTCGCCCCCGCTGGGGGTCAGTACCGAGGTGATGAGGTTGAAGCAGGTGCTCTTGCCCGCCCCGTTCGGTCCGATCAAACCCAGGATCTCGCCCCGCCGAAGCTCGAAGCTCATGCCGCTCACCGCCACCAACCCGCCGAAGCGCTTGCTGAGGCCGCTGACCTCGAGCAGCACCTGGCCCGGCTGCCCTGCCGCCATCCGGGCCAAAAGCCCCTCCCCCTGGGGATTTTTCGGCTTGGCTTTGGGCAGGTAGCGCTCGATCAACGGCCAAAGGCCCTGGGGAGCGAACATCAGGATCAGCACCAGGATCAGCCCGTAGGCGATGATCTCGTAGTTGCCGGTGCGCCCGAAGATCACCGGGAGGAGGTCCTTGAGGGCTTCCTCGAGCCCCGTCACCAGCCCGGCCCCCAAGAACACGCCGGGGATGCTCCCCACCCCGCCCGCCACCGCCGCGATGAGGTACTTGATCGAGGCCTCGAGGCTAAAGGGTGAGGGGTTGATGAACTGCTGGTAGTGGGCGTAAAGCCAGCCCGCTACCCCCGCGTACAAGGCCGAGAGCACGAAGACCTGCAGCTTGAGCGTGCCGGGGTTCACCCCGAAGCTGGCCGCGGCGACGGCATCCCCCTTGGAGGCCCGCATGGCCCGCCCGACGCGGCTATGGGTGAGGTTCCAGGCCGTCCAGGCCCCCAGCAGGGCGAAGAACCAGGAGAGGTAGAAGAAGCTGCGCGAGCTGGAGAGCTCGAGGCCGAACACCGAGACCGGCGGGATCTCCCGCAGGCCGGTGTGCCCCCCGGTGAACCCGGTCCAGCTCCCCAGCACGATGTACAGGGCCATCCCCCAGGCGATGGTCGACAGCGGCAGGTAGTGCCCCTTGAGCCGGGCGGTGATCCCCCCCAGCACCACGGCCCCGGCCATCGCCGCCAGCACCCCCAGCGGCAGGGTCAGCCAGGGGCTAAAGCCCCGCGCGGTGGTGAGGAGCGCGGTGGTGTAGGCGGCCAGCCCCATGAAGGCGGCCTGCCCGAAGCTGGTCATGCCGGCCATGCCGGTGAGCAGGTACAGCCCCAGCGCCACCAGCGCCCCGAAGGCGATGTAATTCCCCAGGCTCAGGTAGAACGAGGAAGCGTTCAGCAGCAGCGGCGCGATGAGCAAGAGGGCCACCGCGGCCAGGGTGAGGGGGGAGGGTTTCATTCTTCCTCCCCGATCTCGTGGCTGCGCAGGCTGCGCCAGAACAGGATGGGCAGCAAGAGGGTAAAGACGATGGCATCCTTGAAGGCGCTGGCCTGAAAAGCCGCCCACGACTCGAGCCCCCCTACCGCCAGGGCCCCGGCCACCGCCAGCGGGTAACTGACCAAGCCGCCCAGGATTCCCGCCACAAACCCCTTAAGCCCCAGCAAAAAGCCCTGGTAATAGGCAGGCTGGATGAGCGGGGCCAGCAGCATTCCAGCTACACCGGCGATCAGGGTGGCGATCCCGAAGGAGACGTAGCCAGCTTGCGCCGGGTTGATCCCCAGCAGCCGTGCCCCCAGCCGGTTCACTGCGCAGGCCCGCAGGGCTTTGCCGTAGAGGCTACGGGTAAAGAACAAAAACAGGCCCAACATCGTCAAGACGGCGAAGCCGTAGACCAAGAAGGCCTGGTTGTTGATGGGGACGCTACCGAGGGTGGTCTGACCGGGCAGCATGGCGGGCAGCCGGTATTGCTCGGGTCCGAAGAAGACCAGCCCCAGGCCCTGGTAGGCGAAGTGCAACCCTACGGCGATGATCAAAAAGGTCAGCACGCTGGCGTTCTTGGCCGGTTGGAAAAACAGCCGGTAGCTCGCTGGGCCCATGGGCAACACGATCAGCACGGCGAAAATCCAGCCCAGCCAGGGCGGTACCCCGTGGGCTCCCCACCAGGCCAGGCCCAACACCATCAGGGCAGCGGCCAGCAGTAGACCGGCGCGGCGCAGGTCGGCCCGCTCCAAGGCGGCCCACACCAAGAGCATCCCCGCCGAGAGCCAGGCCGTGCCGGGGATCGCCCCCTGAAGCGGTAGGCCGCTCAACTCGCTGGGGAGGAAAAACACGTAGGTGAGGGGGGCGAAGACCAGCAGCTCGCCGATGGGTACCAGGATCACCCGCGTCACCGCGAAGACCAGCACCAAGGAAAGCGCCAGTAACGCATAGATGGTGCCATTTTGCACCGCGTCGGCGGCGAGAAAGGAAACGATGGTCCAGTCCATACAAGGTGCGCGTAGCCCATGCCTGACTACCGGAAGGTTCGCACCAGCTTCCACTCGAGCTTGCCGTTCGCGTCTTTAGCCACCTCCACCATCACCGCGGCCTCCTGGAACTTGAGGCCCAGGTGGTCGGTGGGGGACATGGTGAAGATGCCGTGGGTGCCGACCACGCCCTTGGTGGCCTCGATCTCGTCGCGCAGCGCCTTGCGGAAAGCGGCCAGGTTGCTGGGTTGCTCCCGCTTGAGGGCGCGCTCCAGGGCCGGACGCAGAATGGCCCAGGCGTCGTAGGCGTGGCCGCCAAAGGTGGAGTAGCTGCCGATGCCGTATTTGGCCTCGTACTGCTGCACGTAGCTTTGGGCTACGCTTTTGTTGGGGAAATTGCTGGGGAGTTGGTCGAAGACCAAGATGGGGCCCGCCGGCAGCCGGGTGCCGACCACGTTATCCCCGCCCACCCGCAAGAAGTCGGGGTTGGCCACCCCGTGGGTCTGGTAGATGAGCCCCTTGTAACCCCGCTCCTTGAGGGTGCGCTGGGGCAGCACCGGGGCCGTGCCCGAGCCGCCGATCAGCACGGCGTCGGGGTTCTTGGAGAGGATGCGCAGAACCTGACCGGTCACCGAGGTGTCGGTGCGGGCGAAGCGCTCCGAGGCCACCACGCTGATCCCGGCCTCCTTGGCGGCCGCTTCGAAGGCCTTGGCCCAGCCCTCGCCGTAGGCGTCATTGAAGCCGATGTAGGCCGCAGTCTTGACCCCGCTGGCCTTCATGTCCTGCACGATGGGGGTGCTCATCTGCTGCTCGGTCTGGGGGGTTTTGAAGATCCAGCGGCGCTTCTCGTCCACCGGAAAGACGATCTCGAGGTTTGCCGCCAGCGAGATCATCGGGACGCCCGCTTCGGCGGCGGGGTCGATCATGCCCAAGGAGGCCGGGGTGGTGGTGGTCCCGATGATGGCCAGCACCCCGTCCTCTTGGATGAGCTTGCGGGTGGCCCGCACCGCCTGGGTGGTGTCCGAGGCGTCGTCGATCACCACGAACTGCACCGGCCGGCCGGCCACGCCGCCGCGGCGGTTGACCTGCTCCTCCAGGATCACCAGCGTGTTGCGCTCGGGGATGCCCAAGCTGGCCGCGGGGCCGGTGGCCGAGACCACCACCCCGATCTTGAGGGGGGCCTGCTGAGCCAGACCCAGCCCCATTCCCAGCGCCAAAAGTCCGATCCAAGCTCGCTTCATGAGTGACCTCCGTGCGTCGCAAGATTTTCAGCACCTGTCGGGTCCTTCCCAACGTCCGTGAACGATCCGATACCGGCTGCGACCATTCGGCGCAGCAGCGGATGTGGCCGGTAACGATCCTCGCCTAGCTCGGAGTGGAGGCTTTCCAAAGCCCGCAGGACCGGCTTGAGCCAGATGGCCTCGGCCCATTCCAGAGGGCCCCTGGGATACCCGGTACCCAGCCGCATGGCCCGGTCTAAGTCGGAGGGGGTAGCGAGCCCTTCGGCTACCGCGGAGACCGCCTCGTTGATGAGCAGGGCCAGGATTCTAAACCCTACCCCGCCGGGCTGATCGGGAAGCTCGAGCACCCGATGCCCGTGGGCCCGGAAGTAGCGCTTGGCCAGCTCCACCGCCGGGTTCGAGCCGGAGAGCGGGGCGTAGACCTCGGCGGTGCTCCCCTTGGACAACGGCGGCACCAGGCTGAACCCCGCCACCGGGCGGTTCCCGTAGCCGGGGGCCAGCGCGCTCGCCGAGTGGCCCCAGACCAGCGTGACCACCGGTAGATCCTCGGCCAGGGCCTCCTTGCGCTCGAGCTTCACCCGGCAATCCAGCACAAAGTCGGCCTGGGCCAGATCCTCGGTGTGCCGATAATGCTGCCGCAAAGCCTGAGCCAGAGGGTGCGGCCCCACGATCAAGGCGGTAGGGGCTTGCTCGGGGTCAGCCTGGGGGGCTTGAGGGGGGGATGGGGGGCCAGGAGGGTAGGTGTACCACCCGGCACCGGTCTTGCGCCCCAGCATCCCCGCGGCGACCCGCTGGGCCTGTAGGGGATGAGGCCGGTAGCGGGGCTCAGCGAAGAAGCCCTCGTACACCGAGCGGCTCGCCGCCAGGTTCACGTCCAGACCGATCAGGTCCATCAACTCGAAAGGCCCCATGGGGAAGCCCAGGCCCCGCAAGACCCAGTCGATGTGCTCTTTGGCAATGCCCTCGCCATGGAGCCGCAGCGCCTCGCCATAGAAGGGCCGGGCCACCCGGTTGACCAAAAAGCCCGGCATGTCCGCGACCTGCACCGGCTCCTTGCCCCAGCTGCGGGCCAGCTCGAGCGCCCTTTGGGTCACCTCGGGCGCGGTGCGGAGGCCGGGGATCACCTCGACCAGCCGCATGCGCTGGGCCGGGTTGAAGAAGTGCATCCCCATCACACGCTCGGGGTTCTTGACCTTCGAGGCGATCGCCGTGACCGAGAGGGTTGAGGTGTTGGTCGCCAGGAGGTTGGAGGGGTTGAGTTGGGACAGCTGGCCCAGGAGTTCTTGTTTCAGCTCGAGCACCTCCGGTGCGGCCTCGATCACCCATTCGGCCTCGGCGCAGCGCTCGAGCTCGCCGGTGGTCTGCAAACGCCCCAACACCTCCTCGACCGGACCCGACAAGCGGCCCCCCCTGGCGGCCTTTCGCAGATCGTCGCCGATGGCGCTCAGGGCTTGCTGCAGGGCCTGGGGGTAAGGGTCATAGAGCAGCACCGGATGGCCAGCCTGTGCCGCTACCTGCGCGATGCCGCGCCCCATGGTCCCCGCCCCGATGACTGCCACGCGTTCGTTCACCCTTCACCCCTGAGCCTTGTGCCAAACAAACATTCGTTTGTATAAGTTTGCGTCAGTCTAATGCGACGCTTTTTCGCCGTCAAGCCGTCCGGGCCACCTCAAATGACGTGCTGGGGAAGGCCCTGAAGCGGGGATTCTCTGAGTTCGACCCAGCCGCCATCCAAGGCTTCCATCCGGCTGCCCTCCTGGAACCAGCTTTTGGGGGTCTTCGCGCCCCACAGCGTTTGCCGGCGCGGGTCGTTCAGGTGCCAGCGGATCGGCTCGAAGTCGGGGTCTACGGTGAGGTAGTCGGAGGTGTAGAGTTCGATGCGGTGGCCGTCGGGGTCGCGCAGGTAGAGGAAGAAGGCGTTGGAGATGCCGTGCCTGCCCGGGCCGCGCTCGATGGCGTCGGTCTGCAGGGCCCCGGCCAGGATGTCGCAGGCCCTGAGGATGCTCATGGCATCGGGCATCCAGTAGGCGAAGTGGTGCAACCTCGGCCCGGTCCCGTTGGTCAGGGCTAGGTCGTGGACCCCGCCGCGGCGCTGGATCCAGGCCGCCCAGATGCGCCCCTCGTCGTCCTCGGTGTACTCCGAGAGGCGGAAGCCCAGCCGGTCCATATACCAACGCATCATGCCCTCCACCGAGGGGCTCATCACGTTGATGTGGTCGATGCGCTGCAGTCCTGGGCCGCGGTGCAGGTGATAGCTCTGGAGCAGCCAGGGGTGCTTCTGGCTCTGGGCGTAAAAGGCCACCGGCACGCCGAAGGGGTCTTGCAGCCGCAAGAGCCGGGGGCGGTCTTGCTCGTCCTCCCAGCGCCAGGGCAGCCCCTCGGCCTCGGCCAGCCTGACCAAGGCCTCCAGGTCGGCCTCACTCCCCACCCGGTAGGCCAGGTGCTTGATCCCCGCCTGGGGGGCCAGCTCGAGCTTCAAGGTCCACTCCCGGTCCTCTACGCCGCGCAGGTACAAAGCGCCGGGGCTTTCGTGCAGGACGTTGAGCCCCAGTAGGTCCACGTAGAAGTGGCGCGAGCGCTCCAGGTCGGTCACATAGAACACGCCGTGGCCAATGCGGATGACGTTCGGGGTGGTCATCTCGGTTCCCCCTCATTCGAGGCTGCGGTACCCGCGGTTCCAGTAGACGATGGGCTTCCCCGCCCTGCCCAGCCGGACCTCCTCGACCCGCCCCACCACGATGCGGTGGTCGCCCCCCGGATAGAGCTCCCACACCGAGCAGTAGAGCGTGGCCAGGGCCCCCTCGATGGCCAGGTCGGGCCCCAGCGGCTCGAGGCCCGGGGCTGGCTTCCCGGCGAAGTGGGCCGAGATCGGCTCTTGCCCTTGGGCCAGGATGTTCACCGCGAAGCGCCCGGAGCGCTCGAGCACCGGCAGCAGATGGGCGTCTTCATCCACACACACCAAGATCAGAGGGGGCTCCAGGCTCACGCTGGTGAAGCTGCTGGCGGTCATCCCCCGGCGCTTTCCGTCCCACTCGGCGGCCACCACCGTCACCCCGCTGGGCCAGCGGGCTAAGGCGGCCTTGAAGGCCTCGCTCAGGGTGGGCTGGGCGATTCCCCTGGCTGATTGGCTCATCAGTCCCCCGCCACCGCCTCGGGCTTGGGCGAAGCGGCCCAGCCGAGGAACTCGCGGATGCGCGCCTTGTAGGGCTCCTTGTCGTAGACCGTAAAGAGGGTCTGGTGCATGCGCACCGGGTCGCCGAAAAAGAATCGCTCATACAGCTCCTGCCGGGCCCCGAAGCCCGAGAGGGTCATGTCCCAGGCCAGCCGGAAGAGCTGCACCCGCTCGTGAGCGGGCAGGGTGGCGGACTGGAGGTATTTCTCCAGATACTGCCCCACCGGCGAATCGAAATCGGCCTCGGAGGGCAGGGTGATGAGCCCGGAGGCGCTCACCTGGGCTACGATCTCCCGGATACGGGGGTAGAGCCGGGGGAAGAGGTTCCGGGCCCCGTCGATGGCCCCCCGATCCGGGCAGATCAGGCCGTACTGGTTGGGCTTGGCATCGCGTTCGGCGCGGGCCCAGAAGCCCTTCATGGCCTCGAGGTAGACGATGACCTCGGCGATCTTTTCCTGCACGTGGGGGAAGACATCGGCCCCGATGGCTTCGGCGATCAGGCTGACCAGGCCCAAGAAGGCCTCGGTCTTGGCGTTTTTGAGCACCACCACCTGGTGGGCCATGTGCATCAAGGCCCCGGTCTCGGCGTAGGCGTTGTTGCACCGGGCCAGGTCGCCCAGCACGAAGATCCGCTCCCAGGGTACAAACACGTCGTCGAAGACGGTCAGGCAGTCCATCTCCTCAAGGCGGCTCGAAAGCGGATAGTCGTAAGTCGAGCCATCCGCCGCCAGGCCCTCCCGGCTGATGAAGTGCAGCCCCGGGGTGTTGGTGGGGATGGCGAAGGCCACCGCGTACTTGTCGGCCCCGGGGCCCTCCTTGAGCAGGGTGGAGGGAAAGACCAGAAGCTCATCGGCGGTGGGCAAGGTCGACAGCATCCGCGCCCCCCGCACCACGACGCCGCCCTCGAGCTGCTTCACCACCCCCACCGGGATGTAGGGGTCGGGCTGAAGGGTGGTGCCCTTGGAGCGGTCCACCTGGGGGTTGGTGAGGCAGTGGGTGGTCGAGAGGTCGTTCTCGCGCACGTACTTCACGTAGTTGCGCAGGTTGTCGGCGAACTCCCCGAAGAACTCCGCCGACTGCTCGTAGGCCATCAGCACCGCGTTCAGGTAGTCGGGGCTGCGCCCCATCATGCCCAGGTGGGTATCGGCCCACACTTTATAGGCCGCACTCCGCCGGGCCAGGTCTTCCTTGGTGCGGGCCGGCAGCAGGCTCATCGCGTAGCGCCTCCCCCCCGCTTCGTAGGTCAGGGTGTCGCGGTAGCGGGGGTCGTGCTGCAGGTCGTACATGCGGGCCAGGCTGTGGGTGATGCCCCGGAAGACCGGGTGGGTGGTGGGGTCTTCCACCCGCTCACCCCGGTACCACAGGTTGGGTGGGTTGGCCTTGAGGGCCTCGAGGTACTGCTTACCGGTGCGTGCCATGTTGCCTCCTATGTTCCGAACTTTGGAATGGGGTGAAGGGTGAGGGGCAGGGCGATGTTCTTGAGCTCGGTGTAGAACTCCAGGCTGTACTCCCCCCCCTCGCGGTGGGTTCCCGAGAACTTCATCCCCCCGAAGGGCGTGGGCAGGTGCCGGACGTTGTGCGAGTTGATCCAGGTCATGCCGGCCTCGAGCCCCAGCGCCACCCGATGCGCCCGGGCCACGTCGTTGGTCCAGACGTACGCCGCCAACCCGTACTTCACGTCGTTGGCCTTCTCGAGTGCGTCGGCCTCGTCCTTGAAGGGGATCACCGTCAGGATGGGGCCAAAGATCTCCTCTTGGGCGATGCGCATGTGGTTCTCGCCCACAAACAGGCCAGGGGAGAGGTAGTTGCCCTCACTCCCCACGCGCTCGCCGCCCACCACCAGCCGGGCCCCCTCCTCCTGCCCGATCCGCACGTAGTCCAGGACGCGCGCTAGGTGCTCGGGGTGGATCAGCGGCCCCACCTCGGTCGCGGGGTCGAGGGGGTGCCCCACCTTCACCCGTCTGGCCCGCTCCGCCACGCGGCTTGTGAACTCGTCCAGCAGGCTCTGGTGCACCAGGGCGCGGGAGTTCGCCGTGCAGCGCTCGCCGTTGAAGCTGTAGATCTGGAAGATGGTGGCGTCGGTGGCGCGGTCTAGGTCGGCGTCCTCGAAGATGATCGCGGGGGATTTGCCGCCGAGCTCGAGGGAGAGCCGCTTGAGGTGAGGGGCGGCGTTCTTGGTGATGATGCTCCCCGTGACGGTCTCGCCGGTGAACGAGAGGAGCGGTACGTCGGGGTGGCGCACCAGCGCGTCTCCGGCCTCCTCCCCGAAGCCCTGCACCACGTTGAAGACGCCGGGGGGGAGGTCGGCTTCCTGGATGACCTCGCAGAGCTTCCAGGCGGTCAGGGGCGACCACTCGGCAGGCTTCAAAATCACCGTGTTACCGAAGGCCAAAGCGGGGGCGATGCGCCAGGTGGAGAGCATCAGCGGGGCGTTCCAGGGGGTGATGATCCCGCAGACCCCCAGCGGAACCCGCACGGTGTAGTTGACCCACTCCGCGTCCACCGGGTAGGTGCGCCCATCCATGGCCCGCTCGGCCCAGTCGGCGTAGAAGCTGAAGTTCTCGGCGGCGCGCGCCACCTGCGCCCGCACGATGCGCAGGGGCTGCCCGGCGTCCAGGCACTCGATCACGGCCAGCTCGTCGGCGTGCTTCTCGAGCCCCTCGGCAATCTTGAGCAGGTACTTTTTGCGGGCTTTGGCGGAGAGCTTCCACCGGCCGAAGGCGGCCTGGGCGGCCCGGGCGGCCTGGTCCACGTCCTCGGCGTGGCCCCGGTAGGCGCGGGCCAGCACCTGGTTGTTGGAGGGCTCGAGGCTGTCGAAGGTCTGGCCCCGTACCCCCGCCACGAACTCTCCCCCGATGAAGTGGGGGACGGTGACCGAGGAGATCCTCCGGCGCACCCCCTCGATGAACTCAGGGCGGATACGGGCGGTTTGCTCGGCGACGGTCATACCTTTGTCACCTCTTCCGTTTCGATTCCGATGGCCTTGATCTGGTTCAGGGCGACGGCTTTGGGGTCGGGCGGGAGTATTGGCTTGGGCCACAACCCTTCCAGCCGCCCGTCCTCGCACCAAGCCAGCGTCACCCGCTCGCCCTCACCCCAGAGGATCGCGTGCTGACCGTATTTGCGGCCTAGCTCCAAGGCTTGCGCAAGCCCCACGTCAAACACCGCGAACCCTTCCTCGACCCAGGTTCCGTCGGGGGATGCTCCGATGCTGGGGAGGTGCTCGAGCCCCAAGGCCTGCAGGTCGCGCTCGAGTTCCTCGTGCCGCCTTTGATTCTCCGCGTCGGATAGCCGCTCGCTCCTTGGGTTATGGGCGGTGATGATCGCAAACCTGCGGCCCTCGAAAAGCACCGTCCCGGTGGGCTTCTGGCTCAAGACGAAGGCCACCCCCGCCGCCTCGTAGAGGGCGGACCGGTAGACTTTGGAGAGGCGTTCAGCGCTCATAGCACCAGCGTCCGGTCGCCTTCTTCGCCGATCACCGGTTCGGCGTCCTGGGTTTCCCACTCGATGGGGTTCTCCAGGGCGCCGAGCCCCTCGATCTCCATCCGCATGGTGTCGCCGGGGTGCACCTGGGAGATGCCCTTGGGGGTTCCGGTGAGGATCACGTCCCCGGCCTCGAGCGTCATAAAGCGGCTGATGAACTCGATGACCTCGGGGATGCTGAAGATCATGCCCCGGGTGGTGGCCTCCTGGCGCAGTTCGCCGTTGACGTAGGCCCGCATCTTCAGGTTGTGGGGGTCGGGGACCTCGTCGGCGGTGACGTAATAGGGGCCCAGCGGCCCGAAGGTATCCCAGCCCTTGCCCCTGAGGGGCGGGCGAAAGGTGTTGCTCACGTAGTCGCGCACCACCAGGTCGTTGGCGACCGTGTACCCGCCGACATACCCCAGCGCGTCTTTAGCCTTCACCCGCCGCGCATTTCGCCCGATGATGACGGCCAGCTCGCACTCGAAGTGCATGAACTTGGCCCCTCGCGGGTAGACCACCGTGCCCTTATGCGGCAGCAAGGTGGTGTTGGGCTTCCAGAACAGGGCCGGCTCGGTGGGGCGCTTGAGGCCGAACTCATCAGCGTGCTCCGCATAGTTGAGGGCTAGGGCGATCACCTTGCCGGGCTGGATGGGCAACAGCCAGCCCACCGCCTCGGGGTGGTGGGCCTCCCCGGCGTGGTCCAGGAGCATCCCGTCTTGTAGCTGCCCCTGGAGCGGGCGGCCTTTGGAGATGAAGCGGGCCAGCTTCACACATACTCCTTTTTCGCCGGGTCGGTCAGTACGGGCGGGTAGGGCTCTTTCTTGGGGATGAGCCCGTAGGACTCGGCCATCTTGCGCAGCCGCGCCTCGACCTCGGGGGTGGTGGGGCCCAAGGGCTCGCGCCACTCCTTCTCGCACAGCCCCATCCAGGAGAGCACCGTCTTGAGCGGGATGGGGTTGGTGTCCCAGAAGACCGCGTGGTTGGCCTCGAGCCCGTAGTAGTGCAGCTCGAGCGCCTCTTTGTACCGGCCCTCGAGCGTGAGCTGGCACATCTGGGCGGTCTCCTTGGGGAGCCAGTTGGCGGTGGCCGCGATGGTCCCCACCGCGCCCACGCTCATCATGGGGAAGGTGAGGGCCTCGAGGCCGCAGAACACCCCAAAATCCCGCCCCACCTGGCGCAACAGTTCCGAGACGTACTCCACGTCCTTGCTGGAGTGCTTGAGGCCCACGATGTTCTTGAAGTCGCGGCGGAGCCTCCTTACGGTCTCGATCTTGATCTCGACGCCGCTTCGCCCCGGGATGTTGTAGAGGATCACCGGGAAGTCCGGCACGGCCTCGGCGGCGGCCCCGAAGAAGCGGTAGAGCCCGTCCTGGTTGGGTTTGATGTAGTAGGGGGTGATGACCAGCGCCCCCTGGGCGCCGACTTTTCGGGCAAAGCGGGTGATCTCGAGGGTCTCGTCCAGCCGAAGCGTCCCGGTCCCGGCCAAAAGCGGCACCCGCCCTTTGATGAGCTTCACCGCCAACTCGATCAGGTACTTGCGCTCCTCCACGCTCATGGTGCCGGGCTCGCCGGTGGTTCCGCCCACCGAAAGGCCGTGTGAACCGGCCTCGATCTGCCGTTCGATGAGCCGCTCCAGCGCGGCCTCGTCGATCTGTCCACGCTTGAAGGGGGTGATCAGCGGTACGACACTGCCCTTGAACTCGACCATAGCGCTCCTTTGCGTTACTACCAAGGTAGCGGGTCGCTCCGCGGGAGGGTAGTGTACAGTTCTACAAAGATCGGCATATTATTGTAAATTAGTACAAATATCATGGCATCCGCTTGGAGAACGCCGGAGGGGGTAGGTGCGGCCTTCGACCTGCTGCTGGGCAGGCTTTCCCGCCCGCGGGAGTTCCTCGAGGCCCTGGGCGGGCTGACCGGCCTGCCCCTGGCCCTGCTGGCCCCGTGGGGGGAGGTGCTGGCCTGGTCGGGGAGAGTACCCGCCAAGCACCCGACCCAGAACGGGCGGGGGAGGGGATTCTGGGCTTTGGAGGCCGGGGAGTGGCGGTTGATCGCCTACGGGAACGATGCCCAGCTCGAGGAGGCCGCCCCCCTGCTGGCCCTGGCCCAGCGGATGCTCCGCTTTCGCGCGATGGAAAAGGCCCTCGAGCGGGCTCAGGAGGAAAACCTGGGGGCGACCTTCCTGGACGAGCTGCTCCTGGGCGAGGCCGACCTGGGCCGGGCTTTCGCCTTCGGCTTCGAGGCGGGGTTTCCCCTGCGGCTGGCCCTGATCGAAGCCCCGGCCCCCTTGGGCCGCCACCGGCTGGCCGAGGCCCGGCGGCGGGAGGTGCTGCAAGGGCTCAAGCGGTCGGTGGGGGCTTACTTGGAGCGCCTGGGGACGCCCTACCTCCTCTCGGGGCGGGGAACCCGGGCGGTGCTGCTGTGGCAGGCCCACGACGTGGTCAAGGAGGTACAGACCCTGCTGTGGGCGGCCCCCGAGGGGGTGCGAGTGGGCTACTCGGCGGCGCACCGGGGTCTTGAGGAGGTAGGGGTGGCCTACCGCGAGGCCCTGATCGCGCTCAAGGCTGCCCGGCCCGGCGAGGTCCTGGACTTCGAGCGGCTCGATCCGGTGGCCTGGGTGTTGCTGCAGCAGTCGCCTGAGGATTTGCGGGCCCTGGTCGAGCGGTTTTTGCCCCTATCCGGCAAGGCCCTCCGGACCCTCGAGGTCTACCTGGAGCACTCCGGCGACCTGGCTGCGGCGGCAGCAGCCTTGCACGTGCACCCCAACACCCTGCGCTACCGCTTGCAGAGGATCGAGGAGCGGCTGGGGGCCTCGCTCAAGAGCCCACAGACCCTGGCCCGCCTGCATCTGGCTCTGCGGGCGCGGAGCCTGGCCGAGGAGGGGGAGCGCTGAGGTCCTGGGCGGGGCTGCTCTGGCGGGCGTCCTCGAGGAGCTCCTCCAGCGCCCCCTCCTGCCACAGCTCCCACAGCGCCCCCACGGCGCGGGGGTCGAGGGGCTCGAGCTGCAACTGGCGGTAGGCCTCCGGCGGGCTGAGGGCCCGGCGGTAGGGGCGGTGGCTGGTGAGCGCGTCCCACACGTCGGCCACGGCCAGGATGCGGGCCTCGGCGGGGGTGGCCTCGCCGCTGAGCCCGTCGGGGTAGCCCTTGCCGTCCAGGCGCTCGTGGTGGTGGCGGATGCCCGCCAGGTGGGGCTCTAGGCTACGCGCCTGGCGGGCGATGTGGTAGCCGATGAGGGGGTGGCTCTGGACCAGCCTGCGCTCGTCGGGGTCGAGCCGGCCCGCCTTGTTGAGCACGCGCTCGGGCACCCCGATCTTGCCGATGTCGTGCAGCAGCCCGGTGACGTAGAGCTGCTGGGCCTGCTGGGGGGTCCAGCCCAGCTTGCGGGCGATGAGGCGGGCGTAGGCCCCCACCCGCTGGGAGTGGCCGCGGGTGTAGGGGTCGCGGGCGTCGATGGCGGCGGAGAGGGTCTGGACGGTGTCGAGGTAGAGCTCCAGGTTGCGCTGACGCTCGGCCTCGAGGGCCTGCGAGAGGGCGTTGAAGCCCTCGCTGAGGTCGCCGAGCTCGTCCCAGGCGATGGTGCTCACCCGTACCCCGGACTGCCCAGCCCGCACCTGCCGCATGGCCTCGAGCACCGCCTGCAGCGGTCGGGATACCTCTCGCGACAGCAGCACCCCACCCGCCAGCACCAGCGCCAGCCCTGAGGCCAGCCCCCAGGCGATGAGCGCGGGCAGGGCGGCGGGGTCGGGGGCGGTGCCGAAGCCCTCGAGCTTGAAGTAGGCCAGCAGGGCCACCTGCGCCAGCGGCAGCAGCCCCAAGGCCACCATGACCCCCAGCACCTTGACCAGGAAAGGCACCCGCAGCCCGGGCCGAGCCACCACCGCGTCGCCGTGGCGCGCGCGCAGGTGGGCCAGCAGGCGCTGGGACTCGGCCGCGCCCACCAGGTACTCGACGGTGGCGTGCAGCGCAGCGTTGAGCGGGTACCAGGGCAGGAGGTAACGCAGCTCCTCAGGCCCGGTGGGGAAGCCGCCGTAGCGGTGGGCCAGGTAGGCCAGGGGGAAGAAGGCGGCCAGGATGGCCAGCAGGTGGGGCCCCATGACCCGCCCGGCGGAGAGCAGCGGCCACAGGCTCAGGGCCCGGTAGGCGGCCTGAGCGGCCCCGAGCCCCTCATCCCCCTCGGCGAAGACCCGGCGCGCGGGGGCGAGCTGGCGGCGGGCCAGCCACAGGTCGGCTGCGGCCATCGGCAGGCTGGCCAGCGCGCCCAGCCCGATGGCGTACAGCCAGGTCCAAGGCTCCCAGGCGAAGTAGAGCCCGTGCACGATGAGCCCGTTGAACAACACCGCGAGCGAGCCCCAGAAGTAGGCCCGGACCGACCGGCGCACGAAGGTGGCGAAAAGGCCTCTTTGCGTGGTCACCTCTGACCCCAAGGATAGCTTGCCCATGGGGAGATTCCCGGTCATTTACACCGAGCTTGTATACTGCCGCTTGTGTACGGCATCCTGGTCTGGCCCCCGGAGGAACTCGGAGCCTTTTTGCTCGAGCTGCAGCGCCAGCACCGGGTCAGAGGCTTTGGCCCGCCGCACCTCAACCTGCGCCAGCCCTTCGACTGGGAGTACGGCGAGGAGTCGCTGAAGAAGGCGGTGCAGGGCATCCTGCGCAGCCACTCCCCCTTCCGGCTGCGCCTGGGCGGCTGGGGTAGTTTTCCCCAGGGGGTGGTCTACCTGCGGGCTTATGGCGGGACCCCTTTTCGCAAGCTGCACCACGCCCTCGAGCCCCTGGCCCCGCCCCTCAAGGAGATCGAAGGACCCAGCTACCTGCCCCACCTGACCCTGGCCCTGGGTCTGAGCCCGGAGGAGGCCCTGGGCCTAAGCCGAAAGCTTCCCGCGCCCCCCCGGGGCTCGTTTGTGGTGCGCCAGGCGGCTGTGGTGCGAGACACGCCGGATGGGGAGCTGGTGGAGATAGAGCGGTTTCCGCTATCCGGTTAGCTAGGCGCCGCCCTGGGCAGCGCCAGCGGCCGGCCGCTGGGGTGAGGGTAGAGCTGAAAGGGGACCCCGTAGACCCGCTCGAGCAGCTCTGGGCTGAGGAGCTCCTGCGCGGTTCCGCTGGCCATGACCCGCCCGTCTTTCATCAATAGCAGCCGGTCGGCGAACAGCGAGGCCAGGTTGAGGTCGTGCAGGGCAGCGATCACCAGGCAACCGGAGTGGGCCAGATGGCGGCAGTGCTCCAGTAGCTCGAGCTGGTGTTTGGGGTCCAGATGGTTGGTGGGCTCGTCGAGCAAGAGGATGGCGGGTTCCTGGGCCAGCACCCGGGCTAAGTCTACCCGGGCTTTCTCCCCGCCGGAGAGCGAAGGGTAAAGCCGCTCGGCAAGCCCCAGCGCATCGGTCTGCTCGAGCGCCTTTTGCACCGCGGCGTGGTCTTGGGGGGTCTCGGCGCGGGCCTCCAGGTGGGGCATCCGGCCCAGAAAGGCCACCTCGTAGGCGCTGAAGGGGAACGAGAGCTCCCGCTGCTGCGGCAGGAGAGCCCGTACCCGGGCCAGCTCGGCGGGCCGGTATCGCTCGAGCGGTTTACCGCCGAGCCGCACCTCGCCGGTGTTGGGGGGGATCTCGCCGGAGAGCAGGCGCAGCAGGGTGGTCTTTCCCGCCCCGTTGGGCCCCAGCAAGGCCCAGAACTCCCCCCCCTCGAGCCGGAGCGAAACCTCGCGCACCAGCCAGCGCTCCCCGCGCCGACAGCCCAGGTCTTGGGCCTCCAGGGCAGCCCCGCCCTCTTTTTGCAGCGCTTGCGGGGCAGGATGGGGAGGGGCTTCAGGCATAGGCCTCTTTCTTATACCGCAGCAGCAGCCATAAAAAGAACGGGCCGCCCACCAAGGCGGTGATGACCCCCACCGGAAGCTCCGCCGGGGCCACCACGGTGCGCGAGACCAGGTCGGCCAGTACCGTGAGCACCGCCCCGCCCAGCGCCGAGCCCACCAGCAAGTAGCGGTGGTCCGGCCCGGCGAAGAGGCGGAACAGGTGCGGCACCACCAGCCCCACGAAGCCGATCCCCCCCGCCGCGGCCACTGCCGCTCCCACCCCGAGCGCGGTGAGGGTCACGGCCTGGCGCTTCATCCGCTCCACCGAGATGCCCAGGTGGTAGGCCTCTCCCTCGCCCAGCACCAGCGCGTTGAGGGGCCGGGCCAGCCGCAGCAGCCCGGCCCCGGCCAGCAGCATGAAGGGGGCGGTGAGGGCCAACAGCGCCCAGTTGGCCCCGCCGAAGCCGCCCAGGGTCCAGAAGGTGATGCTACGGAGCTGCTGGTCGTCGGCCAGGAAGAGCAAAAGCCCAATGGCCGCACCGGAGACGCTGCTCACCGCGATCCCCGCCAGGAGCAAGGTGGCGGTGTGTACCCGAGGGCCGCTTTGGGCCACCCGCCAGACCAAGCTCACCGCCAGGAGCCCGCCCAGAAAAGCCGCCAGGGGCAAGCCCAGGTAGCTCCAGCCCAAGGCCCCGAACAGCACGATCCACAAGGCCGCCCCGAGCCCGGCTCCGGCGCTCACCCCGATCAGGCCGGGGTCGGCCAGGGGGTTACGGAACATCCCCTGCAGCACCGCGCCCGAAAGGGCCAGGGTAGCCCCCACCAAAGCCGCCAGCAGCACCCGGGGGAAGCGGATCTCCACCAGCACCGCATACCCCTCGAGCCTCTGCAGGAGCACCCGGGGGATCTCGGGGGGGGGGATCCAGTAAGCCCCGATCCCCGCCGCCAGCAACAGGACCACCGGCAGCGCCACCCCGACCAGCCAGATGGCCCGGCGGTAGCGGCCCAGCCGTTTTTGCACCGCGGGGAGGGTCATCATGCGCGGTTGGGCCTCTAGCGCGCCTCCTTCCCGGCGATCTGCACGAAGCCGCTCCCCTCGTAGATGGCCCGGTGCAGGTCGAGGGCGGCTTTGCCCACGGTGTAGCCATAGCCCGAGAGGTACAGCACCTCCATCGCCACCACGCGGCGGTTCTGCCCGGCGGGGGTCTGGGCCACGCCCGGCAGCCGCAGCACGTTCTCGAGGTTGAAAGGCTGGTCGGGGAAGTAGGGCACCACGATCACATCGGGCTTGGCCGCCACCACCGCCTCGGCGGTGATGTTCACGCAGCCCCGTACGGCCCCACTCCCGCGTGCCTCCTTGAGGGCGTTCTCGGCCCCGGCTAGGGTGATGAGCCCGGCCCCGCTGGCCTCTTCGCCGCAGACGAAGGTGTTGCGGGGATCGCGGGGGTAGAGGTAGAGCACCCGCGCTTTGGGTTGGCCGGTGCGCTGGGAGAGCTTGGAGCGCAAGGCCAACAGGTCGCGCTCGAGGCCCCGCACCAGCTCCTCGCCCCGCTGCGCCCGCCCGACCGCCGCGGCCAGGGTGCGGATCTTCTTCTTTACCCCGTCCACAGTGGGCTCATCGGGGACCAGCAGCACCGTGACCCCAGCCTGCCGAAGCTGAGCGATCACCGGGGGAGGCCCGGCCTCGGCCACCGCGATCACCAGGGTGGGACGGGCGGCCAGGATGGGCTCGGCGTTGAGCCGGAAGAACAGGCCGATGTCGGGTTTGCGGGCGGCTTCCGCCGGCAGGTAGGAGCCGGTGTCGCGGGCCACGATGCGCTCTCCCAGGCCCAGGGCGTAGAGGATCTCGGTGAGGCTTCCCCCGATGCTCACGATGCGTTCGGTGCTGCGGATCTCCACCTCCTTGCCGGTGGCGTCGCTCACCCGGTAGGGCTGGGCCAGGGCGGTGGAGAGGGCGATAGCGCTCAGCAACGGTAAAACTCGAGTCCACATACCCACCACGCTACCGGGATTCCGGGGGGACGTTTGTAACCCTTACCCCCCCTCTTGGGGTTGTGCGCCGGGCCTACATTCGCCGAGGCCGGGTCGGGTTAATTTGTTGGGCGAAGCCGTAACAGCGCGGCATCCCAAAGCCGACCCCAGGCGATCGTTGGAAGGTGTTATGGGCGACTTTCAACCCCGAATCCTGAAGATGGGCGCCCTCCGGCGCTGGGGGATCTTCGTGCTGGTGGGGCTGGCCTACGCCCAGGCCCCTCAGTTCGCCCTCGAGGGCCGGGTGACCTACGCCGCCAGCTACCCGCTGGGTCGCTGGGAGGGGACCAATCTGACCCCCAGCGGGCAGGTGCGCTGGGATATGCCGAGTGGGGCACTCGAGGGTCAGGTCTGCCTGGACCTGCGGGCCTTCAACTCCGGCAATCCCCTGCGCGATGCCGACTC
Source organism: Meiothermus sp. (assembly GCA_040290145.1). Taxonomy (GTDB): domain Bacteria; phylum Deinococcota; class Deinococci; order Deinococcales; family Thermaceae; genus Allomeiothermus. Next base: position 35,843 of record PSML01000002.1, on the reverse strand, counting down.
CCGCGGGGTGTTTGAGGTGAACAAATACCCCCAGAGCTGTTTCCAGCCCACCCGCCTGATCCGCCAGGGCGACGAGGCGACCGTGGTGGGTATCCTCGACCTGCACGGGGTCAGGAGGGAGATCCGCATCGTGGGGAACCTGAGCCAGGAGGGCTCCGGCTACCGCTTTCGCGGGGCCTTCGACACCGCGTTCTCGGAGTGGAATCTCGAGCGCCCCAGCCTGATCTTCGTGAGGGTGGACGACCCGGTGCAAGTGCGCCTGGAGGTCCGCGTGGTGCCGCGCTAGGGGATAGAATGGGCCACGACCGGTGAACACCCGCCAAGCCCTTCTCGAGCGCGCCAAGGCCGCCTTTGCCGAGCGGGGCTACGCCGCTACCAGCCTGGAGGCGCTGGCGCGCAGCCTGGGCCTGTCCAAAGCTGCGGTCTATCACCACTTCCCCTCCAAGCGGGCTTTGCTCCAGGCGCTGTTGGAGGAGGCGCTTGAGGAGACCCGCCGGGCCCTGCACCAGCCGGTAGGGCTCGAGCAGCGCCTGCTCGGCTACGCCCTGGCCTACCGCGGCCAGGTCGAGCCCCTGGCCGCGCTCATGACCGCCCACTCGGGGCGGCGAGGGGGCGACCAGGAAGCGGCCCAAGTCTCGCTGATGGCCATGCAGCGGGGGATGACCCTCCTGGCGGGGGTGCTCGAGCCGGTGGTCCCGGGTAAGGGCAGGGTGTTGGCTGCGATCTTCTCCTCCATCGTGCACGGGGCCTACATGGTGGGGCGGCACCTGCCGGGGTATGAGGCCGAATCGCTGGTGCGCGAGGGGGTGCGGTTGTTCATGCGAGGTTTGGCCGGATCGGGGGCCGGGCTGCCTTGAGGGCGGCTGTCCATATTCCAGCCACACCCCAGTGGCGCCGTGCAAAAATGGAGGCCGTGATCCGGGTGTTGTTGGTCGAGGACGACCGTGGGGTACGCGAGGCCTTGAAGCTGGGCCTCGAGCTGGAGGGCTATACCGTGCTGGAAGCCTCCAACGGCCCGGAGTGCCTGCGCAAGCTGGGGGAGAACCCCGACGTGGTGATCCTCGACGTGCTGATGCCAGGGGGTGACGGCTTCGGGGTGCTGCGCGAGATCCGGCGTAAAAGCAGCGTGCCGGTGCTGATGCTGACGGCCCTCGATGAGGTGGAGTGGCGGGTTAAGGGGCTCAAGGAGGGGGCCGACGACTATCTGGTCAAGCCCTATGCGCTCCCCGAGGTGGTGGCCCGGCTCCAGGCCGTGCTGCGCCGCACCCGCAAGGAGGAGGCGGTCCTCTCCTACGCCGACCTCACCCTGTTCCCGGCCAAGATGGAAGCCCGCCGGGCCGAACGGGTGCTGGAGCTCTCCCCCAAGGCCTTTTTGCTCCTGAAGTGTCTGGTCGAGCACGCCGAGCGCATCCTGCCCAAGGAGACCCTGATGCAGCGGGTCTGGGGCGAGGAAGTGGAGCCCAACACCCTCGAGGTCCACCTCTCGGCCGTGCGCCGCGCCCTGGGCGAGCCTCCTTTGCTCCACACCCTCCGGGGACACGGGTATATCCTCAAGAAGTGAGGACCCACTCGTCCCATGCTGGCGCGATTTTTATGCCCCGCCACCGGATACACCTCAGCCTGCGGGCCCGCCTTTTCCTCTGGTTGCTGATCGCCCTGGGCCTGCTGCTGGTGCCGCTGGGGGCGCTCACCGTGGGCGAGGCCCAGCGGGCGGCGCAAGCCGGGCTCGAGCGGGCTGCCCTATCCGGCTTGGGGGTTCTGGTGGCCGAGAATGCCGGGGTGCGCGAACTGTTCTCACTGGTCCAGCGCTTTGGCGGAGGGGTGGGCTATGTGATCTGGCTCCCGGGTAGGTGGGGCTCTGCTGATCTGCTCGAGCCCCGCATAAGCTGGACCGACCGGGGGGATTACCAGCTTCCAGAGGGCCTGATCGAGGCACTTGAGCAAGGCCAAAGCTACCGCCGCTTGTTGGGGGATACGCTGTGGCTGGCCCTTCCTACCGAGGCGGGGGGGCTGGGTTTAGGGGTGAGGGTTTCCGAGGTAGCGGCCCTGCCCTCGAGGCTTTTCCGGCTCTACACCGGGCTGGGGGTGGTGCTGCTGGGGCTGGCTTGGGGGGTAGGGGCCTGGGGCCTCTCGCGTTCGCTGCGGCCCATGTTGGAGATGTCCGAGGAACTCTCCCGGCGCAGCCCGGACCTCCTCGAACCCCTGCCCGAGCCCCGGTTGGCTGAGCTGCGCCCGGCGGTGGCCTCGCTCAACCGGCTGATGGGCGAGCTTTCGCGGGCCTTGGCCCGGCTCAAGGCCCAGGAGGAATCCGCCCGGCGCTTCGCCTACGGGGCCTCACACGAGCTGCGCAACCCCCTGGCCGCGCTGAAGGGCTATCTGGAGGTGCTGGCCCGCCGCCCCGGTGAGCCGCGGGCGGTTGAGGGGGCCTTGCGCGAAGCAGAGCGGATGGAGGTCTTGCTGGAGGGGCTGCTCACCCTGGCCCGGCTGGAGGGGCGGGGCCGCGCCGAGGGAGGGCCCTTGGATCTGGGGGCCTTTTTGCGCGAGCGCTACATCCCCGAGCGTCTGGGCGAGGTGGTCGGGGAGGGGCGGGTTCGGGCTGAACCCGCCCTGCTCACCCTGGCCGTGGAAAATCTGCTCAAAAACGCGCACAAGCACGGGGGTGGGGAGGTGCGGGCCCGGCTCGAGCCCGAGGGCGGGGGCTACTGGCTGTGGATCGAGGACCAGGGGCCGGGGTTTGCGCCGGAGATCCTGCCTCGGGCCTTTGAGCCCTTCATCAAGTTCGGGGAGGGCACCGGGTTGGGCTTGGCCATTGTGGCGGCGGTGGCCCGGGTCTATGGGGGCCGGGTCCAGGCCCAGAACCTCCCCCAGGGCGGGGCCCAGGTGGGCTTGTGGCTGCCGGAAGCTGGAGGCTAGAGGGGCCTTCAGCCTGGTTTCAGCCAGCGGCCCAGGATGGCTTAAGCCAGGCCACCTACCCTAGACAGGAGGGCTCTATATTCTCCAGCCTGAGCAGCTTAAGATGAGGTCTGTGCGAAAGATCGGTTGGGCTTTGGGGGTTGCTGTTCCTTTGGTTGTGGGTGGGGTGCTGGCCCATGGGAGCCACTACCTGCCCGCCTCGGGGCCGGGGGTGAAGGTTTTTCAACCGGCCAAGCCCCTGCCGGTGCTCGAGCTGCAGGATACCTCGGCCAAGACCGTGAGCTTCCCCCCCAGGGGCACGGCCTGGGCGGTCTACCTGGGCTATACCGGCTGCCCCGACCTCTGCCCGATGACCCTCCAGCGTCTGCGCCAGGCCTACGACCAGCTGGGCCGCCCCAAAACCCTGCGGCTGGGCTTCGTGAGCCTGGACCCGGCCCGCGACAGCCCCCGGGTGCTGGGCCGCTATCTGTGGGGCTTCGCCCCGGTGGAGGGCTTCACCGGGAGGCCGGAAGATATCGCCCGGCTGGCCGAGGCCCTCGAGGTGCGCTATAACCCCGGCCCCGGCGGGACCCGCCTCTACCACACCGATGCCCTGGCCCTGCTCGACCCCCAAGGGGGGCTGGTGCGGATGATCTTTGGGGCCAGCCGACTCTCATCCACCGCGATCCAAGAGGAACTCGGACGCCTTGGGAGGTCTTTGTGAAGCGCTCACTCCAGCTCATTTCCCTCGCGGCCCTGGTGCTCGCCGCCGCTCCGCCGGCCTCGGTCTCGGCCCAAGCCGAGCCGCCCCCGACCTACTACGGCACGGTGGGGCCGATCCTCCAGGCCAACTGCGTAGGCTGCCACAGCGAGGGGGGAATCGCCCCCTTCCCCCTCGACGACCCCCAGTGGGCGGTGCGCATGGCCCCGGCCATCGCCGCGGCGGTGCAGTCCGGGCGGATGCCGCCCTGGCCTCCGGGGGGGGATACCCCGCCCCTCCACGGTGAACGCCGCCTGAGCCCCGAGACCGTCCAGACCCTGGTTCGCTGGGCCGAGGCCCAAGCCCCTTTGGGGCGGCTGCGCTACTTGCCGCTACCCCCGCCGGGGGCGGGTTCCGCGCCGCTTCCCTACAGCTTCAAACCACCCCAGCCCTACACCCCCGACGTCCGGCTGGCCGACGATTACCGCTGCATGCTGATTGACCCCGGGTTGAACCGCGACCTCTTCGTGACCGGCTACCGCATCCGGCCCGGACAGCGCCAGCTGGTCCACCACGTGATCCTCTTCGTGATCGGGCCGCAGCAGCTGGCCTTGGCCCAAGCCCGCGACGGGCGCGACGGCAGGCCGGGATGGCCCTGTTTCGGTGGGCCGGGGCTCTCCGGCAACCCCGCCGACTCAGGGGTCCCGCTGGGCTTCTGGGTGCCCGGTACCCAGGGCACCGACTTCCCCCAGGGCACCGGGCTTTTGCTGCGGGCGGGCTCGAGGATCGTGATGCAGGTGCATTACAACCTGGCGGCAGGCCCGGCGGCCCCTGACCAGACCCGCCTCGAGCTGGCCACCGCCCCCGGCGAGGCCGGCCTGAAGCCCTTGCTGGGCAACGCCCTGGTGGCCCCGGTGGAGATCCGCTGTCCGCCTGGCGGCACCGGCGAGCGCTGCACCCGCGACCATGCCCTGGCCAAGAGCGGGATGCGCTTTGTGGCCGAAGGCTCCCACTTCCTCTGCAACACCCACCCGGCCCAGTACCAATCCCGCGACATCGGGGACGGCTCGAGCCAGGTCACCACCTGCGACCGCCCGGTGGCCACCGACCGGATCCTGCTGGGGGTCGCCGCCCACATGCACCTGCGCGGGGTCAGGATCAAGCTCGAGCTGAACCCCGGCACCCCCCGCGCCCGGACCCTGCTGGACATCCCCCGCTGGGACTTCCGCTGGCAGGGCGAGTACTGGTTCAAAGAACCCATTCGGGCCAACCGGGGCGACACCGTGCGGATCACCTGCGTCTACGACAACTCCCGAGCGATCCCCGGCCCCGGCGGGGAGCCGCTCGAGCCGCGTTACATGGTCTGGGGCGAAGGCACCACCGACGAGATGTGCCTGGGCTACTTGAGCTGGGTGCGGCCCTAGAGGAGGGAGGGTGCGCCGGGTTCTCGCCGCGCTGCTGGGCCTCACCCTGGGGTGGGGATGGGCTCAGGATTTCAACGCCGAGTACCTGAGCCGCTGCCAGGAGGTGGCCGACAACCTGCGCTTCGAGTTCATGTACCTCGAGCGCGCCTCGGAGAACCGCTGGCTGTTGCGGGTGGTGCTGGGCCGGGCCGGTTTCGCCCTCACCCGCCTCACCCTGGATGCCCTGGCTGAGCCGGTGCAGCTAGGGCTGGAGGACCTCGCCCAGGCCCTCACCCGGCAGGAAGGCCCCGACCCCCAGCTCATCCGCCGCTTCACCAACCGGCTCCCGCGGCTCCAGCGCGAGCTTAACCTGGCCAACTACGTGGTGCTCGAGCCCCGCGGCTACCGCTGCTTCCTCACCTACCAGGGCCGGGTGGTGGGGATTTTGCGCTTCACCCCGAACAACCTTCCCCGCCCCGAGCCCCGCTGGCGCGAGGCCTACCTGCGGGCCGCCTTCCGCTTTCCCGAGCCCGGCGTGGCCCCGGATGCGCGGTGAACGGCGGATAGCGGGGTAGAATGGCCCTTGATGAAGCTCCTGGTCGGGCCGCCTGCCTCGGGCAAGACCACCCGGCTGCTCGAGCGCGCCCAGGAAACCCTATCGCGGCGGGGGCGGGTCTGGTGGGTGGGACTGCCCCACCAGCGGGCCTACGTGTACCGGCGGGCCACCCAAAGGGGCGGGGTGATGGGGCTCGAGGTGATGTCCTTCCAGCGGGTCTACTACCGCCTCCTCACCAGCAACGCCGGCCTCAGACCCATCCTCACCGGCCCCGGGCGGGTGGCCCTGGTGGGGGAGGCCCTGCGCGAACTCGACGACCGCTTGCCCAGCCCCGGCGAAGCCCGCCTCTTCGCCCGCGCGGTGGCCGAGGCCAAGCGCTTTGGGGTTCGCCCGCAGGAGATCCCCGCCCGGGGCCCGGAGGCCCGCCGCCTGGTGCGGGTTTACCGGCGCTACGAGGAACTCAAGGAGGTCTGGGGCCGCTGGGACTACGATGATTTCCGGCTCGAGGCCTTGCGCCTGGTGGAGTCGGGGGAGTACAGGCTCGAGGACGGCTTAGCGCTTTTGGTGGTGGACGGTTTCCGCGAGCTGACCCCGGTCGAGATCCGCTTCCTGAACGCCCTGGCCAGGAGAATTCAGGTCTGGGCGGCTTTGCCGAACCTCGAGGCCAGCCCAATCCCCCCCCCGTGCGATCCCCAGGTCCAGACCTATCGCGCCCCCAACCCGGTGAGCGAGGCCAGGTGGGTCTTGCGCTCGATCAAGCGCGACCTGGCCCAGGGGATGAGCCCGCTCGACCTGGCGGTGGTGGCCCCGGAGAGCCGCCAGGCGGCCTTGCTCACCCTGGCCGACGAGTACGGCGTACCCTTGGTCGAGCAGACCCCCAAGACCGCCGCCGACACCCCCGAGGGGCGCTTGCTCCTCTCCCTCCTGGAGCTGCCCGACCACCCCACCCCCAGCAAGCTCCTCTCGATCCCCGAACTCGCCCCGCTGGGCCGGGCGGCCTTGGAGCGCGGCCTGGCCGGGCGCGAGGCGGTCGGATGTCTGGCCGCCGAGATGGGCCTGGCCGACTTCTGGCAGAGCTGGATAGACCGCCTGGAGCCCGGCCCCGACCCAGAGCGCTGGGCCAGGGGTTTGCTCGACAGCCTGCCGCAGATCCAAGGCCCCCGGCGGGAACTCCTGCTCGAGCGGGCCAAGGAGGCCGGGCGCATCGCGAACGGTCCCGACTTCCGCCCCTGGTGGGCGGCCCTCGTCGCCGAGACCTACGAGCCCGCCCAAAGACCCGGCGGGGTGGCCCTGCTCACCCCTACCCTGGCCAGCGGGATCCGGTACAAGAGGCTCTACCTGACCTATGCGGTGGAGGGGGCTTACCGGGTGGGGGAGCGCGAGGATTACTTCATCCCCGAGGAAGACCGGATCGCCCTGGAAGCCCTGCTCGGTCAGGTCGGGCTGCCCCGGCGCTTCCAGGGCCGGGACCGCCTGCTTTTGGCCGAGCTGCGCTCGAGGGCCGAGGAGGTCACGATCACCTACCCCGAGGCCGACCAGGAGCGGCAAAACCTGCCCGAGCCAGCCTTGGTCCGGGGTCGTGCCCCGGGTCTGCCCGAGGTTCCGCCGGGGAGTGCCCTCGAGGTCGGGGAGGGAGTCCCCTACCGCGCCAAGCTCTCGACGCTCACGCTGGGGACGGCCACCGTCGAGGGGCTTCGGCGCTACGAAGCCTGCCCCTTCCGCTTCTGGATCGAGCGCCGCCTGGGAATCCGCGAGGAGAGGCCATGGTGGCAGGAACTGGTGCGTGAGCTACGGGGTGTCCAGCGTCTGAACGAGGCCCGCTTCGAGACCCTCAAGGCCCGTTACGCGGAAGGGGCGGGCTGGCTCGAGCGCTTCCAAGAACCCCTCTTCTCGCTCACCTTCGGCCTGGTCCTCCCCACCCAGGGAGAACCCCAGGCCCGCATCGACGCGGCCCTCAACCGGGGCGGCGAGGTCAGCCTCTACACCTTCACCGAGCCCGGAAGGATGGAGCCCAAGGAGTTTTTGCGCGGCCGCTGGAGCGAGCTCTGGCTGGCCGGGTATCTGCTGGAGCGTAACCCGCGCCAGGTCAGGGCGGTGCGGATCTTGGTGTGGCCGGTGCTGGGGGAGCCGATGGAGGCCTATGAGGCGCCCATCACGCGGGAGGGGGGGGCGGTGAAACGCCAGATCAAGCACCGGGCCCTGAAGGTGCAGGAGGCGTGGGAGCGCTTCCGCCGGGGAGAGGTGAGCCCCAGACCAGGGTTTCAGTGCCGGGAGTGCGGGGTGCGGGATGTGTGCCGGGAGGGGAGGATCGGCTGAGGTGGCGATGGAAACCGGCGAGGCTGAGATCAAGGTGCTGAACCTCCGGAGGGGCCCTGAGGTGACGGAGGTGCTGCGGGGCAATAGGGGAGTGGCTAGGGTTTTGCCGTGAAGATCCGCGTCGCCTCCGCCGGAACAGGCAAAACCGCCAGCCTGGTGCTGCGCTACTTGGGCCTGCTCGAGTCGGGAACCCCCTTGAGGCGCATCGCCGGCGTGACCTTCACCCGCAAGGCCGCCGACGAGCTGCGCTTGCGGGTAGGGGAGGCCATAGAGGAGGTCCTGGCCACGGGCCGCTACCTCGATCTGGCCATCGGGCCGGGGCTGGGTCCACGGTTCGAGGAGGCCCGGCGGGAGCTTTCCGGGGCCACCCTCACCACCATCCACGGCTTTATGATGGAGTGCCTGCGGCGCGCTGCCCCCCTCCTCTCTCTCGATCCGGACTTCTCGCCCATAGGGGACTGGGAGGCTCGGGCCCTCTTCGAGGAGGAGTGGCGCTCGCTGCTTTACCTATCGTCGCAGCCGGGCCACCCGCTGTTCGGCCAGGTCAGGCCGGAGATGGGCGAGGCCTTGCTGCACCTGTTCAGCAAGCGCTCGCTGGCCAGCACCTACACCCCCGCGCCCGGCCAGGAGAACGCCGCGCTGGTCAGGGTCTACGCGGCGGTCTTGGCCAGCTACACCCAGCGCCTGGGGGCTGGGCTGCTCCCTCCCCCCGAGGTGGAGCGGAGGGCGCTCGAGCTGGTCACCCGCCCCCCTGCGGTGGAGCGCCTGCTGGAGCGGTACCGGGTGGTGCTGGTGGACGAGTTCCAGGATGTGAACCCCTTGCAGGGCCAGTTCTTCCGGGCCTTGGAGGCCGCCGGGCTGCCCATCGAGGCGGTGGGTGACCCCAAGCAGAGCATCTACGCCTTCCGCGACGCCGACGTGGAGGTGTTTCGCCGGGCCTTGGCCGAAGGGGAGGTCTTGCCTCCGCTCACCACCACTTACCGGCACAGCCGGGTGCTGGTGCGCTTCCTCAACCGGCTCACCGGTGGGCTAGGGTTCGGCCCGGAGGAAGCCCCGCCGGTCGTGGGCGTGCGGGAGGTCCAAGGACGCCTCGAGGTGCACTGGGCTGAAGGCGAAGTGACCCTCGACGAGCTTCGCGCCTTCGAGGCCCAGATCCTGGCCGAGCGGCTCTGCGCTCTGGCCCAGCGAGTAGACCCCGCGGAGATGGCGGTGCTGGTGCGCTCGAGGAACAGCCTCGGCTTTCTCGAGGAGGCTTTTCAACGGCTCGAGTTGCCCTACGTGCTGCTGCAAGGTCGGGGCTACTATGAGCGGCTCGAGGTGCGCGACCTCTACCACGCCCTGCGGGTGGCGCTCGACCCGCGCGGGCTCTCGCTGGCGGCCTGGCTGCGGGGTCCCTTGGGCGGGCTGGGGCTGGCTGAGGTCGATCGGATCCTCTGCTCGGCTGATCCTTTGGCCTTATTGCAAGCCGAGTTCCCTGAGGTCCACGCGCGGCTGCGGTTGATCCAGGGGACGGTGCTGCGGTCGAAGCCGCTGGAAGCCCTCAAGTTCCTGGTGCGCGAGCCTTTGATCGGGGGCCGGGCCTACCTCGACGCGCTAGGGCCCCGGGCCCGGGAGAACGTGGACGCGCTCCTCTTCCAAGTGGCCTCCTCCCCGCCGAGCGGCCTTGAGGTGCTGCTCGAGCGCTTGCGGCTGCTCTCGCACCAGGCCGAGGCCGGGGACGTGCCGCAGTCGGGGGAGGGGGTGCAGCTCCTGACCGTCCACGCCGCGAAGGGGCTGGAGTGGCCGGTGGTGGCGGTCTTTGACCTGGGGCGGCGCAACTCCCCCCCTTCCCAGCCCGCCTACTTGGGCCCCGACGGCACGGTGGCGTTACCCCAGACCCCGCTTTTCGACGAGCTGCGCGAGCGGGCCAGGGCTCGCGAGGAAGCCGAGAGCCATCGGCTGCTCTACGTGGCGGCTTCCCGTGCCCGGGACGTGCTGATCCTCACCGGCTCGGTCAAGGCGGGCCATCCCGAGGGCTGGGCCGGGGTGCTGGCGAAGATGGGCTTCGGCCCCAAAGCCCGCCCCTTCGAGCGCCCCGACTACGTGCAGCGGAGCTGGAACTACCGCCCCCTTCCCCCCGGTGAACCGCCCAAGCCCAAGCCGAGCCCGCCTGCGCCCCCCTGGCTCGAGCGGGTCTTTGAGCCCTTGCCCCGGCCTCCGCTGTCCTCCCCGTCGGCTCTGGGGCGAACAGTAGCCGAGCACGAGCCCCTGCCCCTACCGGATCTGGAGGAGGGGGAGGAGGTTCCGGGGCGCGCCCGGGCCCTGGGTACTTTGGTCCACACCGCCATTGCCCAAGGCTGGAACCCCGAGCATCCAGCCCACCGGGCGACGCTCGAGGCCCAGGAGGTGATGTTCCCCTTCGACCCCGCCGAGCGCGAGAGCATCCTGGCCGAGGCGCAAGAGCTCCTCCGAGCATACCAGGCCCTGCTGGGCCGGGAACTCCCCTGGCCCCGCGACGAGGATTACCCCGAACTGCCCCTGGCTCTGCCCGACGGCTCGACGGTCTGGCAGGGGGTGATCGACCGGCTTTACCGCGTGGGTGAGGCGTGGTATCTGGAGGACTACAAGACCGACCACCGGGCCCTCCCCGAGCGCTACCACTTCCAACTGGCGCTCTACCGCAAGGCCGTGCGGGAGGTCTGGGGGGTGGATCCCCGGGTGCGGCTGGTCTTCTTGCGCTTCGGCCAGGTGATCGAGCTCGAGCCCGTGCTCCTCGAGCAGGCTTTGCTGCACCACCTCTCGAGCTAGAGGGGCTCAGGCCGGGACTTCGCCCACCCAGGGCTCGACCACCACTCGAGTCTCGATCTGTGCGTTGAGCGTGGCCGAGACCGAGCAGTACTTGGTGTGGGAGAGCTCCACCGCCCGCTCGAGGGCCTCTTGGGTCACGTTGGGTCCCGAGGCGATGTGGGTGACCACGATGCGGGTGTAGCGCCGGGGGTGCTCCTCGGCCCGAACGCCCTCGGTCTCGACGCGGTAGCGGGCCAGGGGCTGGCGCTTTTTGTTCATGATGTCCACCACGTCATAGGCGGTGCAGCCCGCCAGGGCGGCCAGCAGCAACTCCATCGGGCGCATCCCGCTGGCGGGCTGATCCCCGTCGATCAACACCTTGTCGCCTTGCTCGTTGATGCCCAAAAACCGATGGCCAACCAGTTGGTGCACGACTACGCGCTTCGTCGCCATACTGGAAGCTTACCCCTCCACCGGGGGCGGAATGTCACCTGGGATTCAAGCGCCGAAGAAGCGGCGCACGCTCTCGATCACCCGCTCGACCTGGGCGTCCTCGAGGAAGGGGTGCATGGGCAGGCAGAGGACTTCGCGGGCCGCCTTTTCGCTTTCCGGCAGGCTCCCTGGAGGGGCTAGGCCCTGGTAGGCCGGCTGCAGATGGACAGGAAGCGGATAGTGGACGCTGCTGCCCACCCCCTGTTCCTTGAGGAAGGCCGCGAGCCGGTCGCGCTCCGGGGTGCGCACGGTGTACTGGTGGTAGACGTGGTAGGCGTAAGGGGCCGGGTAGGGGGTCTCGAGCACATCCTTCAGCCCCTGGTCATAGCGGCGGGCGATCTCGCGGCGGCGGCGGTTCCAGCCCTCCAGGTAGGGCAGCTTGACCCGCAGGATGGCGGCCTGGAGGGCATCGAGGCGGCTGGTGTAGCCGGCCGGGCGGATGTGGTGGTAGCGCACCTTGGAGCCATGCGCCGCCAAGAGCCGGGCCTCCTCGGCCACCTCGGGGCTCGAGGTGGCGATGAACCCGGCGTCCCCATAGGCGCCCAGATTCTTGGTGGGGTAGAGGCTAAAGCCCGCCGCGTCGCCCAGGTTCCCGACCATCTGGCCGGGCTCCCCCTCCGCGCAGTACCGCGCCCCGATGGCCTGGGCGGCGTCTTCCAGGATCAGCAGGCCGTGGCGATGGGCCAAGGCCCGGATCTCCCGCATCGGGGCGGGCTGGCCGTAGAGGTGCACGGGGAGGACCGCCCGGGTGCGCCGGCTGAGGGCCGAAGCCAGGTGGGCGGGCTCGAGGTTGAAGGTTTGCGGGTCAATGTCCACCAGCACCGGCTTGGCCCCGGCGTGCTGAATCGCCTCCACGGTGGCGATGAAGGTGAAGGGGGTGGTGATGACCTCGTCCCCCGGCCCGATCCCCAGGGCCCTGAGGGCGATGAAGAGGGCATCGGTGCCGGAAGCCACCGTGACCACCTGGGAAGCCCCCAGGTAGCCCGCGAGTTCGCGCTCGAGGGCCGTGACCTCCTCGCCCCCGACGTAGCCGCCCGAGGCCAGCACCCGGCCCACGGCTAGGTCAATCTGGTCCTTGAGGGTTTGATATTCGCGTTTGAGATCGAGAATCGGAACCATAAAGAAGGGGTCGGGGTGGAAGTCGGCCCACCCCCTAGCGGTATACTCCTTTCCCTAGCCCAAAAGCCACCGCCAGGGCCAGCAGGTTGGCGCCCCAGACCCCCAGCTCCGCCGGGACCAGCCCGGATAGCGCCATCAGCTTGCCCAGGCTCAAGGCCGTGTAGTAGGCGATGGTGAGCCCCAGGGCTAGCCCCAGGGCCACCGCCGGGCTGCTGGCCCGCCGGGCGGCCACCGGCAAGGCCAAAAAGAGGATCACCAGGTTGGCCAGCGAGACCGCCAGGGCCGAGTGCAGGTTGACCCGGGCCTCCCGGGCCTCCGCGGGGGTCAGGGTGGGGATTTGCAGACGCTTCCACCAGTACGAGGGGGGATAGGGGCTCTCGAAGCCGCCCCCGGCGAAGTTGGCCACGAGCTGGTCGCGGTTTTGTGGCAGGGTGATCACCAGGCTGGCCTGGGGGTCTCGGCTCACGTTTTGCGCCCGGATGAGCTCGGGCAGATACCTCTCCACCTCGTCCAGGCTTTTGAAGTCGGGAACCGGGAGCTTGGCGAGGTCCAGGGTGTAGAGCCGGAAGCCCTGCAGCTTGAGCCGGTAGCCCTCCAGCCGCCCCCGCTGGGCGAATACCACGCTCAGGGCCTGGCCCTTCCACTGCTGGAGCCGGACGTTGAGGACCTCACCGGTGGTGTTGTCGTAGCCGTCAAAGAACAGCAGATACTCCCCGATCCGCAACTCCCGCCCGGTGAGCCAACCCAGCCCGCTGGTGCCGGTGGCCACTTTGTCCCACCACACCACGGCGGTCTGTTGATTGGCCCAGGGCACTACCCGCTCGCTCAGGTACAAGGAGAAGAGGGCCAGGATCGCCCCGCCCAGCAAAAGCCAACGGGCGGTGCGCAACACCGAGATGCCCCCGGCCTGCATCACCAGCAGCTCGTTCTCCCGCGAGAGGCGGCTGTAGCCGATCAAAACCCCCAACAGCGTGGCCAAAGGAAGGGTCTGGCTGAAGATGAAAGGGATCTGCAGCCCCATCCACTGCAACAGGCTGCTTACGGGAACCCCTCCCACCCACTGGGCCCGCGCCAGGAGGTTGGAAAACAGGACCAAGGCCACATAGAGGGAGATCCCGAAGAGAAAGGGGGGGAGGATCTCCCGCAGCAGGTAGCGATCAATACGGGTCATACACCTTGGACCGGGCTAGCGTAGCTCGAGCCCGAAGGAAAACCGCCCGCCCACCGTTTCACCCTCGCTCTGCGGGATGAATAGGTTCTGGTAACCCACCTTCCAGATGAAGCAGCAGTCGGCGTAACGCACCTCGAGCCCCGCCCGGCTAAAGCCCTGGCGGATGAGATCATACCCCAGGGTGGGGGAGAGGCTGAAGGAGTAGGTACAGTCGGGCGGGTTGGGGAGGAACCCCACCAGCAACTCCCCCTGCTGCCAGTTGAGCCCCGCCCCGATGCGCGATCGGCCCTCGAGCCAGACTTCCCCGGCCGGGGTGGGAAATCCATACCGCAAGGTGGCCTTGGCCTGGACACCGTAGAAGTCGTAGCTGGCCTGAAGGTTGAGGCGGCCTGCCGGGGATTTGGGCACCTGTAGCCCCAGCGAGACCAACTGGGTGGGTTTGCGGCGCTCATAGGCGAATCGGCTCGAGCCCACCTCCCAGCCCTGTTGGTAGGCCAGCTGCAGGGAGAACTCCCCGTCGTAGCGGCCCTCCAGCAGCCCCCCGAAGGCCAGATAGGGGGGGGATTCCCGGTCGTAGACCGCCCCCACGGCCCAGGGCTCGAGCCGCAAGCCCAGGGCCCCCTCTCGGTAAGTCAGCGGATAGCGGGCCTCGGCTCCCAGGGTCATTCCCGTGACCACCGGGTGTTGGGGACTGGGGTTGTCCATGTCCACGTCCTCCTGGGCCATGCGCAAGAAGGGCTGGAGCGAGACCCCTGCCCAGTCCAGCCCCCAGCGGGCCCCGGCCTCGGCGAGCTGCCGGTCGGTGTCGTTGGCGAAGAAGAGGGGGCCGTCCTCGACCCGGCTGCGCAAATGAAAGCCGTCCTGGCCGGCTGACATGCGGAAGCTACCGCTTTTGCCCTCACGGATCACCCCTACCCCAAAGGTGAGCTGCTCTGCTCCTCCTAGACCACGGGCGATCAGGGTGAGGTTGAAGGTGCCCTGGCGGAGATCCCCTGGATCGGTGGGAAGGGGGAGTTCCTCGACCCCCAGGATCAGCCCCCGGTCGTAACCGATGCGCAGGGGAAAGAGCAGGCCGCTGGTCCCTGCCGTGCCATCCGACGCCGCACGGCTCGCTGTTGGGCTCAGCCCCAAGACCGCGGCCAAACCCCCCGGGGTGGAGAGGGCCTGGCGGTCCAGCAGGAGCTCTTTCGAGCGCAAAACGGTGAGGTGGAATAGCTCCACGCTCACCTCGTCCAACAGGAGATCCCCGGTGTCGAGGTTGAAGCGGGCCCCTTCGGAGACCGTCAGCAAATCCTCGCCACAGCGGCAGGGGGTGAGCCAGATCCCCCTGGCCTCGAAGATCTTTCCTCTGACCACGCCCGCTCTCGCCCGGAAGCGGTAGCTGGGGGTCTGGGCCTCGAGGTCGGCGAGCTCGAGCACCTGCTCCGACTCGCGGTAACGCATCGCCGGAGCCCGCAGGGAGAGGCCGGGAGCCTCAAGGCAGGCCCCCTCGCCGAACACCGCGACCTCGCCGTCATAGTCGAGGCTGCCCCCGCCGAGGACACCCTGCGGGGTCTCGAGGGTGTAGGGGCGGCCCGCGCAGGGCTCGGGGAGGGGGGCAGCGGCCCCGAGCCCGGCTAGCCCGACTGCCGCGGCGACGGCCAGCCAGCGCATCGCTACAGCCTATCGGCAAAGGGCCGCAGGCGGGCCAGGACGTCGGCGGGCACCCGGCTGGTGGCCTGGGTCTTACCGCCTTGGAAGGTCAACAGGAGCAGGCTGTCGGCCCGGTTGCCGCTGAGGCGGACGTTGCCGTCCTGGAAGCTGAAGCTGCCGATGACCAGGGCTTGGCGGCTTTGCGAGTCCACCACCATCTTGTTGGCCCGGAGCTGGGGGCTTTGCGAACGGATCTCCCCCGCCAGCACCAGGCGGTCCTCAGCCAGCCAGGCCAGCCCCTCTTGCGCGCTGATCTGGCTAAAATCCTTGGAGCTCAAGGTCAGCCCCTTGAGCCGCAAGACCTCGCCCTTGAACTGGTAGTCCAGCTCGAGCGCGTTGAACCGGGTGTCGCCGGTGTTGAGCTGGGCCTGCCGGGCCCGGATGAACTCCCCGTCCTTGTACTGGATGTAAGGGGCCACCAGCTTGAGGCCGTTCTTGCTGTCGGTGAGGGTGCCTCCTCGGGGAAGGGTGGTCACGCCGGTGGCGAGGTCCACCTGCTGATCTCCATTGGCCTCGACGCTGAAACCGGCGAAACGCGCCCCCAGCAAGAGGGCGCTGACCGCCAGCAAGAGCCCAGCGATGCGTGGTGAAAATCCACCTCTCATGGGCCTTATCCTACCGGCTTGGCTGTGAAGCTCGTGAGCCAACTCCCCCGGGCTCTTTAGGGCAAATCTAGGCCGGACGTGAGACCGCCTGGTCCGGGCGCCGGTCATGGGGTCTCGAGGGGTGCCGGGCCGGACGGGGTTTACTCCGCCGGTCAAACCGATGCTCGAGCTGGCGCAGCACCTGCCGCCACAACAGTTCCCGGTAGACCCCCATGAGGCCGCGGGCGAGCGCCAGTCCTCCGCCCAGCGAGAGCAATCCCCAGAGGAGGTGGCCCTCCAGCAACGGCTCGCCCAGCCCCCAGCAGATCGCTAGATACGCGACCGCTGCGCAAGGCAACCCGATGACCCCCGTTCCCGAGCGCAGGGCTTGGTTGAGCCGGGTTTCTGTGGTAGAGGGCTGGCCGCTGGGGAGAATGACCTCGAGCCGGGTAACCCTCCGGCGGATGGCAGGATCCCGCAGCCGGCGAACCGCGACATAGTCTGTAACCGTGTAGGTCATGGCCTCTCCTGATGGGAGGCGCGGGTCCTAAAGGGGACCGACTTGGCGATCTCTGTTCGCCCCGCGCCTCCAAACCTGTCTGGCCCGAGTGTAGCCCCCCTGCCGTTACCGCCGCGTTACAGGTTGGTCGGGGTTAGGGGAGGTGGTCGGAAAGGCCATCCTAGAGCCCAAAAATGACCGGCGACGATCCCGGCATGAGCCGTGGATGAACGTCCTGAAGAGGATCCTTCGGCTTATAATGGCCCCAGATGCGTCTTTGGGCGTTGGTTTGGTTTTTGCTGCTTCCGGCCCTGGCCTTCCCGCGGGTGGGGTTGCACGATGGTTTCACCCGGCTGGTCTTTGACCTGCCCAAAGCCGCTACCTACACGGTCTCGAGCGACAAAGGAACCCTCACCCTGCGCTTTTTGGGGGTGCGGCAGGCCGCGGCCGACGAAGATGTGAACTCCGACCAGGTGGCCTCCTACCAGGTGGTGCCGGGTACGGGCGGGACGGTGGTCTACGTGCGCCTCAAACCCGGCGCCGAGGCCAAGACCCAGGTCTTCGACGACGGGGACGGGAAACGCCTGATCGTGGACGTGACCCAGGCTGCCCCTACCGGTAAAGCGCCACCCCCCCCGGCTCCCGCCCCCAAACCGACTTCGAATAAAAAACCCCCGGTGGTGGTGATCGACCCCGGCCACGGCGGGATCGACCCCGGTGCGGTGGGTTACGTGGTCGAGAAGGCCATCACCCTCGACGTGGGGCTGCGGATCAAGCGGCTCCTCGAGGCCCAGGGCATCCAGGTGGTGATGACCCGCACCCAAGACGTGCACCTCTCCGCCGATAAGCGCACCGACTTGGGGCTGCGGGCGGCCATGACCGACAGCAGCAAGCGCAACCTCTTCGTCTCGATTCACGTCAATTCGGCGGTGCGCCCGGCCCAGGGGATCGAGGTCTACTACTTCGGTGAGACCATGAGCCCCAGCCTGCTGGCCCAGGTGATCCGGGAGAACGGCGGGGGAGACCTCGGCCAACAGCTCACCCGCGAGGCTCGAGGCTTGGCCCAGCAGGCCGCCCGCGACGTGGTGGCCCAGGCCAACCTGCAGTTCTCCCGGCGGCTAGCCCAGATGGTCCACGACTCGATGGTGGAGGTCACCGGGGCGGTGGACCGGGGGGTGCAGTCGGCCCCCTTCTACGTCATCCGCAATGCCCGGATCCCGGCCATCCTGACCGAGATCGGCTTCGCCAACCACCCCCAGGAAGGACCCCGGCTGGCCGACCCCAACTATCGGGAAAAGCTCGCCCAGGCCATGGCCCAGGCCATCACCAAATTTCTGGCCAACGGGGCCTTTGCCCTGCGCTGAGGTTTACAGGGGGTCGTCTTGCAACACCAGCGTCTTCAGGTACAGCGACTCCGGGACGTGCAGGCTCCAGGGATGGTCGGGGGGCTGGTAGGTGAGGGTGTGCACCCGCAGGCGGCGGCCCTCGTCGGCGGCGGCCCGGCGCGAGACCTCGAGCAACTCCTCCACCCCCAGGTAGTAAGCGCAGCTCGAGAGCCAGAGCCACCCCCCCCGCTCGAGCATCCGCAAGGCCGGGCGGACCAGGTCCACCAGATGCCGCTTGACCCGGGGCAGTTCGTCGGGCCGTTTGACCAGCGTGGGCGGGTCGAGCAGGACGTGGTGGAAAGCCTGGCCCTGGGTGGCCAGTCCGTGCAAAATGCCGAGGGCCTCCCCGGAGCGAATATCCACCCGCAGTCCGGCCCTGGCCGCTGCCCGATCCAGCACACCCAGGGCCTCTAAGTCCTTGTCCACCGCCAGCGCCAAAGCTCCCCTCCGCGCCGCCCGCAGGGCGAAGCCCCCCACGTAGCTGTACACGTCCAGCACCCGCTCGCCGGGCCTGACCAGGCCCTCGAACAGGCGGCGGTTCTCCCGCTGGTCGAGGTAGAAGCCGGTTTTCTGGGCCAGGGCTAGGGGAATCGGGAAGACCAACCCGTCCTCCTCGACCTCGAGCACCTCCGGTACCTCCCCATAGATCACCCCGGTCTTGTCGGGTAGACCCTCCTGCCGCCTCGAGTCCACGTCGCTGCGCTCGTAGATGCCCTGGGGCCGAATCGCCTCCAGCAGGGCTGGAAGCCACACCCCGCGCAGAGCTTCCATGGCCCGGTTGCGCACCTGGAGCACCAGCACCTCAGCGAACCGATCCACCACCAGCCCCGGCAGCCCGTCGGCCTCGGCGTGGACCAGGCGGTAGGAGAGGCCCAGGCCCGAGCGCCTCTCTAGGGCCCGGCGGAACCTCCGGGTGAAGAAGGCCTTGTCCAGCGGCCCTTTGTCCCAGCGATAGATCCGCAGGGCCACCCGGCTTTGGGGGTCGTAGTAGCCTACCGCCAAAAACTGGCCTTCCGCGCCATAGACCTCGGTGGTTCCGGGCTGAGGGGGAACTTCCTGAAGCTCGTCGGCGAAGAGCCCCGGATAGAAGTTGCGCACCTTTTTGTCCTTGCCCCCTTTGGCGACGGCCCGTTGCACGGCTAAAGCATAGCGCAAGGGGGAGGGGGGCGCTTTGGGCTTGGTGGGCCGTGCAGGACTTGAACCTGCGACCAAGAGATTATGAGTCCCCCGCTCTAACCGGCTGAGCTAACGGCCCACGCGCAGACTACTCTAGCAGGAGATAGGGCCTGCCTCAATCCGGGCCTCAAGGCTTACGCGGCGGCTCGAAGGGGGGGTGGCGGTCTTGTCCGGTGATCTGGTCCTCGAGTTCGCCGATGTAGGCCGCCAGGGTGTTCCCCGCCTTCTCGATGTTGTTGCGCAGGTTTTCCTCGAGCTGCTCGAGCCGCGCCAAGAGCTTCTGGTTGTCCACCTGCTTCATGGCCTCGAACTCGGCCTCGAGGTACTTCTTGAGTTCGCTGAAGCGGCTGGCCTCGGCGTCGTCGGCCAGCTTGCGCTGGGCCAGGAGTTCGCGGGCATACCTCTTGACCTCGAGCAAGGCCGACTGCTCCAGGCCGATGCTGTAGAGGAAGTACCCGATCACCAAAAGGCCCATCAGGATCAGCAGGATGAGCCCGAAGGGGGCCTCCACCTGGGTCAGCAGGAGGGAAAGGCTTTCCCGCTTCGTGAACAAGGGCCAGTTGAATCCAGCAAACAGGCCCATCAACCCGATGATCAGAAGCAAGATGACATTGCGAGCGCGCATAGATGCACCTGAACTCCGGGATTATACCAGGGCCTCATCTGGTCCGGTAGCTCGTGAAAGAGCCCCCATCACCAACCCTTGGCCCACTTTGGGGGCGCTAGCCACGCAGGCCGGATTTGGGGTAATGTGGAAGCGCTTCAAGTCGAGGACCACGCCCTTGCCGGGTTTGAGGAGGAGTCTATGCGTTTGCTGTGGGTGTTGTGGCTGGTTATGGGTTGGGGTTGGGCTGCCCCGGTGACCTTCAAGTACGCTCCCCCGCAGGGAGCCGAGGTGCGCTCGGTCAGCCTGCGCGGGCAGATGAACGGCTGGGGCGAGACCCCGATGCGGCTCGAGAACGGGGTCTGGACGGTCACCGTGGAGGTGCAGCCGGGGAGGGTGCAGTACAAGTTCTTCATCAACGGGCAGTGGCCGCGCGATATGTGCGCCGGGGGCAGCCTGGCCGGGCCGGACGGCAAGATCGATCCGGAGGCGGAGGGCTGTGTGGACGACGGCAACGGCGGGAGAAACGCCTTCCGCACGGTGAGCGGTCAGGCCGCCCAGACCCCGGCCGCCCCCAAAACCAACCTCCAGCCGGCCCCCCCGCTCGAGCCCGGCAAAGCCCGCCTGCACTACTTCCGCCCGGACGGCAACTACGCCGGTTGGGGGTTGCACCTGTGGCAGGACACGCTCGAGCAGGTGGAGTGGACGAAGCCCTTCCCGCCCAGCGGCCAGGACGACTACGGCCTCTACTGGGACTTCCGGCTCAAGGAGGGGGCCAAGAAGGTGGGGTTCATCGTCCACAAGGGGGACGAGAAAGACCCCGGCCCGGACATGTTCCTCCTGCTCGACCAGCACGGGCGGGAGATCTGGGTGCTCTCGGGTAGCGCCCGGATCTACACCCAGCGCCCCGATACCTCGGCCCTCCCCACCGGCGACCTGGCCAAGGCCCAGGCCCACTGGTTGACCCGCGATACGGTGGCTTGGAACCCCGCGGGATTCGTCCAAGGGGCCACGGTGCGGCTGTTCTACAGCCCCTCGGCCCGGCTCAACCTGACCCGCGACGGGATCACCGGGGGGTTCCCCATCACCCTCGAGCCCGCCCCCCTCTCCGACGCGCTCAAGGCCAAGTACCCTCACCTGCGGGAGCTGCGGGCGTTCAAGCTCCCAGCCGATGAGCTCGAGAAGGTTCCCGGCATCCTCAAGGGGCAGTTCGCAGTAGCGGCTTTTGGGGAGGGCGGCAAGCTGCTCGATGCCACATCCTTGCAAATCCCTGGCGTTCTCGACGACCTCTTCTTTTACGATGGCCCGCTGGGGGTGACCTTCGTCAACAACCTCCCCACCTTACGCCTGTGGGCTCCCACGGCCCGCTCGGTCAAGCTGTTGCTCTTTGACTCATCCACAGCGCAAAGCCCTAGCCAGACCCTCGAGATGGCCGAGGAGAAAGGGGTCTGGAGCCTCACGGGGCGACCCGACTGGAAGAACAAGTTCTACCTCTACGAAGTCCAGGTCTTCGTGCCCAGCACCGGGAAGATCGAGACCAACCAGGTCACCGACCCCTACTCGCTCTCCCTCTCGCTGAACTCCAAACGCAGCCAGATCGTGGACCTGAACGATCCCGCGCTCAAACCGCAGGGCTGGGATGCGCTGCGTAAACCGCCGCTGGAGGCCTTCGAGGACATCGTGCTCTACGAGCTCCATGTGCGGGACTATAGCGCCTCGGACCCCAGCGTCCCCGCCGACCTGCGCGGGACCTTCAAAGCCTTTACCCTGCGCAACTCAAACGGCATAAAGCACTTGCAGAAGCTGGCCCAGGCCGGGCTGACCCACGTCCACCTGCTCCCTGCCTTCGACATCGCCACCATCAACGAGGACAAGTCCACCTGGAAGACCACCCCCGACCTCTCCCGGTTTCCCCCCGACTCCGAGGAGCAGCAGGCCGCGGTGGCGGCTATTCGCAGCCAGGACGGCTTCAACTGGGGCTACGACCCCTACCACTTCAACGTGCCGGAGGGCAGTTACTCCACCAACCCCGACGGCCCCACGCGCACCCTCGAGTTCCGCGAGATGGTGCAGAGCCTGAACGGGATCGGTCTGCGGGTGGTGATGGACGTGGTCTACAACCACACCCACGCGGCGGGCCAGGACGAAAAGTCAGTCTTCGACCGGATCGTACCCGGCTACTACCACCGGCTGAACAAGGACGGTAACCTCGAGACCTCGACCTGCTGCGCCAACACCGCCAGCGAGCACCGGATGATGGAGAAGTTTCTGGTGGACTCGGTGCTGCTGTGGGCCAAGGCTTACAAGGTGGACGGCTTCCGCTTCGACCTGATGGGCCACCACATGAAGGCCAACATGGAAAAGGTGCGCAAGGCCCTAGACGCCTTGACGCTGGAGAAAGACGGCGTGGATGGCAAGAAGATCTACATCTACGGCGAGGGCTGGAACTTCGGCGAGGTCGCCAACAACGCCCGGGGGGTGAACGCCACCCAGATCAACCTGGCGGGAACCGGTATCGGCACCTTCAACGACCGCATCCGCGACGCCATCCGGGGCGGAAACCCCTTCGGTGACCTGCGGGAGCAGGGGTTCGCTACCGGCCTCTTCAGCGACCCCAGCGACTTCACCAACCAGCGAGGGGGCGCCGAACTCCAGCGCAACCGCCTTCTCACCCTCACCGACCAGCTCAAAACCGGGCTGGCCGCAGGGCTCAAGAACTACAGGTTCACCGATCGCAACGGCAACCCGGTGACCGGTGAACAGGTCCGGTACGGGGATGCCCCGGCAGGTTACGCCCTCGACCCGCAGGAGGTCATCAACTACGCCTCCGCCCACGACAACGAGACCATCTGGGACGCGGTGCAGGCCAAGGCCTCGGCCAAGGACAACCTCGCCGACCGGGTGCGGATCAATAACCTGGCCCTGAGCCTGGTGATGCTCGCCCAGGGCGTGCCCTTTTTCCACGCGGGCGATGACCTTTTGCGCTCGAAGTCCCTCGACCGCGACAGCTACGACTCGGGCGACTGGTTCAACCGGATCGACTGGACCTACCAGACCAACAACTGGGGGGTGGGCCTGCCCCTGGCCGACAAAAACCGCGACAACTGGCCCTGGATGAAGCCCCTCTTGGCGAACCCTGCGCTCCAAGCCAGCCCCGCCGATATCGCCTTCGCGGCCAGCTACTTCCAGGAGTTGTTGCGCCTGCGCAAGAGCAGCCCCCTCTTCCGCCTGCGCACCGGTGAGGACGTGCAAAACCGCCTCACCTTCCTCGAGACCCGCAACAGTCCGGGGGTGGTGGCGATGGTGCTCGAGGACAGCCGCCCCGGCCTCCTTGACCTCGACCCCAACTACCGGCGTATCCTGGTGGTGTTCAACGCCACCCCGCAGGCCCTTCGGCTCAGCCCCAACCTGCCCGGCGACTGGCAGCTTCACCCGCTCCAGCGCAACTCGGTGGACCCGGTGACCCGGCAGGCGGCTTTCTCCGGCGGGGCCTTCAGCGTGCCCGGTCGTACCACGGCGGTGTTCGTGCTGCCCAAATAGCCGCACTTGGCCGAGGATTGATCGTGATGTTCGGGGGAGCGCTCGCCGAGTCGGAGCAGCCGTACCCGGCCTGACGAGCGCCTACTGGAGGAGCGATGCGATTTTTGATGGTTTGGTCAGTCATGCTGGGGCTGGCCCTGGCCGTGCCCGTCACCTTTACCTACACCCCGCCCCAGGGCCTCGATCTCTCGGAGGGGGCATACACCTACAAGTTCTTGATCAACGGCGGGTGGCCCGGCAGTATGTGGGCGGGCGGAGGGTTCGGCCAGAAGCTTGACCCCCAGGCCGACCGCTGCACCGACGACGGGTTCGGCGGGCAGAACGCGCTGCGGGTGATCGGCGCCCAGCCGGAAAACCCCCAGGCCACGGGCATCGGCCCGGCCCGCCCCGAACCCAGCGCCGACCTCAACTTCGAGCACGACCCCAAGCTGCCCAAGTTCGTCTCGGTGGCGGCGGGCCGGCTCTCGGTGCGCTTCGCGGCGGGGGAGGGTGCGGTGAAGTGGGCCATCGTCCAGGCCGAGGGCAAGAACTACCCCATGCACCGCCAGCTATGGCAGGAAGGAAACGAAATCTGGCGCGTCGCGCTCCCT
The DNA here is from genome assembly GCA_040290145.1 of Meiothermus sp. Lineage (GTDB taxonomy): Bacteria > Deinococcota > Deinococci > Deinococcales > Thermaceae > Allomeiothermus. The sequence continues at coordinate 12,358 of PSML01000002.1, read as the reverse complement.
GCTGGCGTGAAGAGCTACCGGATTCGCCTCGAGACCGCCGCCAACAAACCCGCCGTCTTCGGCCCTTTTGGGGTCAACCAACCCCTCACCGGCCTGGACTGGGTGGGGAAGAGCGTCGGCTACCAGATCTTCCCCGAGCGCTTCTGGAACGGGGACAAGACCAACGACGCCCAGGCCCTCGAGACCGACGAGTACAACTTCAACCAGACCTGGAAGGGGGATCCCCAAGCCCCCAGACCCTACCTCTCGAACTGGAACGACCCCCCCGGCCCGATGCACTGCTGCCACCAGTACTTTGGCGGCGATCTGGCCGGGGTCTTGGAAAAACTTCCGCACCTCGAGGCCCTGGGGGTCAAACTCCTCTACTTCAACCCGCTCTTCGACTCCGGTTCCGCCCACGGCTACGACACCCACGACTACCGCAAAATCTCCCCCAAGTTCGGCGATGAGGCCCTCTTGCGGCGGGTGCTGGACGCGGCCCACGCCAAGGGGATGCGGGTGATCTTCGACTTCGTGCCCAACCACACCGGCTTGGGCTTCTTCGCCTTCCAGGACGTGGTGAAAAACGGGCGGGCCTCCCGGTACTGGAACTGGTACACGGTCAAGCGGTGGCCCTTCAGCCCCGGCGACGCCTCGGCTTACGACACCTACTCGGGGGTGGGGAGCCTGCCCAAGCTCAACACTTCCAACCCCGAGGTGAAGGGGTATCTGCTCGAGGTGGCCGAGAGGTGGATGCGCTTCGGCTTCGACGGGATTCGCATTGACCATCCGCAGGGCATCGTGAACCGCGAGGACTTCTACCACGACCTGCGCCGGGTGGTGAAGGGCGTCAAACCCGACGCCTACATCGTGGCCGAGATCTGGACGCGCGACCCGAGCTGGCTCCAGGGTGACCAGGCCGACAGCCTGATGAACTACGCCATCGGACGGGACATCGTGCTGCGCTTCGCCCGGGGCGGCGGGGTAGCCCTCTACAGCGGGCGGCGGGCTTTGGCCGATCTGGCCCGCATCTACACCGACTACCCGGAAGCGGTGGTGGGCCAGGGCTGGAACCTGATCGCCTCGCACGACAATCCCAGGGTGCTCACCGACCTGGGCGGCGGGGGACTGGGCGACACCCCCTCGAGCGAATCGCTGGAGCGGCTGCGCCTGGCGATGGGTCTGCTCTACGCCTTGCCGGGGATGCCGATCTTCTTCCAGGGCGACGAGTGCGGCTTCACCGGGGAGGCCGGGCAGTACCCGGTGAACGAGCTGTACCGCTACCCCATCCAGTGGGAGCGATGCAACCCCGACGTGCTGGCCTTTTACCAGCAACTGGGCAAGGTTCGGGGCAGCTTAGCCCCCTTGCAGAGCCCGGCCTTTCGGGCCTACGCGGGGGAAGGGGCGGTGCTGGCCTTCCTGCGCGGGGAGCCGGGGCAGGAGGTGGTGTTGGCGGCCTTCAACAAGGGCAGCGATCCCGCGGGTCTAGTCCTTCCCGGCGGCACCTGGCGGGATGTCTTGAGCGGGCAGACCTTCCAGGGCCAAGCCGAGCTTCCGGGGATCGGTTTTCGCTATCTGGTCAGGGTGGGGCAGTAGGGAAGAGGTCTACGCGGTCATCCCTGAGCGGCGGGTGCCCGGGCGCTCGCAGAGGGACTCGAGCGCCCGGGCGAGTCCCTCCAGGCTGGCCAGGTTGTGCACCGGCAGAAAGTCGTCGGTATAGGGTAAAGCCGCCTGCAACCCCCGCGTGAGCGGCTGGTAGCCGGGGGTGCCCAACAGCGGGTTGAGCCAGATCAGGCGGTAGCAGGACTTTTGCAACCGCTCCATCTCGAAGGCCAGCAGCTCCGGCTGGCCTTGGTCCCACCCGTCCGAGATCAGCAAGACCACCGCGCCGCGCCCCAACACCCGCTTGGCCCAGGTGCGGTTGAACTGGTGCAGGCTGCCACCGATGCGGGTTCCCCCCGACCAGTCCTTGACGCTTCGGCCCACCTCAGCCAATGCCGCGTCCACGCTGCGCCGCCGCAGCGAGCGGGTGATGCGGGTCAGCCGGGTGCCGAAGGCGAAGGCCTCCACGGTGCGCACCCCCTGGCGGGTCTGGGCCTGAGCAAAGGCATGCAGGAAGTGGAGCAACATCCTGGAGTACCGCTCCATCGAGCCCGAGACATCGGCGATGAGAATGAGGGGACGGGGCTTGGTCTTGCGCCCCTGCCAGGATAGGTGCACGAACTCGCCCTGGTGTTTGAGGGCTTTGCGGAAGCTTCTGCGCAGGTCGAGTAGGCTCCCGCCAGGGGCCGGCTGCCGGCGGCGGGTAGGCCTGAGGGAGATGCGCCAGTCGAGGCTATGCAAGAGGCGGCGGGCGGCCTCGAGTTCGGCCTCGCTCATCTGGTCAAAGCGTTTGTGCCGCAAGACCTCCTGTTCGCTGTAGGTGAGCGCCCGGTCAATCACCCGCACCGGCGGGCCTTGGCCTTGGCCAGGCTTCGGCTCGCGCCCGACCTCGCCGGGGCGGGGCTTCTGGTCTTTTTTGGGGGGAATCGGGGTCTGGGGGAGGAGTTCGCCGGGGAAGCGCTCCAAGCCCAGCCTCTGCCAGAACTTCCAGAAGACCTCCTCGAACTTGGGGTAGTCCTCGTGCCGGGTAATGAGGGTGGTGCGGGCGGTGTGGTAGAAAACCTGGGGGTCGAAGATCGGGACTTCGGCCAGGGCTTGGGCGAAGAGGGAGGTCTGACCCGGCGTGATCACGACGCCCCAGGTCCGCAGCTCGCGCACGAAGCCCACGGCTTGGGAGAGGAGCTGTCCACCGGGAAGGGCTGGTTCAGTCGGCATCTGCCAGCGTTGGGCCATGGCTAGAGGGGGGTGGGGAGCTGGGCCCGGGCCAACAAGTCCTGGGCAGCGTTCTTGGCCCGCACCACGTCGTCTTGGTACTTGAGCAGGACGCCCAGGGTCTCCTCGACCAGGGCTGGCTCGAGCCGCACGGCGTCTAGGGCCATCAGCGAAGAAGCCCAGTCCAACGTCTCGGCCACGCCGGGGGCCTTGTAGAGGTCTTCCTTGCGCAGTTCCTGGACAAAGGCCACCACCTGTGCGGCGAGCTTTTCCGGCACACCGGGAACCCTCTCCCGAACGATGCGGTACTCCTTCTGAAAATCCGGGTAATCGATCCAGAAGTAGAGGCAGCGCCGTTTGAGCGCGTCGTGGATCTCCCGCGTCCGGTTCGAGGTGATGACCACTACCGGGGGCTTTTCGGCTTTGATGGTGCCCACCTCGGGAATGGTGATCTGCCAGTCGGAGAGGAACTCCAGCAAAAACGCCTCGAACTCCTCGTCAGCCCGGTCGAGTTCGTCGATGAGCAGCACCGGGGCCTTGCCGCCCTGGGTTTTGAGGGCTTGCAACAGGGGGCGCTCGAGGAGGAAGGCCGAACTGAAGACCTCGTGTCGCACCCTCTCCTGGTCGCGCTCACCGCTGGCCTCCAGAAGCCGGATCTGCATCATCTGGCGGGCATAGTCCCACTCGTAGACGGCGTTGTTCAGGTCCAGCCCCTCGTAGCACTGCAGCCGGATGAGCCGGGTCTCGAGCATATCGGCCAGCACCTTGACGATCTCGGTCTTGCCCACCCCGGGCTCGCCCTCCAGTAAGAGCGGGCGGCCCAGCTTGAGGGCCAGGAACACCGAGACCGCCAGCCCCCTCTCGGTGACGTAGCGGTGGGCCTCGAGGGCCCTTTGGGTCTCCTCGATGGAAGCAGGAGTCATGGCCTCATCTTTCGCCAAACCCCAAACGCCAAACGCAAGGCACATAACAATGCCCAGCATTTGGCGTTTGGGCGCACTCCCTAGATCAGCCGCAACAGAGCCCTCTTGGCCAGCACGTCTACCAGATGGGCGCGGTACTCGGCGGAGTGGAGATGGTCGCCCATCAGATCCTCCGGGCTCACGATGCCCTGGCAGGCGGCCTCGATGGCCTCGGCGGTAAGGGGTTTTCCGGAGAGGGCCTGCTCGAGCCGGCTCAAGCGCATGGCGTGCTCACCCGCTCCAGTAAGCGCGGCCCGCACCCCATTGGCCCCCACCACCACGGCTACGCCCACCACCGGGTAGCGCGAGGCCGGGTGGGGGAACTTCTCGTAAGCCTGTTTTCCCGCATGGGCCGGGATGTGGATCTCGGTGAGGATCTCCCCCGGCCCGACCGCGGTGGTGAACATGCCCTGGAAGAAATCGCCAGCCTCCACCACCCGCTCTCCGCTTGGCCCTTGGATCTTCATCTGGGCTCCCAAGGCGAGCACCACGGCGGGGAGGTCGGCGGCGGGGTCGGCGTGGGCCAAGGAGCCGCCCAGGGTGCCCTTGTGGCGCACCATGGGGTCGCCGATGTGCTGGATGGCCTCGGCCAGGATCGGGGCCGCCCCCTTTACCTGCTCGTGGCCGGCGATCTCGGCGTAGGTGGCGGCGGCCCCGATGACCAGGGTGTTCCCCTCCAGGCGAATGCTCTTCAGCTCGGCCACCTTGGAGATGTCGATGATGGCGGGGGGCTGGGCCAGGCGCAGCTTCATGGCCGGAATCAGCGAGTGCCCACCCGCCAGGAGCTTGGCCTCGGGGTTTTGCTGCAGCATCTGGATGGCCTCGGCGACGCTCGAGGCTTTGTGGTAGGTGAATTCGGCAGTGTACATCGAACCTCCCTTTGGGTCACGCGACGTGCGTCAGAAGCATTGGACGTAGGGCGACCTGGGTCAATCCGCGGCCTGGGGCATCCGCCGAGCGGCCTGGATGGCCCGCCAGACCTTCTCCGGGGTGTAGGGCATGTCCAGGTGGACCACGCCGAAGGGGCGCAGGGCGTCGATCACCGCGTTGGCCACCGCCGCGGTGGAGGCGATGGTCCCGGCCTCGCCGATGCCCTTGATCCCCAGGGGGTTGTGCGGGCAGGGGGTCACGGTGTGGCCCACGTTGATCTGCACCAGGTCGTCGGCGCGGGGTAGGGTGTACTCGAGGAAGTTGGCGGTTACCAGGCTGCCGCTCTCGTCGTAGACGGCTTCTTCCAGCAGAGCCTGGCCCAGCCCCTGGGCGATGCCCCCATGGACCTGGCCCTCGGCGATCATCGGGTTGATGAGCGGGCCGCAGTCGTCTACGCAGGTGTAGCTTTGCAGCTTGACCTTGCCGGTCTGGGGGTCTACCTCCACCACGGCGATGTGCGTACCGAAGGGGAAAACGAAGTTCTTGGGGTCGTAGAAGTGGGTGGCTTCCAGGCCCGGCTCGAGGTCAGCGGGGTAGTTGTGGGCCAGGTGGGCCATCAGGGCGATGTCGAAGAAGCTCTTGGAGCGATCCGGCACGCCCTTGACCCGGAACTGCCCATCCGCGTGCTCGATGTCCTCGGGAGCGGCCTCCAGCAGGTGGGCGGCGATGCGCTTAGCCTTATCCACGATCTTGCGGCTGGCCATGACGATGGCCGAGAGGCCGGTGGGGGCCGACCTCGAGCCATAGGAGCCCCAGCCGTAGGGCATCCGCCCGGTGTCGCCGTGGATCAGCACCACGTCCTCCACCGGCACTTGCAGCTCGTCGGCCACCACCTGGGCAAAGGCCGTCTCGTGGCCCTGCCCGTGGCTGTGGGTGCCGGTGAAGACCTCCACCTTGCCGGTGGGCATGACCCGCACCAGGGCGCTCTCCCACTGCCCGGCTTGAGCACCCAAGGAACCCACCAAGGCCGAGGGAGCCAGCCCACAGGCCTCGAGGTAGCTGGCCAGGCCAATACCGATGTAGCGGCCTTGTTTACGCAGCTCCTCCTGCTTCTGGCGGAGCGCCTTGTAGCCGGCCATCTCGAGGGCTTTGTCGAGGGCGGCTTCGTAGTTGCCCGAGTCGTAGACCAAGGCCACCGGGGTCTGGTAGGGGAACTCATCGGGCTGGATGAAGTTACGGCGGCGGAACTCGGCGGGGTCCATCCCCAGCTCGTGGGCCATGGTATCCGCCAGCCGCTCGAGCAGATAAGTGGCCTCGGGGCGGCCTGCTCCGCGGTAGGCATCGACCGGCACGGTGTTGGTAAAGGGTGCGGTGACGTGGCAGTAGATCTTTTGGGTTTTGTAACAGCCCGCCAAGAGGGTGCCGTAGAGGTAGGTGGGCACCGCGGGGGCAAAGGTGGTGAGGTAAGCCCCCATGTTGGCGACGGTGTCTACCCGCAGCGCGGTGATCTTGCCACCCTCGTCTACCGCCATCTCGGCCACGGTCTCGTGGTCGCGCCCGTGGGAGTCGGTGACGAAGCTCTCCGAGCGCCTGGCGGTCCACTTGACCGGCCTGCCCAGCTTCTTGGCGGCGTACAGGACGATGATCTCCTCGGGGTACTGGTAGATCTTCGAGCCGAAGCCCCCGCCCACGTCGGGGGCGATCACCCGCAGCTTGTGCTCGGGGATGCCCAGGATGAAGGCCGCGATCAGGAGGCGGTGGATGTGGGGGTTTTGCGAGGTGGTCCAGAGGGTGAACTCGCCGGTGGCCTTGGCGTACTGGGCCAGTGAGGCCCGGGGCTCCATCGCGCTCGGAACCAGGCGGTTGTTGCGGATCTGCAGCCGCACGGTCTTGTGGGCTTGGGCGAAGAGGGCGTCTACTTCGTCTTTGTTGCCAATGCTCCAGGTGAAGCAGAGGTTGCCCGGGGCTTCGGCGTGGAGTTGGGGGGCACCGGCCTCGAGGGCTTTGCTCCCGATGGTGACCGCCTCCAGGGGCTCATAGTCTACCTCGACCAGGGCGGCTGCGTCCTCGGCGATCTGGCGGGTCTCGGCCACCACCGCCGCTACGATCTCGCCCATGTGCCTTACTTTGTCGAAGGTGATGGCGTAGTGGGGCGGAAGCTTGATGCCGGGGTGCAGCCAGCCGGTGGGGATCCCGTTCACCCCGGCGTCTTTCATCTCCTGTCCGGTGATCACCGCCAGCACGCCGGGCACCGCCAAGGCCGCCTCGGCGCGGATCCCCCGGATCTTAGCGTGGGCATAGGGCGAGCGCACCATCGCCGCGTGGACCATGCCCGCCATCTGCATGTCGTCGGTGTAGTTCCCGCTTCCGGTGATGAAACGGGGATCCTCCACCCGCTTCATCGCCTTGCCCATCATCTTGTCAGCCATAATGCTCCCTCCAGTTGCGTCGTACGCCCTACGTCAAAATCTTTTGCGCACGACGTGGGTCGTACGGCTCCTAATCTTGGGCTGCCGCCCCCACGGGGCTCCTTCCGGCCATCTTCTCCGCCGCGTACTGCACCGCCCGCACGATGTTGTGGTAGCCGGTGCAGCGGCAGAGGTTGCCCTCGAGGGCGTGGCGGATCTCCGCCTCGGTGGGGTGGGGATTTTTGTTGAGCAGATCGGCGGCGGCCATGATCATGCCGGGGGTGCAGAAGCCGCACTGTAGCCCGTGCATCTCCCAGAAGCCCTCCTGGACCGGGTGGAGCCGACCTACCTCACCCAGCCCCTCGATGGTGGTGACCTCAGAGCCCTCAGCCTGCACGGTGAACATCGTGCAGGACTTTACCGCCTGGCCGTCCACGTGCACCACGCAGGCCCCGCACTGGCTGGTGTCACAGCCCACGTGGGTGCCGGTGAGGCCCAGGGTTTCCCGCAGGTAGTGGACGAGCAGCTGCCGGGGCTCGACCTCGTCGGTGTGCTCGACCCCGTTGACGGTGATGCGGACCTTGACCTTTTCTGCCATATCTCCCTCCAGGTGCTAAAGCTCGAGACCAAGCCCATCCATTGACGATCCGCCGCCCCCTGACCCTAAGGGCGAAGGCCCAGAAAATGTGGTGGGCGGAGTGAGGCGGTGTTGCACGTTCAGATCAACCTCTCTGAGGGCGGATACCACCAGCTAGACCTTTGTGTTGCCAGCTCCTACTATATGGGCCTATAGGGCCTACTGACAAGCAACCTAAGCACATTCCTGGCCGCATTCCGAATTCAAACGGGGATCTAGCCCAAGCGCTGCAGGGCTTCGCGATAATCGTCCGGGGTGTCCAGGTCGAAAAGGGCAGACTCGGGCATGGTCAGGGTCAGCGCCTCTGATGCGTATCGCTGCAGCACCCCCCGGGCTCCTTGGCTAGGATCCTGCCCCAGTTCGCCAAAAAGCTCGCGGTGGAACAGGTGCGGTGGGGCTAGGACCTCACCGAAGCGGGAAAGCACCAGCTTTGGCCGGTTGGCGCGGTAGGCCTGGAGCAGGCTTTGGTAGAGCTCGGGGGTGAGAAACACCTGGTCAGCCAGGGTGAACACCGCGGCTTCCACGCTCGGGGGAAGCGCCTCTACGGCGGCTCGGAAAGAGGTTCCGAGGCCTTCGAGATAGCGGGGATTCTCGACGGTACGGATGCTCAGGCCCTCGAGTTCGGCCTTGACCCGCTCGGCATCCCGCCCCACCACCACCCATACCGCATCGAACCCGGCTGCCAGGGTCTGCCGCACTGCGCGGCGTACGATGCTCTCGGGGCCCAGGGGCAGCAGCATCTTGTTCTGGCCCATCCGGCGGCTGGCCCCTGCGGCGAGCACCACTGCGGCGATCTGGCTCATCGCCCCCTAGTCTAAGCCGCGGTCTGAGCCAGGCTTTGGATCTGGCCCGCTTCGCCCGGCTAGCGGGTGAGGGGATAATAAGGGGTGAGGTGAAAAGATGAAACTAGTCTACCGCGGTCAAGAGACCATCCCCCTTCCCCTGAGCCAGGTCTGGGCCTTTATCCGTGATCCCCAAAAGGTCGCCTCCTGTCTGCCCGACGTGCAGTCGGTGGAGGTGCATGACCCTACCCACATGGAGGTGACGGCGCGGGTGGGGGTTGGCCCGGTGCGGGGTAATTTCAAGTTCAGGATCGAACTCCTTCCCGACGCGGCCAACCATCGCATGGGGGTCAAGATCAGCGGCGGCGGGTTGGGCAGTGCAGTAGACCTCACCGCAAGCGCCGACCTCAAGGAGGAGGGGAGCCACACCCGCCTCGACTGGAGCGGCGAGGCGGTGGTGCGTGGCCCGGTGGCGGCGGTGGGTGGGCGGGTGCTCGACGCCCAGGCCCAGAAGCTCATCAGCCAGACCTTCGCCAACGTCAAGACCGTGGCCGTGGAAGATGCCTCCAAGACCGCTTAGCCAGGTGTGACCGATAGAGCACAAAGCGCCTGGCTCTGCTATGCTCGAGCCCGTGGGCCTGAGACCACTCCCGTCATTTTTCCTCCTCCTGGTCCTTCAAGCCATGGCCTGGGTCAGCGCCTCTTCCGGTAGCTTTCAGCCCGCAGCCCGCCAGATTCTCTGGCCCCTCGAGTCGAGCACGGTTTTGATCAACGGGAGGCCGAGTGCGGCTATGGCCCCGGCCCGGCTCCTGGAGGGGCGGGCGGTGCTCCCCTTGCGCGAACTGGCCCGGCTGCTCGAGCTGCCGCTGGAGAGTATCCCTGGGGTTCCCGGCGGGGTGCGGCTGGGGGGGCTCGAGGTCTACCCCAGCCTCAAACTGGCCCGCCTGAACGGAAAGCAGCTCGAACTCAAGGAGGTCGGCGCGGTGGAGGGCGGGGTGCTCTACGTGGCGGCCCGGACGCTCGAGGCGGTCTTGGGGGTGCGGGTGGGTTTCGACCCCCTCCAACGCCTGGTGAGCCTGACCTATAGCCCCCCGCTGGACGAGCCCCAGCGCAGCCCGGTGGCCCGCTTCGCCACCGACAAGCCCGAGTACCGCCTGGGTGAGCCGGTGCAGATCACCGACTACTCCTACGACCCCGATGGCCTCCCGGTCTATGCCCGCTGGAGCGGACGCGAAGAGGCCTACTTCACCCCGGGCCCCAAAACCCTCACCCTCACCGTCACCAACTCAGCGGGCCGGACCAGCCAGCCCTACAGCGTGCAGATCCAGGTGCTCGACCAGCCCTACCTGAGCCCCCGCGACTACGCCCTGCGATACTTCTCGGTAGGCCGCACCTTCCCCGATGGCTCGGTGATCGCTTACCCGGTCCTGACCCCCGAACGCCAGGACGATCCGGTGCCCATACTGCTGAGCAACTCGCCGGAGAAGGTTCCCACCTCGGGCTCCCTCTACGAGGAGACCCTCCAGGGCTTGGCCCGGCTGCTGGCTTACCACACCAATGGCCAGGGTGTACCGGCCCGGCTCCTCCTGGTCGCCACCAACCTGGGCAGCACCTCCCGGACCGTGCGCCTTTTGCGCCAGGGCAGCGTGGCCTCGACCTCGGTGGTGGCCCTGTTGGGCCAGGTGAGCCTGCTCGACTTCCTCACCTCCAGGCCCGCCGGGCAGTTTGTGCTCGAGGGCGGCCAGGCCCTTCCCCTTTACCTCTCGCCGCCCCTCGCGCCCGGCGAAGGGCTATCCTTGCAGCTCGATATACAGACCAGCGGGGTAGTGCAGCTTAGCCTGTACATGCTCGAGGAGCCTTTGCTCTCGAGCTTCAGCAACCTGAGCGCCCCTGAGACCCTCGACGCCCTGCGGGCCTTGCCGGTTTTGGAGCCGGATAGTGACCACGTACGGGGCACGTTTTTGGGCGCGGTGCGCCGCTTGCGATTAGACCTCTCTGGCCTCGAGCCGGGCTCGGCCCGCCGGTTGGTGCTGGGGGATGACCTACTCGATCCCGCCCTGGAGGGCCGCGATGCCATCAGTGGCAACGCCCGTCGCCTGTTGGGCAATTATGGGGTGACCTATCTCATCAGCGTAGAGAACGCCGCCGGCACGGTGGGGGCCTTCGTGCCCCGGGGCGGGATGTATAGCGGGGCCATCCGGGTCAACGGGCTCTACGTGGAGGTGCCGCAGAGCGGGGTGCTGCTGCGCGGTGACCTGCCGATGATCTTCTACCGCAACCTGGATGGTCCTTTCCTGAGCCAAAGGATGGAACTCGAGTTCGTCCCGGCCCCGGGCTCGTTCTTGCCGGTGAACCTGGTCTTTTACAAACCCGCTCTACCCGGTGCGGGCCCTACGGTCAGGCGATAAGGCCCTACGACGCTCGATTGGGCGGGTGGGGCAACTCAAACCTCAATAGGCTCTCCCCACTCGGCCACCGTCGCGCGTTGGCCGCGGGAACCCAGGGCTCGAGCCAGGGTTTGCAGCTTGTCGGGTTCGCCGTGGACCAGGGCCACCCGGTTTTCCCCTTTGAGCCAGTCCAGCAGCTCGTCCTGCCCGGCGTGCCCCGAGAAACCGCCCAGGGTGTAGGTTTGGGCCCTCACCCGCACGTCCTCGCCAAACATCCGCACCTGCTGGGCCCCCTCGAGCAGAACCCGTCCCAAGCCCCCCCGGGGCTGGTAGCCGGTGATGACCAGAGCATTCTTGGGATCGGGGAGGCCCTGGCGCAGATGGTGCAGGATGCGCCCGCCGGAGAGCATCCCGTTCCCGGCCACGATCACCAAGGGGCCAAAGCGGTCGCCTAGGGCCTTGGAGTCCTCGACGGTGTGGGTGTGGCGGAGATATCGGGGGCTGAAGGGGTCAATGCCCCGTTCATAGAGGGCTTGCACCTCCGGGCTGAAGTAGCGCTTGACCTGGGGGTAGATCTCGCTGATCCGGTCGGCCATGGGGGAGTCCACGTAGACCGGTACGCTGGGGATTTTGTTTTGCTGCTCGAGTTCGCGCAGGTAATAGAGCACCTCCTGGGTGCGCTCGAGGGCGAAGCTCGGAACGAACACCTTACCCCCTTGGCCTAGGTGTTCGCTCAGGATCTGGGCGAACTCGGCGATGGTCTGATCGAAGGGACGGTGGGGGCGATCGCCGTAGGTGCCTTCGCACAGCACCAGGTCCGCGGGGGCGGGGTTTTCTGGGTCGGGAAGCACCTCCTTGCTGCGGTTGCCCAGATCGCCCGAGAAGATCAGGCGTCGCTCTCCCTCGCGCACCTCGATGAAGGCGCTCCCCGGCAGGTGCCCAGCCCCCTGCAGCCGCACGGTGAAGGGGCCCAAGGCCAGGTCCTGGTGGAGTGGAACCGGCTCGAGCCGCTGATACAGCTCGTCTAGATCGGCCTGGTCCCACAGAAGGTGGGGGGCTTTTCGGCTTTTGCGCTCCTCGGTCATCAGCCGCAGGGCGTCTTCCAGGATCACCGGCAAGAAGCGCCGGGTGGGCTCGCTGAGATGGACTTTTCCCCGGTAGCCCCGCCGGATCAGGATCGGAAGCCGCCCGATGTGGTCGTGGTGGGCATGGGAGATCACCACCGCGTCCACCTCACCCGGCTCGAAGCCAAATGGTTCGGCGTTGCGGTGGTCCTCGGAACCCTGATAGGCCCCGCAGTCCAAAAGCAGTTTGTAGCCGCTGCGCTCCACCAGATGACAGCTTCCGGTAACGGTCTGGGCCGCGCCGTAGGGGGTGATGCGCATGGCTGTAATCTACCGGATTTGGCACAGCCCTGCGGATGGGAATTTATGCCTTTACGGCTTAGGGAGCGCCAGGGCTCGAGCTTTTGCCCTCTCGAGCCGCGCCAATTCTCCTTGACAGCCCCCATCCTCTGGTG
>PSML01000073.1:0-12965 GCA_040290145.1 Meiothermus sp. | reverse complement strand
TGGGTGCTGCTGCAAGACCGCCGGGGCCGGAAGTACCTGTTCCGGCTCAAAGAAGGCGGGAGTTTCGACCACCACCGGGGTTCTTTGGAGCACGAGGAGATCCTGCGGGGCGGGTATGGCTCCCGAATCAGCTTAGGGAGCGGCGAGCCCTTCAGCATCCACCGCCCCGCACTCGAGGATTACGTCCTCCACATGCCCCGTGAGGCCACCCCGACTTACCCCAAAGACGCCGCGATGATGGTTTTGCTCCTCGACCTGGCCCCGGGGATGCGGGTCTTGGAGGCCGGTTCAGGTTCGGGAGGGCTGACCATGTACCTGGCCCGGGCGGTCGGCCCCGGTGGGCAGGTCTGGAGCTACGAGCGCAAGGCGCGCCACCAGGAGCGGGCCAAGCGGAACCTGGCGGCGTTCGAGGACTGGGGCAACGTGGTCTGGGTTCAGGGTGACCTGAGCGCTGTGGACAACCTTGTGGATAACTCGCTGGATGGCATCGCGCTCGACCTGATGGAGCCCTGGACGGTGCTGGAAAACGTGGTGAAGGCCCTCAAGCCAGACCGCTCGGTGGTGACCTACCTGCCCAACCTCACCCAGGTGGTGACGCTTTTGGAGGAGGTCAAGCGGGCCGGATGGCCCTTGCAGCACGAACGGACGCTCGAGGTCATGGGGCGCAGTTGGGACCTGCGCCCGCCCATCGCCCACCCGGATTTTCAGCAGGTGGGGCACACCGCGTTTTTGACCCAGCTACGGCGAATCCATTGAAGCCCAATCCGACCTAGTTTTGCCGATCCCCAATATCTGCTAGGCTGAGCTTCTGCGGTATGGAAGGCCTCCTCATCCACGCTATCCTGCGCGAACTCGAGCCGCGCCTGCCGGCCCGATCGTTGGGCTGGGTTTTCCCCGACGAGGGCACCGCGGCCTTGCTCTTAGAGGGGATCGGCAACCTGGTCTTGCGTTACCGACCGCCCAGGCCGATCCTCACCGTGGAGCCGGGCGACTTGGAGGGAGAACCCAAAACCCCCTTCCAACGGATGCTCGCTGCGCGGGCCAAAGGCCGGTTGCTCGAGGCCACCCAGGTCAAGCTGGATCGGGTGGTCTGGCTCTTTTTCGAGGGTGAGCGCGGCTTCGTGGACACCCCCCCCGCCCGGCTGGTGTTTGAGCTGACCGGGCGCAACGCGAACCTGCTCCTAACCGACCCCCAAGATCGCATCCTGGGCCTCGACCGCAGCGTGACCCGGGAGGTCAACCGCTTTCGCGAGCTGCGGCCCGGCCTGCCCTACACCCCTCCTCCGCCCTACCACAAGCTCGACCCCCGCACCGTGAGCGCAGAGGACCTGCGCATCTTGCTGGGAGAAAAACTGGTTCAGGCGGTGCAAAAAAACCTCGATGGCATCGGGAAGGAGCTGGCCCAGGAGCTAGCTTGGCGGGCCGGGATGACCCCCCAGACGGTAGTGGCGGAAGGCCACCTCCAACCCCTCCACCGGGCGCTGCAAAGTCTGGTCCGGCAACCCGGTGAGCGCACCGCCCTCTCCAAAGACCTCCGCGAAGCCTGGGAGCAGGAGGGGGCCGAAGCCCTGCGCAAACCCCTCCGCGAAGCCCTGCTCAAACGGAGAAAGACCCTGCAGGCCCGGCTCGAGGACTATCGCAAAGCCCTGGCCCGCCTGGGCGAAGCGGCCCAGCTGCGCACCTGGGGCGACCTGCTCTTGGCCTACCGCAAGCAGGTGCCGCCGGGCTCTGGCCAAGCCGTCCTCACCGACTTTGCGGGGCAGGAGGTGACGATTCCGCTCGAGGCGAGCCTCTCCGTCGCCCAAAACGCGGATAGGTTTTACGGGCGGGCCAAGCGGCTCGAGGCCAACGCCCTCCGGGCTTTAGAACTCGAGCCCAAGACGCGAGAAGAGCTGGCCGAGCTGGAGGCCGAGCTCGAGGCTATCGCAAAGGCCGGGCGGGCGGAGCTGGTGAGCCGGCTCGAGCGCACCCGCCAAGACCGTAGTTCTGAGGTCGGGCTGCGCTACCGGTCGCCCTCCGGGTTCGCGGTCTGGGTGGGCCGAAGCTCCAAGGAGAACGAGTTCCTGACCCGCACCGCCCACTCGCAGGATCTGTGGTTTCACGTCCAGGGCATCCCCGGCTCACACGTCATCCTGCGCACCGCGGGCCAAAGCGCCCCCCTCCCAGACCTCCTCTTCGCGGCCCAACTCGCGGCCTTCTACTCCAAGGCCAAGGGGGACAAGAACGTGCCGGTGGACTACACCCCCAAAAAGAATGTCTGGCGGCCCCGCAAGGCCGCCGCCGGACAGGTGCTCTACACCGGGGCCAAGACCCTCTTCGTGGATGCAAACCCGCCGGAGGGCCTCTAGGTACGGGTTACACTAGGCGAGCCCAGTCCCTCCTCCATGACCAAGCCCGGCTCAGCCCTTGACCGATCCCGCCAGCAAACCACGAATAAAGTACCGCCCCAGGAAGATATACACCAAGAGCGTCGGCAATGCGGCCAACAGCGCCCCGGCCATCGGCAGGTTCCACTTCACCGCCTCCCCGCCGGCAAGCTGGGCCAGTGCGACGGTGATGGGCTGGTTGGCGGGGCTACTGACCAGCGTCACCGCGAAGAGAAACTCGTTCCAGATCTGGGTGAACTGCCAGATGATCACCACCACAAACCCCGGCACCGACAAGGGGAACACCACCTTGGAGTAGATGCCGAAGAACCCGGCCCCATCGATTCGGCTGGCCTCGATGAGTTCGTCGGGGATCTCGGCGTAGTAGTTGCGGAAGATCAGCGTGGTGATCGGCAGGCCGTAGACCACGTGGACCAGGATCAGCCCCTTTGTAGGAGATCAGATCGATGAGGCCCTTGGGGAACTTGGTGGTCCAGCCCTCTTGGCGGAACAGGCTGCTGAGGTCTTCCATGCGGTCGGCTACCACCCAGGTGCCGATCAGCTCTTGACCGGCGTGGACCTGGAAAGAGTCGGGCGGGTCGCCACCCAGCATGCGGGTCTTGAGCACGGCGCGGGCGTTCACCCCGGAGCCGCCGGTCACCGTGGCGTTGATCACCTCCACGCCGGGGTAGCGCTTTTTGTAGAGGTCGATGAGGGCTTGTAGGGCCGGGCCCTCGTCACCGGCCCACCAGGAGAAGATCTCCAGCTTGCCGCTGCCCTGGGCCAAGGACAGGACCCCCAGCCCCAGTGCGGCCAGGGCCAACCAACGTTTGAGTGGACGCATCTTGAATCCTCCTTCTACCTTTCCTGCATTGCAACAGGGGAGGCGGGGTGCTCCCGCAACCCCCCGGATGCCAAAAACGACTGCAACACCAAGGCCGCCGCGCCCATCGCGGGGGCCAGGTGGCCGAAGCGGCTAGGCTGGACCTCGAGCCCCTGGTGCTCGCGCAAGAAGGCCTGGGCCTCGAGGGCCTGGCGCAAGGGCTGCTCCAAAAAATCCCAGGCCTCGGCCCCGGCCCCGCCCAAAACCACCCGCTCAGGGTCGTAGGCCACCGCCAGGTTGGCGATCAGCCTACCCAAGGCCCGGCCCAGCGCGGCCAGGGCTTCCAAGGCCAGGCCATGCCCGGCTTGCGCCAGCTTCAGCAGCTCCCAGAAATCCTCGGCCTCTCCCCCCAAAGCCCGGTGGTGCTCGAGCACCGCCCGCAGGCTGACCTCGGTCTCGAGGCAGCCCGCCCGACCACAGCGGCAGCGCTTGGGGCTCGAGCCCAGCCAGTGCCCGACCTCGCCGAAGGCCCCGTTGGCTCCGCGCAGCACCATCCCTTCATGCACCAGCCCTACCCCCAGCCCAGTACCCAACATCAAGTAGGCCAGCTGGCCCTGTCGGGGCGTGAAGAACACCTCGCCCACCGCCGAGCTGTTGGCGTCGTTGTCGATGTGGACCGGGAAGGGAAGCCGGGCTTGCAGCGCCTCGGCCACCCCAAAGTCGTGCCAGCCCAGGTTGGGGGCGTAGCGCAGGAGCCCCCGGGCATCCACCACGCCGGGCAGGGCCAGCCCCAACCCCAGCACGCCCGGATGGGCCTGGAAGGTGTGCAGTGCACGCTGCGAGAGGTGCGTGAGGCGCTCTGGCAAAGGGGTCTGGGGATCGGCCCCCCACTCCTCGCGGGCGAGGACGGCCCCGGTCCAGTCCACCGCCAGCAGCACCGAGCTTTCCACCCCCAGCTCAGCCCCCAAGGCCACCGCCCCGGAGGGCCTGAGCGCCACCCCCAGCCCGGGCCGCCCCAGCGGGGGCTTTTGCTGGGTCGCTCCCCGTTGGGGGGATAGGTTAACCGTTACCAGCCCCTCGCCCGTCAGCTGGTCGATCAGCGAGGAGATGGTGCTTTTGGTCAGGCCTAGGCACCGGGCCAGCTCGGCCCGGGTGAGCGATCCTGAGCCTTTGAGGGCCTCTAAAATCGCCCTGCGGTTGATCCGCTTCATCTCCAGCGGGTCGCCTTTGCGGGCCGGTGGCATAGGGGTCAAAACCTCCGGGTGGTACCAAATCAACCAACGTTTAACGTCACTTAGTAAGTTTTTCGAACGAACTGAATCTACCCCGGACCCTCAGGGATGTCAAGCGACAAAAGTCTTCGGGCTCTATAAGCCTCGGCCCGCTCTCAAGCCCGGCTCGGGCGCTTGCGATCAGCCGAGTCCAAGAGGATCGTCACCGGCCCGTCGTTGACCAGGTGGATTTGCATCTCGGCCTGGAAGACCCCGGTCTCGACGTGCACCCCTTGGTGCACCAGAAAGTCCACGAACTGCTCGTACAGCCGCCTTCCCTCCTCGGCAGAGGCCGCCTCGATGAAGCTGGGGCGGTTGCCCTTGCGGGTCTCGGCGTAGAGGGTGAACTGGCTCACTGCCAGCACCTCCCCGCCCACTTCGGCCAGGGGCAGATTCATCTTGCCCTCGGCATCGGGGAAGACCCGCAAGGCCGCGATCTTGCGGGCCAGATAGGCCGCGTCCTCGGGGGTGTCGCCCCGCCGGACCCCCAGCAGCACCAAAAGCCCCCGCCCGATCCGCCCCACGACCTGACCGTCTACGGCCACTTGGGCTTCGCTGACCCGCTGAACCACGGCCCGCATGGCCCCTACCTCGGCGCGCCGAAGACCGCCACCGTGCCCGGCCCGGTGTGGGCCGACACCGCGGCCCCCGCGTCGCGCTCGCCGTCGTAGACCAGGCCCTCCTGGCGGAGCATGCGGCGCAACTCCTCGAGCCCCTGGGCATTGCTGGAGTGGGCCAGGGTGAAGCGGGCCCCCTCGGGGAGGGCCTGGTGGAAGCGTTCGACCAGGATTTCCAGGCCCCGGTGGAAGCCCCGCACCCGGTCGGTGGGCTGGACCAGCCCGTCTTTGATCTCCAAGACCGGCAGGATCTTCAGGAGCTTGCCCACCAGGTTCTGGAGGCCGCCGATGCGCCCGCTGCGGTGCAGGTAGGTGAGGGTGTGGGGGAGCACGTAGCCGCGTACCCGCTCGCGCAAGGGGGCGATGGCCTCCTCGAGCCGCTCGAAAGGCACCCCCTGCTTGAGCTTTTTGCGGGCCTCCTCGAGCACGTAGCCGAGCCCGGCGTTCAAGGAGAGGGAGTCCAGTACCTGCACCCGCCCGGCAAACTTCCCCGCGATCAACCGGGCGGTAGCGACCGTGCCGGAAAGCTTCCCCGAGACGTGCACCGAGACCACCCGCTCGAAGCGGTGCAGGAGCTCTTCGTACTTGGCCTCGAAGTCGGTGGGGGCGACTTGGCTGGTGCTCACGGTCTGGCCCCGCCGCTGGGCCTCGGCGACCTGCTCGGGGCTGATCTCGAGGTAATCGCGGTAGCTCTTCCCCTCGATCACCACCTGCTGGGGGAGCAGGTGGATGCCCTGCTCGAGGGCTTTTTCCGGCGCTAGGCCAAGGGTGGAGTCGGCGACGAAGGCGGTTTTCACGCGGCCTCCATCGGTCCGCTCCAGCGGGGCGAACGCTTCTGTCGGGTGTGGCTCCGCACGCTCATAGGCTATAGGCGTAGAAACCGTACACGCCCGGCCCGGTGTGGGTGGAGATAACCCCCCCGACCTCGCTGGTGGCCCGCACCTCTACCGGTAGGCCAGAGGCCGCAATCTCCCGCCTGAAGACCTCCACCGCCTGGGGGTCGGCATTGTAGAGGTAGTAAATGCGGATCTTTTGCCGACCCTTAGCCCAGGTCTTGAAGGCCTCCACCATCTCGGCCAGGGCTTTTTTCTCGCCCCGGGCCCGCCCGGCGGCCTCGACCCGGCCCTCCTTGAGGGTCAGGATCGGCTTGATGCCCAAGAGGCTGCCCAAAAAAGCCTGGGCTCCCCCGATGCGCCCGTTCTTCTTGAGGTACTCCAGCGTGGCCAGGGTGAAGCGCACGATGTGGTCGGCGCGGATGCGCTCGAGCTCTACCAGCACCTGGTTCAGGTCCGCGCCCTGGGTGAGCATCTCGTGGGCCCGCTCCACCATCATCCCGATGCCCATGCTGGCCGCCAGCGAATCAAAGACGGTGATCCTGCCCGGGAAATCCTGCGCAGCCAGCATGGCGGATTGGACCGTGCCGGAGAGCTTGGAAGAGATGTGGATGGACAGCACATGGTCGGCCTTTTGCAAAGCCCGCCCGTAGGCTTCCTTGAAGTCGGCGGGGGAAGGCTGGGAGGAGGAGGGCAGGGCCGCCCCTGCGCTTACCCCCCGGAAGATATCGGCGGGTTTGATCTCGAGCCAGTCCTTGAACACCTTGAGTTGAAAATTGACATACAGCGGCACCACCTCCACACCCATCTCCTGGGCGCGGGTCTGAAGGTCAGAGGTCGAATCAGTAACCAAGGCTACACGCATGATGGCCTCCAAAGTTTGCGCTGGATCGCCGTTGGGCTTTTGTCCTGGCGAAAAGTATACAACGGAGCATAATCTGTAGACCTTCCAGGCGGCCCGGCCTCACTTAGCCACAATCGAGACCCTCCGCGAAAGGTGGCCATGCCTTGGCGATTCCCTCCCTGAAGTGTTAGTGTCTGTAGCTATGTGGCAGGTGCTCGTAACCGATGAAATGCGGCTCGGGGATAGGCCGCGAAGCGGAGAGATCAAAAATTCTGAGGTCCGGCTGGACTACCGGCCCAACATGCCCCGTGAGGAGATCCTGCGGGTCATCGGCAAGTACGACGCCATCATCACCCGCAGCCGTACCCAGGTGGACGCTGAACTGCTCGAGGCGGGAACCCAGCTCAAGGTGGTGGGGCGCGGCGGGGTAGGGGTGGATAACGTAGACCTCGAGGCCGCCAGCCGCCGGGGGGTGCTGGTGGTCAACGTGCCCGAGGCCAACACCCGCTCTGCCGCCGAGCTGGCCTGGGCCTTGCTGCTGGCCGCGGCCCGTGGCCTGGTCGAGTCCGACCGCAAGATCCGCGAGGGCCAGTGGGACCGCAAGTACCTGGGCCTCGAGCTGGACCGGAAAACCCTGGGCATCGTGGGCTTGGGGCGGATCGGCGGGCAGGTGGCCCGCTTCGCCAAGGCCTTCGACATGCGGGTGCTGGCCTACGACCCCTACATCCCCCGCACGCGGGCCGAAACCTTGGGGGTCGAACTCCTCGACGACCTGGCGGACCTGCTGCGCCAATCGGAGTTCCTCACCGTGCATACCCCCCTTACCGAGGAGACCCGGGGCATGATCGCCCGGCGCGAACTGTATCTGCTGCCTAAGGGAGCGGTGGTGGTGAATGCGGCGCGGGGGGGCATCATTGATGAGAAGGCCCTGCTCGAGGTGCTCGAGGAAGGCCACCTCTTCGGCGCGGGCCTCGACGTATTTGTGAAGGAGCCGCCGGGGGCCGACCACCCGTTGGTACAGCACCCCAAGGTGACCCACACCGCCCACCTGGGGGCCAACACCGTGGAGGCCCAAGACCGGGTGGGAGAGGCGGTGCTCGAGCGGGTGATCGAGACCCTGCGGGGCAATCTGGCCCACGCCCTTAACACCGGCTTTGACCCCGAAGGTCTGCAAGCCCTAGGGGGGTGGCTGCCGTTGGGCGAGGCCCTGGGGCGGCTGCTGGCCCAGATCACCGGGGGCCGCCCCCAGACCGTGGAGGCAGGCTTTTACGGGGAGTTCGAGAAGAACCCCGAGCCGGTGGCCTCCGCGGTGGCCAAAGGCCTCCTCAGCCGGGTTCTGGGGGTGGGGGAGGTGAACCTGGTCTCGGCCAAGCCCCTCCTCAAAGACCGGGGCATCGAGCTCATCACCCGCCACTCCGAGCAGGTCCAGGACTATCGCCAGGTGCTCGAGGTACGCCTCCAGACCGACCGCGAGACCCGCCGGGTGCGCGGCACGGTGCTGGGCGGCAAGCCCCGGCTGGTGGGGGTGGACGATTACCGGCTCGAGGTCATCCCCGAAGGCTTCATGCTGGTCTGTGTCAACCGCGACCAGCCCGGTGTGGTGGGCAAGGTCGGCACTTTGCTGGGCCAGAGCGGGGTCAACATCGCCGGGATGCAGCTCGGGCGGGACGTTCCGGGCGGGCGGGCCCTGTTTGTGCTGACCATCGACGAACGCCCCAGCGACGAGGTCTTGGCCGCGCTGCAAAGGCTAGACGTGCTCGAGCGCGTTGACCTGGCGGAGCTTTAACCTACACTTTGGGATATGCCCGTGTACCGTAACCGCCTCCTCACCCCCGGTCCGGTCGAACTCCACCCCAAGGCCCTCGAGGCCCTCTCCCGTCCCCAGCTCCACCACCGCACCGACGAGGCCAGGGCACTCTTCCAGGCTGCCCGCGAGGGGCTCAAGCGAGCTTGGAACACCGAGGGCGAGGTGCTCCTCCTGACCGGCTCGGGCACGCTGGCCATGGAAGCCTTGGTGCTCAACCTCTTCGCCCCGGGTGAGCGGGTCTGGGTGCCGGTGCACGGCAAGTTCTCCGAGCGCTGGGCGGAGATCGCGCAAAGCCTGGGCCTCGAGGTGGTGCGGCAGGACCTGGAGTGGGGCCGGGTGGTCAGGCCGGAGGGGGTGGAGGAGTTGTCCGGTCCCTTCCACGGGGCGCTACTCACCCACTCAGAATCTTCCACGGGAGCCCAAAACGATATCCGGGCCTTGGCCCAGGCCTTCAAATCCCGCTTCCCCGAGGCGCTGGT
This sequence comes from Meiothermus sp., assembly GCA_040290145.1. Classification (GTDB taxonomy): domain Bacteria; phylum Deinococcota; class Deinococci; order Deinococcales; family Thermaceae; genus Allomeiothermus. Next base: position 3,925 of record PSML01000073.1, on the reverse strand, counting down.
GGTGGCCGACATGGTGACCAGCCTGCTGGTCTCGCCGGTGGCGCTCGAGCCTTGGGGCATTGACGCTGCCGCCTCCGGCTCACAGAAGGGGACCATGTGCCCGCCGGGGCTGGGCTACGCGGCGCTTGCTCCTGGGGCCATCGAGCGCCTCAGACCCCGGGGCTACTACCTAAACCTGGCCAAGGAGCGCAAAGCTCAAGCCGAAGGCGAGTCGGCCTGGACCCCGGCCATCAACCTCGTAGCGGCGGTGGCGGGGGTACTGGAGGAGGTGTTGCCGGGGCTCGAGGATCACCTCCGCCTCAAGGCCCAGCAGACCGAGCGGCTCTACGGGGCCGGGGAATGGGTAGGGCTCAAACCCGTGCCCGAGGTCAAAAGCCCGGCCACGACCTGCTTCTGGCTGCCCGAAGGGGTCAAGTATGCCCAGGTCAAGGAGGCTTTCGCCCGGCGCGGGGCCACCATCATCGGCGGGCAGGGGGTTCTCAAGGGGAAGATTTTCCGGGTCTCGCTGATGGGTTACTCGGACATCTACGACGCGTACGCAGTAGCCGAGCTGATGAAAGACGCGGTTCGGTCGCTGGTCGAACCCCAAGGCCTCCCGAAGACTCACTCTCCCTGGCCTGGACCCTGACCGCCGGGCTGGCGGCGGTTGGCCCTAAGATTGAGAGCAGCGATGGTCCGGCTCGAGCACCTGGCGAAGCAGTACGGGAGGTTCTGGGCTCTTGAGGATCTGAGCCTGGAGGTCTACCCCGGCGAGACCCTGGCCCTCTTAGGCCCCAACGGGGCTGGGAAGAGCACCGCCATCAAGGCCCTGGTGGGGCTTCTGAAACCCAGCCGGGGGCGCGCGTTGGTGGGCGGGGTGGACGTGTGGAAGGAGCCGGTGCGGGCCAAGCGGCTGTTCGGCTACGTGCCGGACCGGCCTTATCTGTACGGCAAGCTCTCCGGCCTCGAGCTGTTGCGCTTCGCCGCCGGGATCTACAAGCTGCCCAAAGCGCACAGCGAAGGGCGGATCGAGAGGCTTTTGAGCGAGTTCCGGCTGGAGCGCTTCGCCTCGAGCCTGCTCGAGACCTACTCCCACGGGATGCGGCAGAAGCTCTCCTTGGCGATGGCCCTCCTGCACGAGCCGCCGGTGCTGATCCTGGACGAGCCGATGGTGGGCTTGGACCCCCACGCGGCCCGGCTGGTCAAGGACTTGCTGCGCGACTACTCCAAGGCTGGGCGGGCGGTGCTCTACGCCACCCACCAGCTCCACCTGGCCCAGCAGGTCGCAGACCGGGTCGCCCTGGTCCACCGGGGACGGCTCCTGGCCTTGGGAGCCCCCCCAGACCTGCTCCGCCAACACGGGAGTGCTGACCTCGAGGAGTTCTTCTTGCGGCTCACCGAGGACGCCCAGGCCGATCTCCCGGCCAAGGTTTAGCCCATGCTCACCCTGCGTTGCCGCATCCTCTGGAACTCTCTCCGACAGTCGCCGGTGGCCGGCCTGATCGGGTTTTTTTTGGCGCTGGGGCTGGGAGGGCTGGTCTGGAGCGGGACCGGGTGGTTTTTGGACTACCTCGAGGGAACCCTGCGCTCCAACCCGGTGACCGCGCTCCTCGCCAGGTTTCAGTTCCAGGTCATCGCCGAGCGGATGCTGGGCAGCCTGCTGTTGGTCTTGTCCTCGGCGGTGATCCTCTCGGCCCTTCCCAACGCGGTGGCGGTGCTTTTTGCCTCGGAGGACCTACCCCTGCAACTGGCCCTGCCGCAGCCTGCTCGCAAGGTGTTCCTCTTCAAGGTGGGGGAGGTCTTCGCCACCACCGCGCTCATCCCGACCCTCTTCCTGCTGCCGATCCTCTTCGCCTACGGGCAGCACTTCGAGGCCCCGCCGGTCTTCTACTTCGGGGCGGTGCTGATCGCCGTGGCGCTCTTTGCCTTCCCGGTGGCGGTGGGGGTGGCCTTAGCCCTGCCGCTGGTGCGCTACGCCCCGGCGGGACGGGCCAAGGAGTGGGCGGCGGCCATCGGGGCGGTGCTGGGGGGGCTTTTGATCCTGCTCTTGCGGGTTCTCCGGCCCGAGGTGCTGCTCCAGACCAACTTCGCCGACCCCCAAGAACTCGACCGCTTCCTCCAGAGCTTCCGCGACGTGGCCGCACCCTTCCTGCCCTCGGCCTTGGCCCAAGACGCCCTGACCGGGCTCGTCCGGGGGCAGCCGGGGGGTGAGCTCGGGGTGTTGGTGGGGCTTTCCCTGTCCCTGTTGGCCGTAGCCGGGGTGGTGGCCGGATACGCCTACCAGCAGGGCTGGGTGCGGGCCTTGGAGGGCACCGTGCGCGAGCGGGGCATGGTGCGGCCGGGTCTCCTCGACCGGCTCTCGGGGAGGGGCCTGGCCTGGGCCCTGTGGGTGCGCGACCTACGGCTTTTCTTCCGCGACGCCAACCAGGCTGCTCAGCTCATCCTGGTGGGGGTGCTGATCCTGCTCTACACCAGCAGCTTGCAGTTCATCCCGCTGCCCGACGACAACCCCCTGCTCAAGGAGCGGATCCGGGGTGTGATCGGCTTTCTCCACCTGGCCTTCCAGGGCTTCGTGATCAGCGGGGTGGGGGTGCGGCTGGCCTACCCGCTCCACTCGTTGGAGGGCCTGGGCTACTGGATGGTGCAGACCGCCCCGGTCTCGCGGGCCGCCGTCCTCCTCACCCGCTTCGGCCTGGCGCTCTTCTTCCTGCTGCCCCTGGGGATCTCCCTCGGCTACTTCTCCCCCCAGATGATCGGCCTGAGCGGGGGTCTGACCCAGATCTCGGTGCTGATCGGGGTGGCCGCGGCGGTGGCGGCGGCGGGGCTGGGGGTGGGTCTGGGCACGGCCTTTCCCCGCTTCGACGCGGCGAACCCGGCGGAGGTTCCCATCGGGATGGGAGGGCTTTTGTACATGGGCCTCTCCCTGCTGCACTCGGCGGGGCTGGTGGCGTTGGCCGCGCGGCCCATATACCTCTCCTTCACCCAGCCCGGCCTCAACTATTTGGCCTCACCCGAGGGCGGGCTGTGGCTCTTGCTCCTGGGGGCCTTTACCGCCCTCCCGGCGGGGCTGGCGCTCCTCTACGGCTATACCCGGATGGGTCGCTCGGCTTAGCCTGGGAGCGGTGGATGGCGCTGAGTTTGCGAATTGGCTTTCTCTTTCCCCATCTATATCGGTTATCCTGGGAGGGATGAACCTAGATCTACCCCGGGTGCTGGTGCTCAACGCAGGCTATGAAGCCTTGGGCCTGGCCAGCGTCAAGCGAGCGGTGATCCTGGTGATGAACGGCACCGCCGACGTGGTGGAGGAGTCCGGCGACTATCTGCGCACCCCCAGCAAGCCCTACCCGATACCCAGCGTAATCCGCCTCAAACGTCTAGTCCGCCGCCCGCCTGGGCGGCTCGCGCTTAATCGGCGCAACGTGCTGCGGCGCGACGCCTACACCTGCCAGTACTGCGGGCGGCGGGGGGGCGACCTCACGGTGGATCACGTGGTGCCCAAGAGCCGGGGCGGGCGCAGCAGCTGGGAGAACCTGGTGACCGCCTGCCGTCCTTGTAACCTCAAGAAGAAAAACCGCACCCCCGAAGAGGCCGGGATGCGCCTCATGCAGCGCCCGCTCCCGCCGCGGCACTCGGTTCTCCTGGTTGCCGACCTGCCCCATCTGCCCGACGCCTGGCGGATCTATCTGCCGGATATCGAACGCCCGTGACATCCTCCCCCGAATGAATTCGGGGGCATCCTTGTTCAGGATGCACGCGGGGCTTTATCCCCGCGCTCCGGTTCGTGGACCGTATGCCATCCCAATCGGAATGACAAGACCACGGGCCGCGCCACCCGGCCACTACTCCCCTGCACTGCACCGGGGTGCAGTGGGGGAGATACCTGGTATGCCCTCTCGTAGATGTTGAGGGCGCCGTTCACATCGGCCTGGGCCTTCCAACCGCAGGC
>PSML01000072.1:0-13010 GCA_040290145.1 Meiothermus sp. | reverse complement strand
CGGCATCGACGAGGTGCTGGCCGAGGTGCTGCCCGAGGGCAAGGCCGACGCGGTGAAAGAGCTGCAGGGCCAGGGCTACCGCGTCGCCTTCGTGGGCGACGGCATCAACGACGCCCCGGCCCTGGCCCAGGCCGACGTGGGCCTGGCCATCGGCACCGGCACCGACGTGGCCCTCGAGACCGCCGACGTGATCCTGATGTCGGGCGACCTGCGCGGGGTGCCCAATGCCATTGCGCTCTCCAGGGCGGTCCTGCGCAACATCCGGCTCAACCTCTTCTGGGCCTTCGCCTACAACGTGCTCCTGATCCCGGTGGCGGCAGGGGTGCTCTACCCCCTCACCGGCTGGCTGCTCTCCCCGGTCCTGGCCGGTGCGGCCATGGGCCTCTCCTCGGTCTTCGTCCTCTCCAACGCCCTGCGCCTGCGCGGCTTCCGGCCCCCGCTAAAGGCTGAGAACCCGCTGCCTCGGCCCAGCCCCCGGACGATCCCTGCTTAGGCGATGCTGCTGCTTGCCCATGCCTGCGGACACCGGCCAGGGCTTCTCGAGCGCGTGTAGCCTAAACCCAGACCTGGGGATCGCGGCGTGTTCTGCTCGTGCGGGGATGCACTTTGCCTTTCGAGACAGGAGGAAGTATGAGCGAAACCGCGCAAGACCAAGACCAGCAAGGACAAGGTCAGGGGACGAGGCCTTCCCCTGGCCCACCCAGAGCCGCCCTCGAGCCCGCTCTCAAACAACGCGGCATAGAATGAACTCGTGAAGCTGGCCGACCGCTACCACCTGGAAACCCCGCTCGGCCAGGGCGGGATGGCCGAGGTGTGGCGGGCCTACGACGAGCGGGTGGGGCGGGCGGTGGCGGTCAAGATCCTGCACGCCTACGTGCACCCCAACGAGCGGGCCCGCTTCTTCCAGGAGGCCAAGGCCCTCTCCCGGCTCTCCCACCGGGGGGTGGTGCAGGTCTACGACCTGGGCGAACAGGAGGGCAAGACCTATTTCGTGATGGAGCTTGTCGAGGGGGGCAGCTTCGACCGGCTGGGCCCTTTCGAGGACGGCCCGGAGGGCTTGCGACTTTTGGAGGCCGCCCTCGAGGTGCTGGACGCCCTCGAGCACCTGCACCGGCGGGGGGTCATCCACCGCGACCTCACCCCGCGCAACATCCTGCTCACCGCCGAGGGCAGCCCCAAGGTGATGGACTTCGGGCTGGCCTATCTGCTCCAGGAGAGCCGCCACCTGACCCGCACCGGCTACACCTTGGGCACCCCGCAGTACATGGCCCCCGAACAGGCCAAGGGCCTCCCCCTAGGCCCCCAGGCCGATCTATACAGCTTCGGGGCGGTGCTCTACCGCACCCTCACCGGCAAGCCGCCCTTCGAGGGCGATAACGATCAGTCGGTGCTCTACCAACACGTCTACGAGAAGCCCAAACCGCCCGAAATCCTCAACCCCGCCATCCCGGCGGGGGTCTCTCGGGTAGTGCTTCGCCTGCTGGCCAAGGATACCCAGGCCCGCCCCTCCCGGGCTAGCCAGGCTCGAGAGGGGTTGGCCGAGGGGCTGCGCGACTACCGCGAGGGCCTCTTTGCCACCCCCCGGGCCGGGGCGGCCCGCAGCGGGGCCTATCCCAGCGGACCGGCCCAACCGCAGAGCCTGGAAGTCGCCGGGCGCTTCGACCTCGGCGGAGAGGTGGCCTGGCCCTCGGAGTTGGTGGCCTGGGAGGGGCGATTGTGGGTGGGAGCGGGGCGGGGAGTGGCTCAGCTCAACCTGATCGAAGAACGGCTCCACCGCCTTCCCTTGGGCGACGAGGCCACGGCCCCACCCACCCTCAGCGCAGGCCGGCTCTACGCCGCCGCTTGGGACGGTAAGCTCGGGGTCTTCTCGCTCACCGGGCGGCCCCTGTGGAGCTTCCAGAGCCGGGCTGAGGTCACCGCGGCCCCGCTGGTGCTCGGCTCCAGGGTTTACCTGGCCGGGCGGGATGGCTTCTTGTACGCCCTGGACGAAAATGGCAACCTGCGCTGGGCCATGCAGGCCGAGGGGCACCTCTCCGCCCCGCCCACCCTGTACCGGGGCCTGCTGTTCGCCGCCAGCGAGGACGGCTGGCTGTATGCGCTGGACCCGCAGACCGGCCACCTGCGGTACAAGGTCGAATCCGGAGCCGTCCACGCGGCGATGCCCGCCCGGGGCGGAGTGCTGCTGATCCCCACCTGGGCCGGGGAGGTTCATGCTTTTGACCCGCTGCGGCGCGAGGTGATGTGGAGCTACGACACCGAAGGAGAGGTGTGGGGTTCGCCGGTCATGGATGCCGAGCGGGCCTATGTGGCCGGTTGGGGCGGGGTGTTGTACGCACTGGATCTGAAAAACGGGGACGAGGTGTGGAGCCTCGAGGTGGGCAAGGCTACCGCCGGGCTCAGCTTGGCCCAAGGGCATGTCTACTGCGCTACCGAGGAAGGCCGGGTGATGGCCGTTGAGGCGGCTACCGGCCAGGTTGCCTTTGAAGCCAGCGGTCTGGGGCCCATCCAAGCCCCCCCCCTCCCCTACCGGGGCCAGCTTTTCGTAGCGACGCTGGCTGGACAGCTTTACCGATTCGCGGAAGTCTAGAGCGTCTTCCACCAATACCCGCTACGACCAGCCCCAGACATCCTGAGGTGGCCCTGGCCTGGGCGCGCGAGTGTTTCGAGAACAAGACCCGCTCCGAACTTGAACCTTTCCCTCTGGGCGCTTAGACTGGCCTGCGGTATGGAACGCACCTACATCATGGTCAAACCCGACGGCGTGCGCCGGGGTCTTACCGGCGAGATCATCACCCGCATCGAGCGCAAGGGCTTCAGGATCGTCGCCATGAAAAAGATGGTGATCTCCCGCCAAACCGCCGAGACCCACTACGGCGAACACCAGGGCAAACCCTTCTTCGAGGGGCTGGTCCGGTTCATCACCAGCGGGCCAGTGGTGGCCATGGTGGTGGAAGGCCCCCAGGCCATCAGCGAGATGCGCCGCCTGATGGGGGCCACCCGCCCCTGGGAAGCGGCTCCCGGCACCATCCGCGCCGACTACGCCACCACGGTGGATGAGAACATCATCCACGGCTCGGACAGCCCCGAGAGCGCCGAGCGGGAGATCGGGATCTTCTTCCGGCCCGAAGAGATCATCGGGTGAAAGGGTCAGAGATACCCCGCGCGTTTGAGTTCTTCCTCGACCACCGGGAGCAGCTTACCGTAGGCATCGGATAGGCCCACGCCCCTCAGCGTAGCCCCCGCCGCCGGAACGTGCCCGCCCCCGCCGAGCTTGACCGCGATGTTCTGCGCCGAAACCCTCCCCCGGCTGCGGATCGAGAGCTTGGTGTCGGGGCCGCGCTGGCGCAAAAAAACCGCCACCAGGCTACCCTCGGCGTAGCGAATGGTGCCCACGAAGTCATCGGAGTCTTCTTCGCCAGCCACCCCTCGCGGATCGCTCGGCGAAGGAAGCGCATCGCCGCCATTTTGACCATTGGCGCCCGGGGGCAGGTGGGCGGTGACCAGCAGGCCGCCGAAGTGGAACTCCACCGTGGAGAGCACCTTACCCAGCAGTTGGAAGTAGCCCGGGGGCCGCAACCTGAGCCGGTCGGTGAGTTCGGCATAGGCCACCCCGTGAGCGACCAGGTCGGCAGCGGTGCGCAAAAGCTCGGGGGTGGTGTTGGCGAAGGCGAAATTCCCGGTGTCGGTGATCATGCCGGTGAGCACCGGGGTGGCGATAGCCGGCGTCCAGGCCACCCCCAGCGCATCGATCAGGTCTTTGACAATCTGGGCTGTGGCGGCCTTGGAGGGGTCCACCACCGCGAGGTCGCCGAAGCGCGGGTTGGTCCCATGGTGGTCGATGTTGATCACGTAACCCTCCACCGGAGCCCCCTCTACCCGATCCGGCTCGGCGGCATCCAGCACCACCAACAAGGCCCCCTCGGGAACCCGGGAAATGGGTAGCGAATTCGGGTAATCACCCGCCAAAAAGCGCAGGTAGCGGGGCGGCTGGCAGATCCAAAAGACCCTTTTACCCATGGCCTCGAGCGCCAAAGCCAGCCCTAGGCTCGAGCCCACTGCGTCTCCATCGGGGTCCACGTGGGTTACGATGTAGATTGGCCCGCTGAAATTGCGCAAGGTCTGGGCCACGGCATGGAGTTTTTCCCCATAGAGGGGTTCAGCGTGATTGATGGCGGCGTTCATTCCCCCACTACTATACGGGGAAGCCATGTTGACACCTAAAGAAGCGGCTCCCATCCCGCTGGCCTGGGGTGAACAGGCTATAATCCCAAGGGATGGATCGGCACCTCCTTCCCACCCACTCCCTGCGCGGCACCCTGCGGGTTCCCGGCGACAAATCGGTAACCCACCGCGGCCTGATGCTCAGCGCGCTGGCCCAAGGTGAGGGCTGGCTTTACCATCCCCTCAAAGCCGGGGACACCCTCTCTACGGCCAGCGTGATGCGCTCGCTGGGGGCGGAGATTCGCGAGGAGGGTCCACATTTCCGCATCCGGGGGGTGGGCCTCGAGCTCAAGGAGCCCGCCGACATCCTGGACTGCGGCAACGCCGGAACCCTGATCCGGCTGGTGAGTGGGCTACTCGCGGGGCAGGAGATGTTCACCGTGCTCACCGGGGATGCCTCCTTGAGGCGCCGTCCGATGGGCCGGGTGACGGCTCCGCTGCGCCGGATGGGAGCCCGGATTGACGGGCGAGACGGCGGAGGGCTGGCCCCGCTGGCGATCCGGGGCGGGGGGCTCCAAGGCATCCGCTACGAGCTACCGGTAGCCAGCGCCCAGGTCAAGAGCGCGATCCTGCTGGCCGGGCTTTTCGCCGAGGGGGAGACCGAGATACGAGAGCCCGCCCCCACCCGTGACCACACCGAGCGCATCTTCCGGCACTACGGGCTGCCCATAGAAGTTCAGGGGGACCGCGTCCGCACCCACCGGGCCGAGCCCTTCGCCGCCCGCGACCTCACCGTGCCGGGGGACCTCTCGAGCGCCGCGTTTTTCATCGTGGCCGCGCTCATCACCCCCGATTCCGAGGTGACGCTCGAGGGGGTGGGGCTCAACCCCACCCGCACCGGCCTGCTGGCCGTGCTCGAGGAGATGGGGGCCGACCTCACCTGGGAGGTCACCGCAGGTCAGGATGGCGAGCCGGTGGGTTGGATCCGGGCCCGGAGTTCGGAGCTGAAGGGGGTGGCGGTGGACCCAGCCCGGATCCCCTTGATGGTGGACGAGGTCCCGATCCTGGCGGCGGCGGCGGCCTGGGCCGAAGGGGAGACCTATATCCCCAACCTCGCGGAGCTGCGGGTCAAGGAGTCGGACCGCCTCCAGGCCATCGCCCAAAACCTCGCCCATCTGGGGGTGAAGACCGAGGTCGGCCCGGACTGGATCCGGATCTTTGGCGGCACCGTGCAGCCGGGCATCGTCGAACCGTTTCACGACCACCGCATCGCCATGGCCTTCGCCGTGTGCGGGTTGCCGACCGGGGTCAGGGTGCAAGACGCCGAGTGGGCCAGCATCTCATTCCCCAGCTTCTGGGAAGATTTGCACCGCCTGAGCGGTCAAGATTGACCCTCACCCTCCTTTGGTAGACTGGTCCGCTGAGACGATCGCATGGTGGAGCCACCGCAAAAAACCCTACCGCCGAGCACCATCATTACCATTGATGGCCCTTCCGCATCGGGGAAATCCAGCGTCGCCCAGCGGGTGGCCGCGGCGCTGGGCTTACCCTATGTCTCCTCCGGGCTGCTCTACCGCGGTGCTACCTACCAGGTACAGCGCTACGGGGTGAACCCCGAGGACGAGGCGGCGATCCTGGCCATGCTCGAGGCCCACCCCCTGCAGCTCCTCCCGCGCCCCGAGGGCAACCGGCTGCTGGCCGAAGGAGCGGACATCACCGAGCACCTGCACACCCGCGAGGTGGACCTCGCGGTCTCGGCGGTATCGCGGCACAAGCGGGTGCGCCAGTACGTCTACCAACGCCTGCGCGAGCTCAGGCCGCCCTTCGTGATCGAGGGGCGGGACATGGGGAGCACAGTTTTTCCCGATGCCGCCCAGAAGTTCTACCTCACCGCCCGCCCCCAGGTACGGGCCTTGCGCCGTGTCCCTGAGCGCGACACCGAGTACGCCACGGTGCTGGCGGAGATCCTGCGGCGCGATCAGGCCGACCAAGCCCAGCTCGCCCCGGCCCCCGACGCGGTGATCGTGGACACCAGCGAGATGGGCCTCGAGGAGGTGGTGCAGACCATCCTCGAGCGCATCCGGCGCCCAGTTTCCTAGGGGCGGCGGGCCCCCTTATAGACTTTTTGGTAGTAGGGGGCCTCGAGGCTCTCGATCACCACCCGGCCCCCGTAAGTGCTGGCGTGAACGAAGACTCCCCGGCCTAGGTAGATGCCCACGTGGTCAATCTGGCGCCCGCCGAAGCTGAAAAACACCAGGTCGCCGGGCTTCACCTGGTCCTGCACCGCGGACAGAGCCTCCCACTGCTCGCGGCTGGTGCGGGGCAGCCCGAGACCCACCTCGGCGTACACCCGCTGCACAAAGGCCGAGCAGTCCAATGAGACGTCGGAGTTGGCCGCGAATTTGTAAGGTGTGCCGAGGTACTTAAGGGCGGCCTGAAGCACCGGGTTGGCCGGGTCGTACTCGTGGGAGAAGGTCGGAGTCTCCGTTGGGCTGGAGGGCTGGGCGTCGGCAGCCGCCGGAACCTTCAACACCTGGCCTACGCTCAAAGCCGCGCCGGCAAGGCCGTTCTCACTCTTCAGGGCCTCCACCGTCACCCCGAACCGCCGGGCGAGGCCAAAAAGCGTATCCCCAGGCTGAACGGTATAGGTGGTTGTGGGTGAGCTTTGCGGGCTGGGGGTCGGGGGGGGCAGCCGCAGGACCTGGCCGACCTCGAGGTTTGGGCGGTCTAGACCGTTGATGCGCATGAGGGTCTCCACCGTGGTGCCGTAACGGCGAGCGATGGAGAATAGGGTCTCCCCCTGCTGCACGGTGTGAAACAGCTCCTGGGCTCCAGCCCAGCCCAGCAGCACAACCGCCACCACCAGGATGCGCACCTCACCGCCAGTATACCTGAGGGGGTCGGCTCAAGCCCGCTCGCCCTCGGAGCTCGATCCTCGCTCGGCCCAGGCAATCACCGGGCGCAAGAACAGCGGGGCCAGCAGGGTGGTACCCACCACCATGAAGAGTACGAGCGCATACTCCTCCTCGTTCACGGCCCCCGCAGCAAGACCCAAGGCCGCTACGATGAGGCCTACCTCGCCTCGAGGGGCCATCCCAACCCCCACCACCACCGCCCGCCGCAGTCCCTGGCTGAGCGCACCCAAAAATCCCCCCAGCAGCTTTCCGGCCAAAGCGATCAGCAGCACCACGCTGCCGTAGAGGAGCACCTGGGTTTGGGCCAGCGCCGCTAGCTCCAGGCGAACCCCGACCATGGCGAAGAAGATGGGGGACAAAAACGCCTGCACCGCAAAGGAAGGCCGCTCGAGTTCATACTTCTCGCGCACCTCTGCCAGCAGCATTCCCGCCAAGAAGGCCCCTACGATGGGGGCCAGGCCGATGGCCCCCGCCAGCGCCGCAAGCCCTACCCCCGCCATGAGGGAAAAGCCGAGGGGACTCCCCACCGGCAGGCGTTCTAAGGCCAGGCGTCGCATCAGGGGCACCAAGGCCATGGCCACCCCTACAAAAATCGTCGAGACCACGGTGATGCGGATGGCGGTGGCCACCTCTAGGGCCCCGGTCTGGGCCACCCCGCCCACTACGGCCAGTACGATCAAACCCAGCACATCGTCAATGACCGCAGCCCCCAGGATGATACGGCTGTAGGCCCGGGAGAGCACCCCCAGTTCCTGCAGCACCCGTGCGGTGATGCCCACGCTGGTCGCCACCAGCGCGGTACCCAAGAACAGGGCCGGCAGTCTCTCGAAGCCGATCGCCCCCCCGTAGAGGTAGCCCCCCACGAAGGGGAACGCTACCCCCAGCACCGCCACCAAAAAGGCCTCTTTGCCGACCGCCAGAATGTCCTTGAGGCGGGTCTCGAGGCCCACCATGAACAGCAAGAAGATGGCCCCTAACTCAGCCAGGAACTCCAGAACCTCCCCTTGGTGTACCCAGCCCAGCACCGCCGGGCCCACCAGCACTCCGGCCAGCACCTCGCCGATCACCACGGGTTGTTTGAGGGTTTTGAAGATCCAGCCCAGGACCTGGGCCGCCAGGAGCAGGTAAAAAACCTCCAGCAGATGCATCAGTCCTCCGGGGAGGTGGTCGGGTTTGGGGTGGATGCTCCTTGCATCACAAACAACCGTAGGAAGTCGCTGCGGGTGAGGGTGCCGACCAGTTGGCCGTGCTCGTCCACCACCAGCACGCGGCGGTATTGTCGGTCCTGCATCATGCGCATCAGCGCAGTCTCCAGCGGGTCGTCTGGGGAGACCACCGCCAGGTCGGTACGCATAGCCGCTGAGACCGGCCTAGACTGGTACTGCCGGTATATGCTCTCCACCGATCCCGGATCTACCCATTCCCCGAACAAGCGCAGGGCCTCCACCTCGGAAAACGGAACGTTTTCCGGACGGGGCAACAGATCATCGACCTCGATGAGCCCCACCAGCTTCCCTGCCTCGTTCACCACCGGCAGCCCTCCCAAGCGGTGCTCGAGCATCCGCTGGGCGGCTGTCAGCAGGGTCTCGTCCAGACGCACGCTGTGGGGCCTGGCTTTCATCAGTTCCTTGACGCGCACGAGCCTAAGTCTATCACGCAAAAAAGCGGGGTTGTGCGAAGGGCCGCTCTATGCTATAACGGAGTGTCGCCCTGGAGAGGGCCCTCCGTCTTGCGAATGCGTGCTCCATTTTGCCGAGGCCGTGCAGCCCAAAACGCACGGCGGTTCGCATGACGACGCTCCTGAAAGTCAGGGGCGGGTCCTTCCCCGAAGGATCAGAGGCAGGAGGAAACAGGCGGATGGAAGACAAGGCAACCCAGACCCCCGTGCAGGTCGTAGAGACGACTGACGGGAACCCCAGCAAACCCGAACCCACCCCCCAAGCAGCGGCCCCGGCCCAAGCCGAGGCAACCCCGTCCAGCGGGAACCTGATGGAGCAGGCTCTACAAGACGCCGAAGCCCGCCTCGAGAAGACCGTCCAGCGTGGACAGATCCTACAAGGGACGGTGGTGTTCGTGGGGCAAGACGGCGTGGCGGTGGACATCGGCGCTCGCACCGAGGGCATCATCCCCTTCAACCAGCTCACCGAAGAGGCCCTGAGCGAAGAAGAACTCAAGAAGCTCCTCAAGCCCGGCGACCAGGTCACCGTGTACGTGGTGCGGGCTGACCTCGAGAACGGCCAGATCATCCTCTCCAAGAAGCGGGCCGAGACCGACCGGAGCTGGGTCAAGATCCAGGAGCTTTTCGACCGGGGCGAGCCGGTGATGGTCACCGTGAAGGAGAAGGTCAAGGGGGGTCTGGTGGCCTTCGTCGAGGGTGTTCGCGCCTTCTTGCCGGCCTCTCAGGTAGACCTCAAGCGCACCCCCGAGCTCGACGAGTACGTGGGGCAGAGCTTCCCGGTCAAGATCATCGAGCTCAACCGCAAAAAAGGCCGGGTGATCCTCTCCCGCCGGGCGGTGGTGGAGGAGGAGCAAAAGAGCCTGCGGGCCAACCTACTCTCGCATCTCAAGCCCGACGACGTGGTGGAAGGCCAGGTGGTGGAGGTCACCGAGTTCGGCGTGTTCGTGGCGCTGGGCGGCGTGGACGGTTTGGTGCACCGCTCGGAGATCACCTGGGGCCGCTTCACCCATCCCAAGGAAGTGATCCAAAAGGGCCAGACCGTGCGGGCCAAGGTTCTCTCGGTGGACCCTGAGCGCGAGCGGGTCAACCTCTCGATCAAGGCCTTGGTGTCCGATCCCTGGCTCACGGTGAGCGAGAGGTACCCCATCGGCAGCCGGCTGCGGGGCAAGGTGGTGGGCCTTACCCCCTTTGGGGCTTTCGTGGAGGTGGAGCCGGGGCTCGAGGGCCTCATCCACATCAGCGAACTCTCCTGGACCAAGCGCCCCAAGCACCCCTCCGAGGTGCTGAAGGAGGGCCAAGAGGTCGAGGCGGTGGTGCTGCGCATTGACCCCACCGAGCGCCGCCTCTCCTTGGGCCTGCGCCAGACCCAGCCCGATCCCTGGAAGAGCCTTCCGGATCGCTACCCGCCGGGCACGCCGGTCAAGGGTAGGGTCACCGGCCTCACCGACTTCGGGGTGTTCGTGGAGATCGAGCCGGGCATCGAGGGGCTGATCCACATCAGCGAGCTCGACTACACCCGGGTCGAGAAACCCTCCGACCTCTTCAAGAAGGGCGACGAGGTCGAGGCCGCCATCCTCAACATCGATCCCGTCGAGCAGCGCATCTCCCTCTCGCGCAAGCGCCTCCTGACCCCGCCGGCCCCTACCGCCCGGCCCGAAGAGCCCGAAGAGGGCGAGCGTTCGCGGCGAGGCGGTCCGCAGATGCGCGATAACCGGGGCGAGCGGCCCAAGAAGAAGGGCAAGGGCTCGCGCGGCGAAGGCCGCCTCGAGCGCCGCCCCCGCGAGGGTGAGTACGGGGTTACCGCCGCCTACACCAACTACGACCCCAACGTGGCCACCGCAGCCAATGCCTCGGTCAAGCTGGGCGACCTTTACGGCGACCTCCTGAGCCAGCTCGGGCTCGAGGAAGAAAAAGAGGCCAAGTAGGCTGGTCCTTCCAGCTTCCGCTGCGCAGGAGGTCGCCTAGGCTGGGCTTGATGCGCGCGATGGTCTTCGAAGGGGCGGGCCGGTCGCTGCGGCTGGCCGATCGACCGGGGCCGGTTCCTGGCCCCGGTCAGGTGCTCCTGCGGGTACGGGCCTGCGGGGTTTGCCGCACCGACCTTCATATCCTGGACGGCGAGCTCCCCGGCTCCCCCTCATCCCCTGCGTACCGGCCTCGCCGGAAGGCCCTCCGGGACCTGGACGGAGCTAAAGCCCCACCCAGCGCCCGTCCTCTTGCAGCACCTCCCCATCGGCCCAGATGCGCCCGCCCCCCCTCAGGTCGAGCACCAGATCCCAGTGCACCGCGGATCTGTTGGTCCCGCCGGTCTCGGGGTAGCTGTTGCCCAGGGCCAGGTGCACGCTCCCGCCGATCTTCTCGTCGAGGAGCACGATCCCGGTGGGACGGTCGATGCCGTAGTTGGTGCCGATGCCGAGCTCGCCCAAAAAGCGGGCTCCCGGGTCGCTCTCGAGCGCGGCGTGCAGATACCCCTGGCCCCGCTCGGCCCGGGCCTCGACCACCTTCCCCCCCTCGAACCGCAGATAAACCCCTTCCACCTGCTGTCCCGCGACCACCGCGGGCAGGTTAAAGCTCACCTGGCCCTCGGCCGAGGTCTCCTGGGGCCCGGTGAACACCTCGCCGGAGGGCATGTTGCGCCTGCCGTCGGAGTTGACCCAGGTGCGGCCCTCTACGCTCAGGCGGAGGTCGGTGCCGGGGGCCTCGAGCCGGATCATCCGCACTTTCCCCAGCCGCTCGATCAAGGCCGCCTGAAACGCCGAAAGCTCGCGCCAGGCCGCCACCGGGTCGGGCCGGTCGAGGAAGAGGGCCCGCCCCACGAACTCTCGAAAACGGGCGGTGCCCATCCCGGCCTGCTGGGCATACCCCGGCGTGGGATAGAGGGTGAGCGCCCAAGGCTTGCCCAGCCGGATCTCCGCGAGTTCGCGCCAGGCCTTGCGGTGTCTGGCCATGCGGGCCGGGTCCACCCCGGTGAGCGAGAGGGGGTTCTCCTCGCTGTAGATGCGCAAGGAGGCGTCGGCGGCCTCGGCCATCTGACGGCGGATGGGGGGGATCTGCTCGAGCCAGGCCCCCGCCCCCTCGAGGAAATGCCGCTCCTGCTCGGGGTACTCGAGGAGCACCAGGGGGTAGGCTCCGCGCTCCAAAAGGGTCGGGACCAAAGCCTCGATAAGGGGCAGGGCAGGGGTCTTGGCCTCGATCAGCACGGTCTGGGAGGGCCGGGCCTGGAGGCAGTAATCACTCAAAAGGCGGGCCAAGGTTATTTCCACCGTTCCAGGCTAACACCTTGCGCTATGATAGCCCTCGAGATGAACGAGCCTAAAATTACGCCATTAGCCCGGCGGTTGGCCGAAGAGAACGGTATTAACTGGCGAGCCCTCAAAGGCAGCGGGCCGGAAGGCACCGTGGTCGAGCGCGACATCCTCTCCTTTTTGGCCAAGGTGATGGCCGGGGAGATCGACCTGCCCCCCGCCCCGGAGGAGAAATCGGCCCCGCCGGAGGCCCTCCCCGACATCCGCCAGGCCCAGGCCATGCTGGCCAAGGAAGGGGTCAGCCTGAGCGATGTGATCCCGGCCAGCGAGCCGATGCCCCTGACCCCGCCGGAGCCCGCCCTTCCCCACCCGGCGGAACCCATGGCCG
The DNA here is from genome assembly GCA_040290145.1 of Meiothermus sp. GTDB lineage: Bacteria > Deinococcota > Deinococci > Deinococcales > Thermaceae > Allomeiothermus. The sequence continues at coordinate 626 of PSML01000072.1, read as the reverse complement.
CTCCCGGGATGGCCGAGGCACCGGTGGAACCCCGTCACTCTGCAGACAAGCACCCTACCCTGGGGGATTTTGAGATTAACTTCGACGACCTCGGCCTGGACTCCCCCGAACCCGCCCGCTTTGCCCTCGATTCCGAGCCCATGCCGGCTGAACCCGCACCGAGCCCCGAGGCAACGCTCACCTGGCCCGAGGCCCAAGTTCCCCCGGCGGTCGCGGAAGCCCCCCGCAGCGAGCCCGCCCCCCTCGACCTGGGCGACTGGGGCGAACCCGCCCCGGCGGAACCGCCGCTGGAACCCACCCCTGCCGTAGCCCTCGAGGAGGCCAGCCCCCCCGCCTGGGACCAGCCTGAACCGGCCTGGAGTGAGCCAACCCCGAGCTGGCCAGAACCCTCCCTCGAGCCCACGGACGCCACCTGGCCAGCCGAGGCCACCCCCCCGGCTTGGCCCGCCCCTGCTTTCGAAGCGCCCCTCCACGAGGCCGCCGCCGAGCCGGTGCCGAGCTTTACCGAGATGCCGGAAGCACCCGCGCCCACCCTGGCCGCCTCCGCTCCGCCCGTACCGGAGGTGGCAGCGGCGACCTGGAGCGGGCTGGCCGCCGACTCCAGCCTGCCCAGCCCCGAGGCTCCC
>PSML01000001.1:0-74551 GCA_040290145.1 Meiothermus sp. | reverse complement strand
GCTGCCGGTTGAGCCGGGCAATCTTGCGGAGCGCCTTTTGAAGGGGCCGGGGGTTTTCCAGACGCTCCCCGGTTGAAAGAACCGCCAGGTGGCGCAGCCCGGCATCCACCCCCACCACAGCTTCTGGGCGCTTCGGCTGTCCGGGTTCCCGCTCCACCTCGCAGGTGAAGCTCACGAACCACCGGCCGCCCTCCCGGGACACCGTGGCGCGCAGGATCCGGGCTTTCCCCGCCTTCAGCTTCTCCAGAAGCGCCGTCGTCGGCTCGTGCGTCCGCACCCGGCCGATCCGGGGCAGGACGACGTGGCTCTTGTCGTCCACCCGGATCGCCCCGGTGGTGAAGCTGACCGACTCCCGTCCCCGGCCCTTCTTCCTGAAGCGGGGGAAGCCCATCCTCTTCCCCTTGCGCCGGCCCTTTTTGCTGGCGTGCCAGTTCCGCAACGCTTCGGCCAGGCCCGCCAGCCCGGAGGAGTACGCCTCCTTGGAGTTCTCCCGCCACCACGGGGCGACCGTCTCCTTGGCCCGGTTCCACTCCCGGCGCAGGGCCGGGAGCGTCCAGGGCACCTCCACGGGCTCGCCCCGCTTGCGGGCCTCAAGGCGCTCCTTCACCAGCGCCAAGCCCCAGTTGAAGGCGAAGCGCCGGGCTCCCACATGGGAGGCAAGCATCCGCTCGGCGCGGGGGGAGGGGTCCAGGGCAAACCGGAAAGCCTGGTGCACCATCACGACTCCGTCACCGCCTGCATCGCTTTCTCCGCCCTCCGGCGAGCCGAGCGGCGACCATAGAGCCTGGCACAGAAGCTGGTCAGCACATCGGTCATGTCCTGCACCAAATCATCCTTCACTTCATCCGGTTCCATGACGATGAGTCGCCTTCCGGAGGCGGCAAGTGCAGCCTCAATGGATTCGGAACCGAACCGAGCCAGTCTGTCCCGGTGGTTCACAATGATGGTCCCGTACTCGGGCGAGCGCAGGATGGAGATCAATCCCTTTCGGTGGCCGTTGAGCCCGCTCCCTACCTCGGCGACCACCCTGGCGACCTTGACTCCCTTCTCGGCCGTGAAGGCGGCAAGTCGTGCAACCTGGTCGGCGGAGGACACCCTGGCGTACAGGACAGCGCCCATGTCCTTCCGCTCCGGCACGTCGACCAGGATGGTGCCCGAAGGCAGCTGGCGGGCCGGAACGGGCAGCTGGCCCTTCTTCCACCAGAGCCAAGCGGTCTGGTAGGAGATGCCGTTGACGCGAGCCCAGTCGGACAGCTTTATGCGAATATATCACCACAAGAAACCACTGTTGTCTATAGGGCGTCCAGCAGTTGCGGACCCCTCGCAGCACCGGCCCGCCGAGTGAGGTGTGGACAAACACCGGGCTGGGAAGGGACAGAGGAGGCCGGTCGCTCCCTGATCTCCCCATTGCCGTCCAAACTACCGTGGGGCACACGGGAAGTCAGGCTGGTCTCTACGATAGCCGGGGAGGGGTTGAAAGACCCAGGGGTGAGCCCAAGAATCCCGCCACGCCGCGGTGGGGCGTGGGGGTGTCAAAATGCGGCCATGCTCAATTACCTGCTTCTCATCTTTGTGCCGGTTGCTTTGGTGCTCGAGCTCTTGCATGCCCCGGGGGTGTGGATTTTTATCGTCTCGGCCCTGGCCCTCTTGCCCCTGGCGGGCTGGATGGGCCGGGCCACCGAGGAACTCGCGGCCCGCACCGGGAGCACGGTGGGAGGGCTCCTGAACGCCACCTTCGGCAACGCCGCCGAGCTGATCATCGCGGGAGTGGCTTTGGCCGCAGGCAAGATTGATGTGGTGAAAGCCTCGATCACCGGCTCGATCCTCTCTAACCTGCTCTTGGTGTTGGGGCTTTCGATCTTCCTCGGGGGGCTGCGCTTCAACACCCAGCGCTTCAACGCCAATTCGGCCAACATCATGGCGACCTTGCTGGTGCTCTCGATGGTGGCCTTTTTGCTCCCGGCTTTCTTCGACCTGGCCGAGCGCAGCTACTTCCGGGTGGACCCCCGGCTCCCCGATCTCGACTTCAGCCACGCGGCGGCCATGGTGCTCATCCTGGTTTACCTGGCCAACGTCTGGTTCAGCCTGCGCACCCACCGCGACCTGGTGAGCGGGCGCGACGACACCCACCTCGAGCTTCACCAGGCCACCTGGAGTGTCCCCCTCTCCATCGGCGTGCTGGCCGCGGCCACGGTGGGGGTGGCGGGGATGGCCGAGTTGTTGGTGGGGAGCCTCGAGGCCGCGACCTCGGTGCTGGGCCTATCCGAGTTCTTCGTGGGGATCGTCCTGATCCCGCTGGTGGGCAACGCCGCCGAGCACTTCGCGGCGATCAGCTTCGCCATCAAGAACAAGATGGACCTGGCGGTGCAGATCGCCATCGGCTCGGCCCTGCAGATTGCCCTGCTGGTCGCGCCGCTATTGATCCTCCTGGGCTGGGTCATCGGGCAGCCGATGGACTTGGTGTTTCGAAACCCCCTCGAGCTGGCCGCCCTGGCCGCTAGCCTCATCGCCACCAACGCGGTGGTGCGCGACGGGGAGACCAACTGGCTGGAGGGCTTTTTGCTGCTGGGGGTCTATGTGCTCTTGGGCTTGGCGTTCTTCTTCACGCCGAGGTAAGTAAAGGGGGAGACGTCTTGACCCTCGGCCCTCGACTCTCGACCATATAGGCATGAGCGCGCTGGCTGGCCTTCGCGTCCTCGACCTCTCGCGCGTGCTGGCCGGGCCGTACTGCACCCAGATGCTGGCCGATCTGGGGGCTACGGTGTGGAAGGTCGAGCCCCCGTGGGGCGACGAGACGAGGGCCTGGGGGCCGCCCTTCATCCAACCCGACCAGGGCGCCGGCTGGAGGCTGGGGCCAGAGGGGGAGAGCGCTTATTACCTCTCGGTGAACCGCGGCAAGAAAAGTCTGGCGGTGAACCTCAAAGACCCCCGTGGAGCGGAGCTCGTGCGGCGGCTGGCGGCCAGGGCCGACGTGCTGGTGGAGAACTACAAGGTGGGCGATCTGGCCCGCTACGGGCTCGACTACGCCACCCTGGCCGCCCTCCACCCCCGGCTCATCTACCTTTCGGTCACCGGCTACGGGCAGACCGGGCCGCGCCGGGGCGAGCCCGGCTACGATGTGGCGGTGCAGGGGCTGGTGGGCATCATGTCGGTGACGGGCCAGCCGGAGGGGCCGCCGACGCGGGTCCCGGTGGCCTGGATTGACCTGATGACCGGGATGAACGGGGCCATCGCGGTGCTGGCGGCCTTGCTCGAGCGGGAGCACAGCGGCTTGGGCCAGCACATTGACCTGGCCCTCTTCGACGTGGGCCTGGCAGCGATGGCCAACCTGGCCCAGAGCTACCTGCTCACCCATAGGCTGCCGGAGCGCCTGGGGAACGCCCACCCACAGATCGTCCCCTACGGGGCCTTCGAGGCCGCCGACGGCTGGTTCATGCTCACCATCGGCAACGACGAGCAGTACCGCCGCTTCTGCCGGGCCATCGGCCACCCCGAGCTGGGGGAGGACCCCCGCTTCCAGACCAACCCCAGCCGGGTCGAACACCGGGGGGAACTCATCGCCCGGCTCTCAGGAATCCTGCGCGCGGGGCCCCGCCGCCACTGGCTGAGCCTGCTGCGGGAGGCCGGGGTTCCCGCCACCCCGGTCAACAACCTGGCCGAAGCCTTCGCCGAGCCCCAAGCCCAGGCCCGGCGGATGCGCCAGGAGGCCCCCCACCCCACGCTGGGGAGGGTCCCCTTGATCGGGAGCCCGCTCGGCCATCTCTCGCGGACTCCGGCCACCATTCAAGCGGCCCCGCCGCCGCTGGGCGCCCATACCCTCGAGGTGTTGCGGGATGAACTCGGCCTCGGCGAGCCGGAGGTGCTCGAGCTGGCCCAGGCCGGGGTGCTGAAGCTACAGGAAACCTAAAGAGGGGCCCGCTCGGGTGGCCTAGGTAATCCTGCTGACAAACTGGAAAACCGAGAGTGTTATGTTACAGACCTAATGAGCCCCCTCGAGCGGGGCTCACACCGGGAGGAAAGCATGAACCAGGTATTCGCGTTTTTGGTCGCGCTGGGGATGGGCCTGGCCCTGGCCCAGAAAGGCCCCATTACCATCGGCTCCAAGATCGACACCGAGGGCGCCGTGCTCTGCCAGATGACCCGGCTGGTCCTCGAGGCGAACGGTTTCCGGGTCAACGACCGCTGTAGCTTTGGCCCCACCGCCGTGGTACGCAAGGCCCTAACCTCCGGCGAGATCGACCTCTACCCCGAGTACACCGGCACCGCCATCACCCAGTTTTTCCCGGGCCAGAAGATTGACGCCGCCGTCTCGCGCAACGCGGCCCAGGCCTACGCCAAAGTCAAGGAACTCGACCTCAAGAACGGCATCGTCTGGCTGGCGGCGGCCCCGGCCAACAACACCTGGGCCATCGCCGTGCCCAAAGCCCTGGCCGACAAGGAAGGGCTCAAGACCATGGCGGACTTCGCCAAGTACGTCAATGCCGGCAAGCCCGTCAAGCTGGCCGCGAGCCAGGAGTTTGTGGACCGCGACGACGCCCTCAAGGCCTTCGAGAAGGTCTACGGCTTCAAGCTCAAGCCCGAACAGCTGCTCATCCTCCCCGGCGGCAACACCACCCAGACCGAACAGGCCGCCGCCCAGGGCACCAGCGGGGTCAACGCGGCGATGGCCTACGGCACCGACGGGGGGATCGCGGCTTTGGGCCTGGTGGCCCTCACCGACCCTAAAGGCGCAGTAGCGGTGTACCAGCCCGCCCTCACCGTGCGCAAGGCGGTGGCCGACAAGTACCCGGAGATCGCCCGGCTGATGAACCCGGTCTTCGCCGGGCTGGGCGAGGCTACCCTCTCCAAGCTGAACGCCCAGGTCGCGGTGAACGGCAAGAACCCCGCAGACGTGGCGCGGGATTACCTCAAGAGCAAGGGCCTCCTAAAACCCTGACCCATCCGAAGCTGGATGCCCCGGCGCCCGTTCTCAGGCCTCAACCCCGTGGCCTCGCTGGCCGTGGGGCTGGGGCTTTTGACGCTGTTCTTGCCCTGGCTGCTCCTCAAGCCGACCCGCATCTCGCCCGGGGTGGGGTACGCGGCTTTCGGGCTGGACCCGCTTTGGGCGGGGGGTCTTTTGGCCCTCTGGCTCATCCTGCCCTGGTCTAAAGGTGCTCGGCGCGGGCTGATCGCCGGGCTGGGGGTGCTGGCTTGGGGCGGCCTGATCGCTGCGGGAGCGGATCGGTTGCTGGGCTCGGCCGGGGAGTTCGCCCGGGTTTCGCCTGCTGGGGGCTTGTGGCTGGGTATCCCGGCGTTTTACCTGGCCTTCTTCGCCGCTTACCGGGAGGGGGGTTGGCGGGCTACCTGGACAGCCCCGGTGGCCGGAGCCGTGCTGCTGTGGGTGGGGGCTTTCGACCGGCTGGGCCCTGCGGTGGAGCTGGGCGCTTGGCGTTCGCAGTTCGGCACCGAGCTCTGGCGGCACCTGGCCCTCTTTGGTAGCGCCTTGATCCAGGCGGTGCTGATCGGGGTTCCCCTGGGGATTCTGGCCTCGAGGGGGCGCGGGTTCAACTGGGTGGTGGGGGTCACCGGTTTTTTGCAAACCATCCCCTCCCTGGCCCTCTTCGGCCTGCTCTTGGCGCCGTTGGCCTGGCTCTCGAGGGTGCTGAGCCTCGAGGCGGCCCTGGGCATCCTGGGGGTCGGGGCTTTGCTCGCCCGCCTCCTCCGGAGGGTGGGAACCTGGGCGGTGTTGGTGGTGGCGCTACCGGTGGGCCTGCTGGGGATGGTGCTGATGGGGGCGCTGCTCTTTGGCCTCCTGGGGCCGGACCCTTTGCGGCTGGCTTGGAACGCGCCCCTCAGCCAAGCCGGGGTGCGGGGGATCGGCGCGGCCCCGGCGGTGCTGGCCCTCACCCTCTACGCGCTATTGCCCATCGTGGCCGGGACTAGGGCGGGGTTACAGGCCGTCTCCGAGGACCTCCGCCAGGCCGGGCGGGGGATGGGCATGAGCCCAAAAGAGCTCCTCCTTCGGGTCGAGCTGCCGCTGGCCTTGCCCCTGGTGATGGAAGGGGTGCGCGGGGCCGCGGTGCTCACCATCGGCATCACCACCATCGCCGCCCTCATCGGGGCGGGGGGGTTGGGCTTCTTCATCCTGCGCGGGGTCGAGGGGGGAGCGCCGGATCTGGTCTTGCTGGGGGCCGTGCCGGTCATCCTCCTGGCCCTCCTGACCGACCTGCTCTTGCGGCAGGTCGGGCGCTGGCTGACGCCGAAGGGGGTCAGATGATCCGCTTCGAGAACGTCACCAAGCGCTATGGCCAGGCCGAGGCCCTAGGAGGGGTCAGCCTGGAGGTGGCCCAGGGTGAGCTGTGCGTGCTTTTGGGGCCTTCGGGGTGCGGCAAGACCACCCTCTTGCGCTTGGTGAACCGCCTCATCGAGCCCACCTCAGGCCGGATCTGGGTGGGGGGTCGGGACGTGATGAGCCTGAACCCGGTGGAGCTTCGGCGGGGGATGGGCTACGTCATCCAGAGCATCGGGCTTTTCCCCCACATGACCGTGCTCGAGAACGTGGGGGTGGTGCCTAAGCTCTTGGGATGGCCCCGTGAGAAGCGCGAGCGGCGCTCCCGCGAGATGCTGGCCTTGGTGGGCCTCGAGCCCGAGACTTTTCTCTACCGCTACCCCCGCGAGCTCTCCGGCGGGCAGGCCCAGCGGGTGGGGCTGGCCCGGGCCCTGGCCGCCGACCCCCCCATCTTGCTGATGGACGAGCCCTTCGGGGCGGTGGACCCGCCCACCCGCGCTCGGCTGCAAGAGGAGTTTCTGAAGCTCCAGGCCGCGCTACGAAAGACCATCCTGTTCGTCACCCACGACCTCGAGGAGGCCGTGCGGCTGGCCGACCGCATCGGCTTGATGAATGGGGGCCGGATCGAGCAGATCGACCCCCCCATACGCCTGCTGACGAACCCCCAGACCCCCTTCGTGGAGCGCTTCTTGGGCGAGAGCCGGGCCTTGCTGGTGCTCGAGCGCCACCACCTCTCCGAGCTGCTCAAACCCCTGCAGGCTACCAGCCGGGACGGCCTGCCGGTCCTTTCGCTCTCGGCCACCGCCCGCGACGCGCTTTCGCAGATGATCGTGGCGGGGAGCGACCTGGCCTTGGTGCAAAACCAAAGGGGCGAGCTGGTGGGCGAGGTCTGGCTGAGCGCGGTGCTGGCCCTCTGCCGGGGGGCCCGCTTCAGCGGGGATGGCCGGGGCAAGGAGGCGCGGCCATGACCCGCCGGGGGGGAAGCTGGCTGCTTTGGGCCTTGTGGGCCGGGGCGCTGGCGCTGTTTGCCCAGCAGGGGCTGTGGCGGGCGGTGCTGGGGTGCTTGTTCCCCAGCGCGCCGACCCCCATCTTCGAGCGGCAGACCCTCCTGAGCCTGACCCTCGAGCACCTGGGCCTGACCTTGTGGGCGGGGGGGTTGGTCCTGCTCTTCGGATTGCCCATCGCGGTCTGGGTGAGCCGCCCCCAGGGCCAAGCCTTCAAACCGCTGCTGGAGAACCTGGTGGCGGTGGGGCAGACCTTCCCGCCCCCGGCGGTGCTGGCCTTGGCCCTGCCCTTTTTCGGCTTCGGGGCCCAGGGGGCGGTGCTGGCCTTGTTCATCTACGGGCTCTTGCCGGTGGTGCGCCACACCCTGGAGGGCCTGGCCGGACTGCCCCAGGATGTGCTCGAGTCCGCTCGGGGGATGGGCATGAGCCCAGAAGAGCTCCTCCTTCGGGTCGAGCTGCCGCTGGCCTTGCCGGTGATCCTCTCCGGGGTCCGCACCAGCTTCGTGTTGATCCTGGCTACGGCCACGCTGGCCCCCTTGGTGGGGGGGGGTGGGCTGGGGGTGCCGATCATCGCCGGGCTGGCCGTCTCCAACCTGGCCTTGGTGGCCGAAGGGGCGGCGGCGGTGGCGATCCTGGCGCTCTTGCTGGATTACACCTTGGCTCGGCTCGAGGCTACCTTGGCCCCCTGGTCCTGACTTTCATCCAGGTTATCCCAAGGCCTGGGTGGACGAGTCCCCAATCCATGCGGATGGTTTTTGCAAGAAAAAAAGCGCCCCCGGCTCCCTGACGGCACCCGCTCCGGGGCACTTAGGGCTGCTGCCTTCCGGCCCTGACCCGGTTCATGCTGGAACGCCGCGTCAGACCGAGGACGCCCAAGGATATTAGCACATCCGGGGGGCAAAAGGAAGCTCGTATGGTCGGACACCCGGCATGACTGCCTGTACAGGGGAGTTACCCCATCCTCTTGACGGTGGTGTCCGAAGGTCGGTGAGCCGGCCCCAGGCGCAACATTAAGGATATGTAAACCTCCTGTTTATATGTTCCGCGGGAATTTGGGGCCGGCCATATACTGTGGGCCATGAACGCAGTCGAAGCGGTAGCGGGGGCTTCCGCCCAGGTCCCATCGGCGAGCCTCGAGGCCCAGAACCTGGGCAAAAAGTACGGTCGCAAGCCGATCCTCGAGTCGGTGAGCTTCCGGCTCAACCCCGGCGAGGTCTACGCCCTGGCCGGCCCCAACGGCTCGGGCAAAACCACCCTGATCCGCCTCCTCACCGGGCTGGCCTTTCCCACCTCGGGCAAGGTGCTGATGCTGGGCCAAGACCTGCACAACGGCGGCCACGCGGTGCGGCGTTACCTGGGCGCGGTGGTGGAGGCCCCGGCGGCCTTCTACCCGCACCTCACCGGGCGGCAGAACCTCGAGATGCAGGCCTTTCTCTCGGGGCTTACCCAGGCCGAGGCGCGCATCCGCGAGGTGCTGGCCAAGCTCGAGCTACTGGCCGTGGCCGACCAGCCCACCGGGGCTTACTCGCTGGGGCAGCGGCAGCGTCTGGGACTGGCTGCGGCGATCCTCCCCGGGCCCAAGGTGCTGATCCTGGACGAGCCCACCTCGGGTCTAGACCCGCTGGGCATCAACAAGGTCCACGAGATCCTGGCCGAGCTGGCCTGGAACGGGACCGCGGTGCTCCTGTCCACCCATCATTTGCGCGAGGTCTCGGGCTATGCCGACCGGGTGGGCATCCTGGGCGGGGGCCGCCTCATCGACGAGGTGACCATGACCACCAAGGGCGAGCGCTACCGGCTGCGGGTGAACGAGCCGGAGCGGGTCGCGGCCTTGCTCAAGACCGTCCCCGGGATCGAGAACGTGACCTTGCGCGAGGTGGTGATCATCTTCAACGGCGCCCCCCAGACCGCCATCGCCGAGGCCGTGCGCGAGGGGTATCAGGTGCTGGCCCTCGAGCGCGACTACTTCGACCTCTACGACTACTACCGCGAGCGGGTGCGAAACGCCTAGAGAGGGGAATCTATGGTGCTAGAACCGAATGCAGGAGCCGGGCGGATCAGGCCGATGGGCCGGGTGATCCTCTGGGAGTTTGGCAAGCTGGCGCGGCTGCGCTCAGGCCGGGTGGGCCTGTTGGTGGCGCTTTTGCTGCCCTTCTTGTGGGCCTTGGCCCCCACCGCTGGGCTCAACCAGATCTACGGCCTGATCCTGGTCTCGGGCTGGCAGGTTCCGGCCTTGGCCCTGCTGGCCGGGATGAACTTTCTCTTCCCCTTTCTCACCGCGATGACCTCCGCCGAGGTCATCGGCAGCGAGGTGGCCCAGGGCACCCTCAAGTCGCTGGTGTTGCGGCCCTTCCCCCGCTCAGGGATCCTGCTGGCGAAGATCGTGGCGGTGCTGGCCTACCCCTACTTGTTGTTGCTGGCGAGCCTTTTGGGTTCGCTTTTGGCCGGGGTCATCCACGGCTTGGGCAGCTTCGCGGGCGGGACCGGGCTGGGGGCCGAGGGCTTTGCCGGGGTGGGGCTGGTCGCGCCGACCCAGGCGCTGGCCGAGATCCTGCGGGCCTATGCCCTGGCCGGGCTGGTGCTGTGGCCCATCTCGGTGCTGGCCCTGTTGTTCGCGGTGGTGTTCCTCTCCACCACCGCGGCGGCCTTGGCGGCGGTGGCCTCGATCCTCCTGATGCAACTGCTGGGCCCCTTTATCCCCCTGCGCCCTTTCCTCCTCACCACCTACTTGGGCCTCTACAGCCCCTCCACCTACCCCCAGACCGCTGGGTTTTTGGGGCTGGCCTCCGCTCAGGCGGTGGTCCCGCAGGGCCTGGTGTTGCTCATGATCTACACCGTCGGCTTCGCCGTGCTGGCCTTGCTGATCTTCGATCGCAAGGATGTGTAGGCGCAGGGGTTAGGCTATCCTCATGGGCAAGCTAACCCACTTCCAAGACGGCAAGCCGCAGATGGTGGACGTGAGCGCCAAAGCCGCCACCTTGCGCATAGCCACCGCCGAGGCCAGCGTTTTGCTCCCGCCCGAGGCGGTCGCAGCCCTGCGAGAGGGCGGGGTAGGCAAGGGCGATCCCCTGAGCGTGGCCCAGCTGGCTGGGATCATGGCGGCGAAGAAGACCGGTGAGCTGATCCCGCTGTGCCACCCCCTGCCGATCGCGATGGCCGACGTACAGCTCACCTTCCAGCCGGAACAGGCCAGGGTACACATCACCGCCACCGTCAAGACCAAGGCCGAGACCGGGGTGGAGATGGAGGCCCTGACCGCCTGCGCGGTGGCGGCGCTGACCGTCTACGACATGCTCAAAGCGGCCAGCAAGGGGCTCGAGATCGGCGAGTTGCGGCTCGTGTACAAATCGGGGGGCAAGTCGGGGGAGTGGCGGCGCTAGCGCCGGGCCCCGGTGCTAAAGGCCAGGTGTTCGGAAATCCAGGGAAACACCTTTTGCAACACATCAAAGGCCCCCAGCTGCCAGGGCTCGAAGGCCATGCGGGACTCCCGCTCGATGGCCCGCACGATGCCGAAGGCGGCCTGGCGGGACGTGATGGCCGGGATGAGCCGGCCCACGCCGGGGATGCGGTGCTCGGTCGCGGTGTTCTGAAGGAAATACTCGCTGTCCACGATCTTGCCCGGGAAGAAGCAGCCCGCCCTCAGATTGGTGCGGTAAAAGTCGGCCCGCAAGGCCTCGGTAAAGCCCTGTAAGGCCCACCGCGCGGCGATGTAGCCGACCGCCCCCGGCCAGACCTGACGGCTGGCGGGCGAGCACACCGAGAGGACAAAGCCCCGGTTTTCTTTCAGCATCGCCGGGACGAAAGCCCGGGTGAGGAAAGCCGCCGTGAAGTACGGGGTGTTCATCGTCTCGAGGAAGTCCTGGTAGCTGCTCTCCTCGATAAAACGCCAGGCCCCGGCCCCGGCGCTATGGACCAGGACGTGCGGCACTCCATGGGTCTCGAGCACCGCCTTCCCCAGGCCCTCGGCGGCTTCGGGCCGGGTGAGGTCGGCGGGGTAGGGCCAGGCCAGGCCCCCGCCGGCTTGGATTTCCTGGGCGATTTGCTCGAGCCGGTCTTGCCTGCGGGCCACCAGCACCACCCGGGCTCCCCGACTCGCCAATTCGATCGCGGTGGCCCGCCCGATCCCGCTGGAGGCTCCGCTCACCACGCAAAGCGAGTCCTTGATGCGCATGGCGACGATTGTACCGAATCTACTTTACAGGTGCGCCCGCGATAGCCATGCCGGGGGGCAAAGGCCGGGGAGGTGCACGCTGGGCTGGTGGCTCTGTAGGGGGTTCCTCGAGAGCTGGGCTCAAGGTTCGTCGGCGCGAAGCGGCTACAGCTCGAGCAGGGCGTACTCGAAGGCGTTCACCACCCGCACCCCCTCCGGGCTCCGGTATTCTCGCTTGGGTTGGGCTTCGTAGAGGTGGACGTGGCCATGAACGTGCAGCCGGGGCCGGTAAAGCCGGTGAAAGAGGGCCAAAGCGGTGCTCCCGCGGTGGGCATAGTCGCTCCCGGCGTGGGGGCCGGGGGGTGGGGCGTGGGTGAGCAGGATGTCCACCCCATGCCCCCGGGCGTAGCGCTGGGGGAGGAGTACCGGCGCCCAGGAGAGAACGCGGGCCGCGGCCTCGGACTCGGTGTACTGCCCGAAATCCCGGTTGTTGTAGCGGGGGACGCCGCCCCATCCGGCGATGCGGACCCCCGCTACGTCCACGATCCGCCCGTGGGCGGGGATGGCCCCGCCCGGCGGGGTCAGGTTGCCCAGATAATCTTGGGTGTACTCCTCCTTGTGGTTGCCGTGGACAAATACCAGCGGAACGTCCACTTTGGTGGCTACGAACTCGATGTAGCTGCCGGGCAGATCCCCTGCGACGAGCACCAGGTCAATGGGCGGCAGATTTCCCGGAAAACGGGTCTGGTAGATAAAAGGATGGATTTGATCGGCTAGGGCCAGGATCCGCACGGTTTGGTCTAGATTACCCCACCGGCGGCGCTCGAGCTTCGTGGGCGCGGTTAGAATACGGCTCATGGGGATTCCCGCCCTGGTCCTCGAGCCCCGGGCAGTTCCACGGGTGTGGGGTGGATCCCGCCTGGCCCTGGAGAGCCCCCCCTCGCTCTGCTCGGCGAGGGCACACCACGAGCCCATCGGGGAACTCTGGCTGGCCTACGACGAAAACCGGGTCTTGAGTGCTCCCTTGGCGGGGCGGCGGCTCCAGGAGGTGCTGCCCGAACTGGGGCCGGAGTTTTTAGGATCGGTGCCCTACGGGCGCTACGGCCTGGAACTTCCCCTCCTGATCAAGTTTCTAGACACCGCCGAGTGGCTCTCGGTGCAGGTTCACCCCGATGACCCCTACGCCCACACCGTCGAGGCGGCCACCGGTTTTCACGGCAAGACCGAGGCCTGGTATGTGCTCGAGGGCCACGGCGAGGTGGTCTACGGCTTGGAACGCCCGATGACCCGGGAGAGGCTGCGGCAAGGGCTTTTGGATGGGAGCGCTTGGAAGGATCTCCACCGGGTCAGGGTGGGGCCGCAGGACGTGGTGTTCGTGCCCGCCGGGACCATTCACGCGCTGGGGCCGGGGTTGCTGCTCTACGAGGTGCAGCAGCGCTCCGACCTGACCTACCGCCTCTACGACTACGGACGGGGCCGGGAGTTGCACCTCGAGAGGGGGCTGGATGTCGCCAAGCTCGAGCCCACCCCCATCCCCAAGCTTCGGCCCCATCCTGAAGGCCAGAAGGAGATCTTGCTGGCCTCGAGCGCCTTCGTGCTCGAGCGCCATCGGCTCAAGGGGAGGGCTACCCTCCAAGCGCCCAAGGAGAGTTTTCTCCTCCTGACGCCTGTTCATGCCCAGGCCCGCTGGGAAGGTCGAACGCTGGGGTTGGGGGAGACCCTATTGATCGGGGCGGGGCAGGAGGTCTCCCTCGAGGGGGAGGCTGAACTCCTGGGGGCGTTCATCCCCTCTAGGCAGCGGTTGAACGACCTTCCAGCTTCGGTGCGGGTCTAGCCCTTTGTTGCTGCGCTCAGATTCTGTCCAATGGAATAGAGGTAGCATGGGGTCATGCTGCACTACCCGGATCTTCCCCTCGGTAGCGACCTCATCGACGCCAAACTGCCCGATACCCAGGGCCGCCCTCACCAGCTCTCCGACTTCCGCGAGCCGCTGCTGGCCCTGGTGTTCATGTGCAACCACTGCCCCTACGTGAAGGGCTCGATCGCCGAACTCGTCGGGTTGGCCCGGAAGTACCAGGGGCAGGTGGCCTTCATTGGGATCAACCCCAACGACGCGGCCCGCTACCCCGAGGACTCGCCCCAGGCCATGGACGCCTTTGTGGCCCAGCACGGCATCCCCTTCCCCTATCTGCTCGATGAGGGCCAGGAGGTGGCGAAAGCCTACGGGGCTACCCGCACCCCAGAGCTTTTCGTCTTCGACCGGGAACGTAAGCTTCGCTACCACGGGCGGATCAACGACGTGCCCAAGGATCCTGCCCAGGTCAAGGAACACACCCTCGAGCTAGCCCTGGAGGCCCTCCTGCAAGGCCGAGAGCCCCCGCTAGCGGAGGCCCCGGCCATCGGCTGCACCATCAAGTGGAAGCCCGGCAACGAGCCCAACATCACCATCGAAAAGACCGGTGGGGGGCGGTGAGGTCGCGGCCAGGAACCCCGTCAATACCAGCACGCCCAGCAGGATCAAGGCCTCGAGCCGCACCAGCCGGCCTAGCCAGGCCCGCCGGGTCCGCGGCAGCAGCCACCAGCGGTTGAAGGCGGCTATGCCCAGGACCGCTGCGACCCCCAGAAGTTTGCGGACCAGGGCCAGGCCGTAGGCCGAAGCGGTGAGGTTGGCGGCGGCGCGGGGAGGGCTGATGGCGAAGCCGCTGAGGTGGGTGAGGGCCAGCAGGCTCCCGCTCAGTACGAAGAGGATCACCGCCACCCCTCCCAGCCGAGAGAGGCGCTCCACCGCGGCCAGCGTCTCGGGCCGCCCGTTCCACAGCAGACCCAGCGCCAGCAGGCTCCCGCCCCAAGCCACCACCGCGGCGGTGTGGACCAGGTGGCTGAGCAGGGCCACACCACCCCGGGCCCCGGCGTGGGCGGTGAGGGTCAGGGTCGCCAGCAGCGCGAGCGCCGTCAGCGAGAAGACCACCTTGTCGAGAGGTTGGTTTCGCCGCGCAGCGGGGCCTAGCTCGTTCCCCAGCAAGGCCACCACCAGCAAAACCCGGGCCAGGAGCAGGTTGCCCTGTTGGGTCTGGGTCAGGTAGCTGAGGTACACCTCCCGGGTCGGGCCGCCCAGCATCCAGACGATGTGGTAGGCCAGATACAGTGAACTCCCCACCGCCAGGAGGGCTCCCCCGAAGGGCAAAACCATCCGCAGGGCCCGGCGGTTTTGGGCCAGTTCCGGCCCGATCCAGCGGGCGAAGAACCCCACCCCGACCTGGGCGAAAACGCCCAGGTAGAGCAGGGTACGGGTGATGATCTCGGTGGTGCTGCCCTCGTGGCTGTGGTCCATAAGCCCTTCAGGGTTGGTAGATGAACACGTAGAAGTCCTGGGAGGTGTGGGTGTCCACCGAAAGCACCCGCCACATCACCGCGTAGGCCCCCGGCTTGAGGTTTTCCTTGAGCTTGAGCTCCACCCGCTCGGCGGTCCGGGCGCTGCCCACCACCCCGAGGTCGGCCCGCCCCTCCCTGTCGTTTTTGGCCTCGAGCGCGGTCTTGAAGAGGCGGGCGGCCTCACGCTTGGCCGCGGCCAGGCCCTTGGACCCCAGCGGGTAGACCTTGAAGGCCGAGAAGGTCATCTCCACCGGCTCGGAGAGCACCAGTTGAACGGTGGCGGGGAGGCGTTTGACGGTGGCGTCGGGGGCCGGGGTGGCCTGGGTCAGCAGGCTGTGGGCCCAGGCCGCCCCGGCCAGGACCAAAGGGGCGAGGAAGGTCAGGGGTTTCACGGCAGTCTCACGATCGCCTCGAGGCTCTGGGTGTCCCCATCGGCGAAGCGCAGCACCAAGCGCAGCTTCTGCCCCAGCTTGAGCGGCTGTTTGAGCCCCTCGAGCATCAGATGGATCCCCCCGGGCTTGAGTTCGACGCGCCCTTTGGGCGGGATGGTGAGGGTATCCAGGGGCTTCATGCCGGTCATGGCTCCATGTCCCGTGTGTTCGGTGCTTGTGAGGTGCAGGCTGACCCGTTCGGCGGCAGGGCTCGAGGCCCCGACGATCCTTACCTCCTTGAGCGCCGGGTTGATCAGGGTCATATAGGCTGCGGTGGTATTCCCCGGCAGGAACCGCACCCAGGCGTTTTCCACCTTTAGCGAATGGGCTAAACCGGTAGACAGCAGGGCCAGCGCGAGCCAGGCCATCCAGCGAAACATCGGCATGGGCATACTCCTATGGACCGGTGGGTACCGGTCGGGCTCGAGGGCTTTGGGCCAGGATCCGCTCATCTCCAGGGGCAAAGCCCCCGATTCAGAGCGGGCCGACACGAAAGGCGCAAGCCCCAGTGGGGGGGGCCCGGCTGGCGGTCGGCAAATAGTGGATGTGTTGTGGAGGAGGGCGGAGAATAGGCGGGGGCTGATGCTTGGGGCTGTCCCAGGCCACCGTACCCCCGTCGCTCGGGCCAGATTCAGTGAACTGGATGGCGCAGAGCGGGCAGGAATCGTGCTGCGGATGGGTGGGGGGGGTCGCGTGGTCCGCGTGGCCCATCGAGTCCATCGCCGAGACCGGAGGCAAAGTCCCCCGGAGCAACTGCACCGCCCGCAGGGCGTGGCTGGTGGAGGCCAGCAGCGAGCACCAGACCAACCCGACCACCACCGCCTGGTACAGGCGCGAGGTGGGTCTGGGCGCAGCGAGGTCCATGGCTCGAGGGTGTGGCCCTACTCAGAGGGTAGCCGTCCGCTTTGGGACAGTTGTCCTTAGCCCGGGCTGAGCAGCCCTTCGCTGAGGAGGAGTTGCAGGGTGGGGTGGTTGCCCTCGAGCCCCTCCAGCCTTCCCTCGGCCACGCTCCGCAAAAGTCCGATGGCCTGGGGCTGCTCGCGTTTGAGCGAGAGGTGCAGGTCGCTGAAGGGGTTGAGGGCGTCCTGGCCGCGCAGGGTGAGGCGGTAGCGGGGCAGGGCCTTGACCTCGTATAGCCCGCCCCTGTAGCGCTGGGCCAGGGCCCGATAGTGTGGGGCGTTCTCGGGCTTTGGGGCGGGGCCTTTGACCTTGGCCGGGACCCCCACCACCAGCATCCCCTGGGGCACTTCCATCCCGCTCGGCACCAAGGCCCCGGCCCCCACCACCGCTCCTTTACCGATTCTGGCCTGGTTGAGCACCACCGCCCCGATCCCGATCAGGGCTCCGTCCTCCACCACGGCCCCGTGGACCACCGCCCGGTGGCCCACCGTTACGTTTTTGCCCAAAAGGCAGGGATCACCGGGATCGGCGTGCAGGATGGCCCCGTCTTGTACGTTGCTCCCTGCTCCGATCACGATCCTCTCGGCATCGCCCCGGGCCACCGCGCCGAACCACAGCGAAGCCCCTTCCCCCACCTCCACCCGCCCGATGACCACCGCCTCAGGGGCGACGAAGGCCGACGGGTGGATCTTGGGTTCCCAGTCCTCGAGCCGATACACGCTCAAGCCGCACCTCCAGCCATGATCAGCGCCTCTTGCAAAAGCCTCAAGTCGTCGGGAAAGGCCAGCCGCTGCCGAGCTTCCTCGGGCGCGAAAAAGCCCACCCCGGTCATGCCCGGCTCGAGCCGGGCTTCCCCCTCCCCTCGCATCAAAAACCAGTGGATCTCCCGCGGTATGCCCCGGGGGTTGGTGTAACGGGTGGGGGAGAGGGGGATCACCACCTGGGCTCGGATCCCGGTCTCTTCGACCACCTCGCGCAGCGCAGCCTGCTCCAGGCTCTCCCCTGGGTCCAGGTGCCCTTTGGGAAAGACCCAGTAACCCATGCGGTCGCGCACCAGCAACACCTCACCCGCCTGGTTGAACACCACCCCTCCGGCTCCTAGAATGCTCAAGGCCCACCCCTCCCTGATTCTAAATCTCCGGTTCGAGGGAGGGCCGGGGTCGTTGCACCACGCCCTCTGCTCATCGGGGTTGGCCGAACTTCCCCTTCAGATAGGCCAGGGCCTCAGGGTCCAGATATGGCCCCCCCGGGTAACGCTCTTCCAGGTTTTCCATTCCGATCAGCCCGGTGAAAGCCTGCTCGGTGGCCTCGTCCCAGACCCCGCTGACCACCCCGGGGTAGTACCCTTCTCGGCTCAACACCGCCTGGATCCAGGCGATGTCTTCCGGCGAGAGCGGAGTGGGGCTTTCCGGTTTGCTGAAGAGGAGGCGGTGGATCCCCAACAGGCGCTCGAGTTCGGCGCAGGGGTCGGGGTGATCGTCCACCCGCAGATCAATCCAGCGGTCCATTCCGCCGTAGCCCTTGCCCACACCCACCACCACCAAGGCCGCCGACTGCCGCCCGCGCCGGTCCCCTCCGGCCCGGTCGGCGGCCAGCAAACAGGCGGTCAGGCGCTCCGGGAGGGGCAGGTCCTCTCGGCCCAAAAAAGTCTCGACCAGCGCCTCCACCACCCCCGGCCCGGCCAGAATGTTGCCCTGTGCGGCCCAATTGGGGCCGGATCGGCCCCCGGCCCAGGCGTGGCACTTGGCCCCAGTGAAGCTGAGGCTTTCCCCTAGGGCGTTCACCAGCCCGAACTGGCGGGTCTCGAGGTCCGCATCGGTGCGGCGAAAGGTGGCGAGCACCTCCTCCATCCCCGCTCCAGCCCTCATCAGGGCCAACCCTTGGGGGCCAAACCGCGGGTTGGCATAGGACTGGGTGGCGACCGCCCCTACCCCGGCCTCGAGCCAGGGCACCACCGCGCCCACCGCCAGAAATTTGCTGGCCACGGCCACGCCCAGGTCGCCGGTCTCAGGGTCGCGGGCGACGAGGGAGAAAGTAGCGATGGTGTTCATGACCCTATACTACCGGGGTAGACAAAGACAACCCCGTAGCCCCCCGAAAGGGTAATCCGCACCGGGCCCAGGGCTTGGTTGGAGAGGGTGAGGCTCGAGCCCAGCTCCACCCGCGCCCCCTCGAGCGGCCAGCGCACCCCCTGCAGGCTCAGGCCCTCCAGATCGCTTAATCCCACCACGCTCAACCGAGTCTGCCCCTCCAGCTCGAGCCCGAGCTGCCCCGGCAGGAGCGGTATGGCTTCCTCGGTCCCGCTCGAGAGCCGAACCTGCAAACCCCTTTTGGCCAGCCGGAGGGCCAGGGTGAGGTGGGCCAGGGTCTGGTCGCTGCGTCCGCCGAGGGCCCCCAGCAGCCAGAGCTCGCGGGCTCCACGGGCTAAGGCCGCCTGGAGGGCGAGTTCGCCGTCGGTCTGGTCCTTGTCCACCGGGTAGACCTGGCGGGGGACGTGGGCGTACTGGCGCTGCAGCTGGGGAGGGCTGGAGTCGAAGTCGCCCACCCAGAGCTCGGGAGCCAGCCCGAGGGCCTCGGCGTGGGCCATCCCGCCATCGGCGGCGATGGTTCGCACCCCGGATAGATGGGCCCTTAGGCCAGCGGTGGGCACCAGTGGCCCCGCGAGGAGGATCACAAAGCGGCTCATGGGTGGGGCGCGGGCTCCTTTCCTAGGGCCAGGAGGCGCTCGAGCCGGATCTTGAGACCGGTGGTCTGGCCCTCGGCCAGACCTGGGTCGGGGCCTTCCCAGTAGAGCCTGAGCCCCCGGTGCTCTAGCCACAACCCTACCCGGCTCCCATAGAACAGGCGCTCGAGCACCCGGGTGCCCCCCCCTTCCCCGATCTCGAGGGCAGAGAGCGGGACCAGGTGGGGAGTCTCGGGCAGGCCCAGACCTCGGCTCTCCTCTGGGCTCAGTACATTTTTGTGCCCCAAGAACCGGGCGGTCCAGGCGTCCTGGGGATGGGCGTAGAGCCCCTCCGGGGTGTCCGATTGCACCACCCGGCCCTCGCGCATCACCGCCACCCGATCGGCCAGCAAAAAGGCCTCGGCCTGGTCGTGGGTGACCACCAAAGCCGTGACCGAGGTGCGCCTTAGGATATCCCGCAGCTCCAGCAGAAGCTCCTCCCTGAGCCGCAGGTCCAAAGCTCCCAGGGGTTCGTCGAGGAGCAGCAGCCGGGGCTCAGGGGCCAAGGATCGGGCCAAGGCTACCCGCTGTTGCTCGCCGCCAGAGAGCCGGTCGGGGCGTTTGCGGGCATGGGGAGTGAGGTGGGTCAGCTCGAGCATCTCCCGCACCCGGGCCTCGACTCGAGCCTCGCTCCACCGCCTCTCCCGCAGACCAAAGGCGATGTTCTCCCAGACGGTGAGGTGCGGGAAGAGGGCATAGTCCTGGAACACCAGGCCCACCCCTCGCCGCTCGGGGGGAAGTGGGGTAAGGTCGGTCTCGCCGAAGGTGATCCGCCCGGCGTCAGGGGGCTCGAGGCCCGCCACCAGTCGCAGCAGGGTGCTCTTTCCCGAGCCCGAGGGTCCCAAAAGGGCCACGGTCCGCCCCAGAGGGACCTCTAGGGCGGCCTCCAGGGCGAAGCCGGGGTAGCTTTTGCGCACGTCCACCCGCAGCACCCCTCGATTATCCCAGATCGCCCGGTTGGGGAGGGATCACGCGCGGATCCGCAGGCATGCTCTAAACTCAAAGTTGATGACCCTCCTCGTGGTAGATGACGAACCCCACATGCGCCTATTGGTGACCCGCATCCTTTCCAATGCGGGTTATCGGGTGCTTCAGGCGGCCCACGGGGCTGAGGCGCTGGAAGTTTTGCTGCAACACCCGGAGGTCCGATTGGTCGTTACCGATATCGCCATGCCGGTGATGGACGGGCTCGAGCTTTTGCAAAAGCTGGCCTTGCGGGGGACTCCCCCGGTGGTGGTGATCTCCGCCCGCAGCAGCCAGCGCGACGAGGAGGCCGCGCTCGAGCTGGGGGCCAAGGCTTTCCTGGCCAAACCCTTTCGCGGGGAGGAGCTGCTCAGGCTGGTTGCGGCTGAGCTCGATGGAGGGGCAACACCAGGCTAAAGGTGGCGCCCTTGCCCGCTTCTGAGTCCACCCAGATCCGCCCGCCGTGGGCCTCCACGATGGCCTTGGAGATGTAAAGCCCCAACCCAGTCCCCGACACCCCGCGCGTGACCGCGCTTTGGGTGCGCCCGTAGCGCTGGAACAGCCGACCTTGCTCGGATTCGGGGATGCCCGGGCCGGTGTCCTCAACCTGCACTTTGAGGACCTGGCCCTCCAGGGTGGCCCGGAGCGTGACCCGCCCACCCTTGGGGGTGAACTTGAAGGCGTTGGAGAGCAGGTTCCCCACCACCTGCCCGATGCGGTCGGGGTCGGCCTCCACCGGCGGGAGCGGGGGGAGTTCGCAGTGGAACTCCACCTGGGAGAGCTGGGCTACCCCGGCGAAGCTGTCGGCGACCCCCTTTAGGGTCTCCTCGAGCTGCACCGGGCGCTTGTAGACCTCGAAGCGCCCGGCCTCGAGCCGCGAGGAGTCGAGCAGGTTGTCCACCATGTTCTTCAGCCGCCGCCCGTTGTCGTAGATGATCCGCAAGAACTCCTGGCCCTCCTCGAGGGGGACATCCCCGCCAGAGAGCAGTTCAGTGAATCCCATGATGGCCGCTAAGGGGGTGCGCAGCTCGTGCGAGACCGCCGCGATGAACTCGCTTTTGATCCGCTCGGCGTCTTTCTGCGGGGTCACGTCGCGGATGATCAAGAGGCCTTGCTGGGGGGCGATCTGCACCACCCGACCCTCGTAGTCCCGCAAGCGTCCGTCCACTCGGGCCTGGTACTCGAAGAAGGGCAGGCTGCCCTGGGTGAGCGCTTTGTGCAGGGCCTCCAGGGCCCGGCTGGCCGGTTCCGGGGGCAGGATCTCCGCCAGGGTGCGGCCCAGAAAGGACTCGGCGGGGACCGCCAGGGGCTCCTCGCGGGCGGACTTGTACTCTTGGATCCGCCCCTCTTGGTTGACTACGAAGAGCAGGTCCGGGATGGCTTGCAGGATGGCCCGGTTACGGGCTTCGCTCTCGCGGATGGCCTGCTCGGCCAGCTTGCGCTGGGTGATCTCGTGCAACACCAGCACCCTGAGCCGGCCCTCGCGGGTGCCCAGCACGCTGAAGGTGCGGCCTTTCAGCTCGATTTCGAGCTCCTGCCCCTCGAGCGCGGGGTATAGGTAGTCGGGTAAGTCGTCAAGCCGCACGTCGCGACCTAGCCCCAGCGCCTCGCGGGCCAGGCGGTTGGCGAAGCCCTCGTACTCCTCGAGCACGATCACCCCATCGCCCATGTGCTCGAGGGCCTCGGTGAGCTTGCTGCGCTCGAGGGCCAAGGCCTCGGAGAGCCGGGCCTGCTCAGCGTAGGCCCGCGCGTTCTTGATGGCTACCCCGGCGGTGTTGCACAGAAGTTGCACGTACCATAGATCTTCCACCGCGACCTCGGTAGCGCGGGGGCCATGGTCCACCGCTACCACCCCCAGTACCTCCATATCGGTCTGGGTTGGCGCTGGCTTGCCGGGCTCCAAAAAGGCAGGCGAGAAGGCGGTGATCGGCACGAAGGCCATACTCTCGCTCTCTACCCAGGGGGGAAGCTGGCCCTTGGTAGCCAGCACCGGGCGGCGCAGCCGGGCGGCCTGGGCCATGGGGTCGCTCGAGCCCTGGATGGGGATGTGGATGCGGCTATGCCCCTGGGTGTTGAAGACCTGCCCCTCCTTGACCGTGAGGAACCCCTGCAAGAAGCCGTTCTGATTGACCGCGATGGTCACCCGGAAGTAGCCGAAGTCCTTGTGTAGCCGCACCGCCAGGGTCTCGAGGATGGCCCCCAGGTCGAGGTTGCGCACCACCTGGCGAGATAGGGCGCTCACCAACTCCAGCTGGCGGCTCCGCTGGGCCAGCCGGGCGCGGCTTTCGGTGACCTCTTCGTAGACTCGGGCGTTGCGTACCGCCAGCGCGGTCGAGCGGGCGATGAGGGGCAGCAGCTCGCGGGTTCCTTCCTGGAACTGGCCCTCCAGCGAGAGTACCCCCATCACCCCGAAGTGGCGGCAGCTGGGGCAGACCAGGGCCCGGTTGGCCCGGGTAGCCTTGGGGCTGATGGTGCAGGAGCGTTCAGGGGTGACCCAGCAGTAGGGGTTCCCGCCTGAGGGGGTGGCTTGCAATACGATGGGCAGCAGGTATTCACCCTCCCTGGCGATACCCTCGGGGGGAGCAAAAAAGGCCTCTTGAACGGGACCTTTCTTGGCCAGCGGTAGGGCGATGGCGGTTACGGTCTGGTTGGTCCCGGAGGCCACCTCCCCGCGCAGGTCCTGCTCGGCCGGGTGGTAGAGAAAGATCGAGGCCCGCTCCGCCCCCAGTTGGCGGGTGGTGGCCGAGAGCAGGTTGCGCAGCACCGGCCTGAGCTCCACGTCCGAGAGCAGCGCCTCGTGCAAGGCCGCCATCACGGCGGCGGGTTCGGCGGGGGCTTTGCGCCAGCGGAACATCTCCTTTATAGCCTAGAGCATCCGGGCGGTTTTTGAGCAACGGCCGGCCCGCGTACATCCGCCAGGGGTACGCCTAGAGCATCCCTCCCCTAGGGCGCCGGGTACGAATGTCCCTGAAATTTCGCCTAGGATGGGAGGGTCGGATTGTGTAAACCGCCTGACGCACAGCCGATGCGGCATAGCTTTAGTCTGAAGCCATGACCCTTACTTTTGTCTCGGCCTTTTTTGCGGGGCTCCTCTCGTTCTTGTCGCCCTGCGTTTTGCCGCTGGTGCCTACCTATCTGCTCTACCTGGGCGGTGAGCGCGGGCGGCCCCTTTTTAACGCCCTCTTCTTCGTGGGGGGGTTCGGGTTGGTGTTCTTGCTGCTGGGGCTGCCCTTCACCTTGCTGGGTAACCTGTTGGCCGGGCACAAAAGCCTGCTGGGCCAGGTCGGCGGGGTGGTGATGATCCTCTTCGGGGCCTACATGTTGAACCTCTTCGGGCTCAAGAGTCTGCTCTCGAGGGGGGTGGGCCTGCGCTACCAGGGCGACACCGCTCGGCCCTGGGGGGCTTTGGTGCTGGGGGTGGTGCTGGCTTTGGGCTGGACCCCCTGCATCGGCCCCATCCTGGGCGGTATCCTCACCCTCACCACGGTGGAGGGGCGGGGGGTCGAGCTGCTGCTCACCTACATCCTGGGGCTGGCGGTGCCTTTTTTGCTGGTTGCCCTGTTCACCGATCGGGCGGTGGCCTTGATCCGCCGCACCGGACACCTCACCCAGTGGGTCGAGCGCGGAGCCGGGGCCATTCTGATGCTGGTGGGGGCGCTGCTCTTCACCGGCTACTACACCCAGCTCAACGGCTTCTTTCTCAAGATCACCCCATCCTGGCTGCTCGAGCGCCTCTGATGTTACCCCTCACCGGTATCCGGTATGCTATAGACCATGATGACCGATCCTCCCTCGCTGCTCCACGCCGAAGCCCTGTCTAAGCGCTACGGGCGGGACTGGGTGATCCAAGGGCTGGATTTTAGCCTGAGGGGGGGCGAGGTGGTGGCGCTCTTGGGGCCGAACGGGGTGGGGAAGACCACCCTCTTGCGCTTGCTGGCCGGGCTGGTGCGGCCTACCTTGGGCCGGGTGAGCGGGCGGGCACGGATCGGTTTGCTGGCCAATCCCCCGGCCTTTTACCGTCATCTCTCGGGCGAGGAGAACCTGGCCTACGCCTTGCGCCTGGAGGACCGGACGCCCGACCTGGCGGCCATCCGACGGATCCTCGAGCGGGTCGGCTTACCCGGCAAGAAGCCGGTACTTTCCTACTCGAGCGGGATGAAAAAACGCCTGGCCCTGGCCAAGCTGCAGCTTCTCTGGCCCCAGGTCTGGCTCCTCGACGAGCCGGAGGCGGCCCTCGACGCCCAGGGGCGCGAACTGCTGGGGGAGATCGTGCGGCAGGCCCGCAAGGGGGGCGGGGTGGTGATCGCCACCCACGACCGGGCCTGGATCACCGAGTTGGCCGACCGGCAGGTGGTGCTGGGGGGAGGGGTATGAGGGGCGACAGGACCTGGCCGCGCGGAAGGGCCATCCCGGATACACTGGGGGGCGGTGGGGCGGTGAGGCGGATCTTCTGGCTGGCCTGGCGCGACCTGACCCTCGAGCTTCGCGGGCGGGCCGGGCTGCTGGCGGTGGTGTTTTTCCTCACGGTGATGCTGCTCATCCTGGGGCTGGCCTTTGGCCCTTACCCACAGGACTTGCGCAAGGCTGCGCCGGGGGTGTTGTGGGTGGCGCTGGCCTTCGCCGGAAGCCTATTGGCCAGCCGGGCTTTCGGGCTCGAGGTCGAGGACGGCACCCTGGACGACCTGCTGCTCACCCCTGGGGGCAAGGAGTGGATCTACTACGGCAAGCTGCTCTTCCAGATGATCCTGCTCTTGGCGGTGGGCCTGATCCTGATCGTGTTCACCGCCGGGCTGTTTTACCTGCCCTTGGCGGCCTGGCCGGGGCTCTTGCTGACGTTGCTCTTGGGCACTTTGGGTTACGCCAGCGTCTCCACTTTCTACGCCGGGATGCTGGCCCGGCTGCGCGGGCGCGATGTGCTGCTGCCGCTGCTGTTGTTCCCCATCGTGGTCCCGGTGGTCCTGTCCTCGGTGCAGGCCACCATCGGGCTGGCCCAGGGCCTGCCCGTGGCCGAGATGCGGCACTGGTGGCAGCTTCTGCTGGTCTTCGACGTGATCTACGTGACGGTGTGTAGCCTGCTTTTCCCCTGGGTGCTGGAGGGATGAGGGTTAGGTCTGGTCCCTTACCGGCACACCCATTCTCATGCCGCCATTCGAACAATAGGAGGTAGTATGCAGACCCTCGAGCGCACCCCCACCACCCGCCTGGACGGGCTGACCCTGGCCCTCCTGGGAACCGGCACCCTGGCCTTTCTGGTCGCCCTGTACTTCGTGCTGACCTCCCCGCCCGAGGTGAGCCAGGGCTACGTCTACCGGATTGTGTTCGTCCACATCTCCTCGGCCTGGGTGGGCTACCTGGCGGCTTTCGGATGCCTGGCCTACTCGGTGGCTTACCTGGTGACCCGCAGACCGGCCCACGACCGTATGGCCGCGGTGATGGCCGAGCTGATCCTGCTCTTTATGGGCCTGACCCTGGTCCAGGGGATGCTCTATGCCCGCCCGACCTGGGGGGTGTACTGGGAGTGGGAGCCCCGCCTCACCACCACCGCCATCCTCTTTGCGGTCTACGTGGGTTACTTTGTGCTGCGGGCGGCCATCGAAGACCCCGAGCTCAGGGCCAAGGCCGCGGCGGCGGTGGGTATCCTGGGGGTCATCAACGTGCCGATCAGCTACATGTCCGTGATCTGGTGGCGCAGCCTACACCAGGTGCAAAGTTTCAACCTCACCACCGGCAAGAGCCAGTTCGACCCGGCCATGCTCCCCGCGCTTCTGGTTACCCTGGCGGCCCTCACCCTGCTCTTCTTGGGCTTCGCCCGCTTCAAGGGGTTTTTGGCCGCCCAGAGCGCCCACCAGGAGGCTATAGGTGGATAACCCCCTCTTCAACCCGGCCAATCCCTTTGTGGTCTGGGTGTATCTGCTCACCTACGGCGCGGTGCTGGGGTATCTGGGCTATCTGGTTTGGCGTTACCGGCGAAGGGGATAGAAGGGCGGGGCAGGAGGAGCCCCGCAAGGAGTAAGGCAAGAATGAAACCCAAATACATCCTCGGCATCCTGGTCATCCTGGCGGCGCTGGCCTACATGATCTTTGGCGGCTTGGGACAGAACCTGGTGTACTTCATCACCCCTTCCGAGTACTTTCAGCAACCGTCGCGCTACCAAAACCGCCCGGTGCGGCTGGGCGGGATCGTCAAGGATGGAACCGTCCGCTACAACAAGGACACCCTCGAGCTGCGCTTCATCCTCTCCGACGGGGTCTTTGAGGTCCCGGTGGAGTCCAGGGGCACCCCGCCCGCGCTCTTCAAGGAGCGGCAGGGGGTGGTGGTCGAGGGCCGCTTCCAGGGCCAGGGCTTCCGCGGCGATACCCTCTTGGTCAAGCACTCCGAGTCCTATCAGGCTCCGAAAGCAGGCTGGACCCCCGACCAGGTACGTAAGCTGATCGAGGAGACGAAGTGAGGTCATACCCCTGGGAAACGTGGGACGTGGAACGGAGGCACCTATGACTCCCGGCCTTTTGGGCGGACTCTCGCTGGGGGCGGCCTTGCTCTTCTCGCTGATCGGGCTGGGCTTGTGTTTCATGGCCTATTTCCAGCGGGACTCCCGCTACCTCGAGGCCGCTCGGCGCACCTCGGGGCTTGCCCTGCTGGCGGCCCTGGCCGCCTTCGGGGCGCTCGAGTGGGCTTTGCTCACCGATGACTTCAGCGTGCAGTACGTGGCCGAGCACCACTCCAGCACCTCGCCCCTATGGGTCAAGCTGGTCACGCCCTGGGCGGCCTTGGAAGGGAGCATCCTGCTGTGGGCCACCCTGCAAACCCTCTATACCTGGACTGTCTCCCGGCGGGTGCGCCTGCGGGACCTCTCGGGTGGGGATGGCCTCGATCCCTACCGCGCCCCCATCGCCTTGGGGGTGCTCTTTGGCGTGCAGGTCTTTTTCTTTGCGGTGATGGTCTTTTTGGCTCACCCTTTCAACGCGGTGATCCCGCCTCCCGCCGAGGGGCCGGGCCCCAACCCGCTCCTGCAAAACCACTGGATGATGGCCGTGCACCCGGTGCTGATGTACCTGGGCTTCGTGGGCTTTAGCGTACCCTTCGCCTATGCGGTGGCGGCGATGGTCACCCGGCGTTACCAAAGCTGGGTGCACGAGACCCGCTGGTGGACCATGATCGCCTGGGGCTTCCTGACCGCTGGGAAGATGGCCGGGGCCTGGTGGAGCTACGAGGTGCTGGGCTGGGGCGGTTACTGGGCCTGGGATCCGGTGGAGAACGCCTCCTTTCTGCCTTGGCTGTTGGCCACGGCTTTCTTGCACACCTCGATGGTGCAGGAGCGGCGGGGCCTGCTGCGGAGCTGGAACTTCTCGCTGGTGATCCTGACCTTCGTGGCCACCTTCTTCATGACCTTCCTGACCCGCTCGGGGGTCATCCAGTCGGTGCATGCCTTTGGCGAAGGGCCGGTGGGGCCGGTGTTTTTGGCCTTTTTGCTCTCGGCGGCCTTGGTCGGCTTTTACCTGCTCTCTCGGGTCTCCGCTGAGGTCCGCGATGCCGGGGAGGTGCGCCTCATCAGCCGCGAGGGGGCCCTGCTGGGCGGGGCGATCCTCTTTACGGTGCTCACCTTCGTGGTGCTGGTGGGGACGGTCTGGCCGCTGGTGGTGGAGGCCCTGAGCGGGGCTAAGGTTTCGGTGGGCGCACCCTTCTTCAACCAGATGGCGGCCCCCTTCGGGGTGCTGATGCTGCTCTTGATGGGCATCGGGCCGGTGCTCCCCTGGCGGCAGGGCAAACCCCAGGTGATCCGTAACCTGCTGATCCTGCTGGCCGTGCTGCTGGCGGGCACCGCGGCGGGCCTGATCTGGGGCTGGACGCTGGGGGTCTCGCTGGCGGTGGGGCTTTTCCTCTATAACCTGGCCGCGGTGGGGTTGATGGTGGGCCAGGGGGTGCGTGAACGGGCCAAGTCCTTGGGGGTTTCCGCGGCTCGAGCCTTGGCCCTTCTGGCCCTCACCAACAAGCGCCGCTTCGGCAGCCACATCGTCCATGTGGGGGTGGCGCTGGGCTGTCTGGCCATCGCCTTCAGCCAGGCCTACCGGGTGGAGGCCCAGAAGACCGTGCGTATCGGGGAGACCTGGCAAGAAGGGGGGCTCGAGGTCCGGCTCCTCGACCTGCGCCAGGTGCAACAGCCCAACCGCATCGCCACCATCGCTGTGTTGGACGTACGGGGAACCCGGTGGGCGGAGGGGCAGTACCGGCCCCGGCTCAACGTCTACCCGGTGATGAACCAGCCGCTGCCCTCCCCTTCGGTGAAGTACACCCTGGGCAACGACTACTACTTCATCCTCCAGCAGTTCGGCCAGGACCAGCGGGGGCCTTGGGCCACGGTGCGGGTCATCATCACCCCGCTGGTGCTGTGGCTGTGGGTGGCGGGAGCGATCATGGTCATGGGGACGCTCTACATCCTGTGGCCGAGTGGTTCGCGGGCTGTGTCCAGGGCACCCGGAGGGGCCACCGCGTGAGACGCCTGTGGCCTTTGGCCCTGCTGCTGGCGCTGGGGGCCCTCTTGTTCTGGGGTTTGCGGCGCGGCGACCCCAGCGCCCTGCCCTCGGTGCTGGTGGGCAAACCGGCCCCGGATTTCACCCTACCCACCTTTGCTCCGTACCGGGCGGAGTGGGGGGAGCAGATCCAGCTTTCCCGCTACCTGGGGCAAAAGCCGATCCTGGTGAACCTGTGGGCCAGTTGGTGTGTACCCTGCCGCGACGAGGCCCCCCTGCTGGAGGCCGCCTGGCGGCGGTACCGAGACCGCCTGCTGATCCTGGGGGTTAACGTGCAGGACACCAACCCGGGGGCTGCCCTGGGCTTCATCCAGGAGTTCGGCCTGACCTTCCCCAGCGGCATCGACACAAACGGGCGGGTCTGGATCGACTATGGCGGCTACGGGGTGCCCGAGACCTTCCTGATCGGCAAGGATGGCAAGGTGCTCTACCGCCACGCCGGGCCGCTGAACCCGGCCACGCTTCAGGAGTTGCTGGGGAAGGTGCTGTAGATGATCGGCCTGATACCCGACGCCTTTTTGAGCCTGTTGCGCATCGCGTATTGCGCGTCGCTGTTGGGATTCGCCCTGGCCCAGCCCACCTCCAGCACCCCGCCCCCCGACTTCTCCCCTCAGGTCTTCGAGATCGCCCGCGAGCTGCGCTGCCCGGTCTGCCAGGGGGAGTCGGTGGCGGAGTCGAACGCGGGGATCAGCCTGGAGATGCGCCGCATCATCGCTGAGCAGCTGGCCCAGGGCAAGAGCGAAGAGGAGATCAAGGCCTACTTCACAAGCCGCTACGGGCCCTGGATCCTCTACGAGCCCCCGCGCTCCGGGCTCACCCTGTGGGTCTGGCTGGCCCCGTTGGTGGGCGTAGGGCTCATTGGAGCCGGCCTATACTTCTACCTGCAATCCGCCCGGCGGCGCTCGCTCGAGGCCCTCGCGGTAGATGTTTCCGAAGCGGAGCTGCGCCGCGCCGAAGCCGAACTCGACCAACCATGACCCTGATCCTCGCCCTGCTGGTCTTGCTGGCCTTCATCGGCTACGCGCTGTTGCCGCTCAGGCAGGCTGCCCAACCCCTCCCCGCCAACCCTCGCCCCGAAGAACTCCAGGCCGAGCTCCAATTGCTCAAGGTGCAGGCCAAGGACGCCGAAGGCGAGGAGCGCAAACGGCTCCTGGCCCAGATCGTCAAGCTCGAGCGCGAACTCGGCCCGGTGGCGGCACAACCGCTCCCGCCCCGCCGGCTCTCGCCGGTGCTTTCCATCCTGGCGCTGGCTGCGGTGGTCGTTTTGGGCATCGGGCTCTACCGCTTCACCCTGCCCCGCCTCCCCGGTGAGACCACCGTCACCGCCCGATCCGAGGCGCGAGAACTCAAGCGGCTCGAGGACCGGGCCAAGCAGACCGGGCAGACCGAGGACTGGCTGGCGTTTGGGCGCAAGGCCTGGGAACTGGGGGACTTCGACCGGGCGGGCCGGGCCTACATCGCGGTGGCCCAGCAAGACCCCCGTAACGTCGAGGCGGTACGCCGGGTGGGCATCCTGCTGTTTATGGGTGGGCGGCCACAGGATGCGGTGCAGTTCCTCCAGATTGCCATGCGCGCCGATCCCAAGGCCACCGAAGGCTGGCTCTTCCTGGGGAACGCTTATTTCCAGCTCGGCCAGCCTGAGCAGGCCATCCAGGCCTGGGAGAGCTACTTGGCCAACGGCGGCGAGGCCCGCGAGCGGGTGCAGGGCCTGATCGCCACCGCCAAGGCCCAACAGAGCGCCCCCGGCAACGCATCGGGCCAGAGGGTCTTCTTGCAAAAGTGCGCCGCCTGCCACGGGCCGCAGGCCCAAGGCGGGGTCGGGCCCAAGCTGGCCGGAAACCCCATCACCAAAGTGCCCGAGGCCATCCGCGAGATCGTGAAAAATGGCCGGGGGCAGATGCCCGCGGTGCCCTTGAATGATCAGGAACTCCAGGCCTTGCTCGAGTACCTAGGGGGGTTATGAAGCTCACCCGGCGCGACCTGATTTGGATCGTCCCCAGCGCGGCCACAGCGGGTTTTTTCGGCTGGTTCGCCCTGCGGGCCTACCACATCCAGCTCGGGAAGGCCGGGGTCGGTGAGCCGAGGTGGGAGGCCGGGCCCCGGCTCGAGGTCGCCAAGGTCTCAGCCATGCCGCAGCCCTGGGATTTCCGCTACTTCACATACCCGGTGGCGATCGGGCCCACTACCCGGCAGCTCGAGTCGGTGCTGCTTCGGGTTCCCCAGCCGCAGGAAGGCGGCCTCACGGTGGGCGAGGCCCACTTCCTGGCCCTCTCGCGCATCTGCACCCACCAAGGCTGCACGGTGCGGTACGTGCCCGACCCCGAGGTGGGCTCCATCGCCTACAATTACCGCTCCGATCACCCCTTCCTGGGCTGCCCCTGCCACTTCGGGGCCTACGACCCCTTGCAGGCCGGGAAGGCCGTGTACGGCCCGCCGCGTTACCCGCTGCCCCGCCTTCGCTTGGAAGTGGAGGCCGGGACGCTCTACGTCACCGGCCACGAGACCCCGCTCCGCCCGGCGGAGGGGGGCTAAGCGTACCAGGGATCGGGGTTCAGCCCTCGAGCCTCACCCGCACGAACTGGTCCTTGCCCCGCTGGAGCACCCGTGGTCTGTCCAGCGAGACCTGCATATGGGGATCGGTGATGACCTCGCCGTCTACCCGCAAGCCCCGGTTCTGGATCAAGCGTTTGGCCTCGCCGTTGGACTCGGTGAGGCCGGAGAGGGTGAAGAGCTTGGCGAGGCTGATTTTTCCCTCCTGGAGTTGGCTCGGGGCCAGGAGGACGGTGCGGATATCCTCGGGGATGCCGCCCTTGGCGACTTGGTTGTACCGCTCCTCGGCTTGGCGGACGGTCTCGCTTACGTGGTGGGGGTGGTCGGTCCGGGCCATCACCGCCTGGCTTTCGGCCTCGAGGCGGTATCCCATCTGCTCGTACAGGTCACGGTCGATTCTCGCCGGGATTCGCGGCAGGGCGTAAGCCCCCGCGACCAGCCGGGCCAAGACCCGGTGCGCCCCCACCGGCCCGCCCCGCTCGAGCACGTACTTGATCTCCTCGGGCGTGAGGTCGGTGCACAGCTCGAGGTATTTGGGCAGCAGATCGTCCCCCACCTTCATCAGCTTGCGGTAGATCTCGGCGGGTTCCTCGGTGATGCCGATGTAGTTGTCGTAACTTTTGGACATCTTGCGCCCGTCGGGACCCTCCAGCAGCGGCATGATGAACGCCACCTGCTCCTCGAGGCCGTAGGCCCGCTGCACCTCGCGGCCCACCAGCAGGTTGAACTTCTGGTCGGTTCCGCCCATCTCCACGTCGGCGGCAATCGGCACCGAGTCGTAGCCTTGGGCCAGGGGGTAGAGGAATTCATGAATCGAGATGGGGATGCCGCTCGTATAGCGGTTTTTGAAGTCCTCGCGCTCGAGCATCTGGGCCACGGTGAGCTGCGAGGCCAGCTTGATGACGTTTTTGAAGTCGAGGTTTTCCAGCCACTCCGAGTTGTAGCGCAGCTCGAAGCGCTCCTTGTCCTCGGTGATCAGGATCTTGCCGACCTGCTCGACGTAGCTCTTGGCGTTGGCGCGGGTCTCCTCGAGGGTCAAAGGGGGCCGGGTAGCGCTCCGCCCGGAGGGGTCGCCGATCATCGCGGTGAAGTCCCCGATGATGACGACCACCTTGTGCCCCAACTCCTGAAACTGGCGCATCTTCCTGAGCACCACCGCGTGCCCGATGTGGATGTCCGGGCGGGTGGGGTCTAAGCCCAGCTTGACCGTGAGCCTCTTGCCCGTGGCCAGCTTCTCCAGCATCCCCTCGCGGGGGATGATCTCGACCGAGCCGGCCTGGAGCTTTTCCAGGGCGCTGGCGGGGGATAAAACCGAACTCATGCCCCCAAGTATACGGAAATCGCCGCAGACCTGGCCATTTGAACCAGGGTTATGGATGGGGGCGTCTATACTGAGCCTGTGCGCACCCTGTTGGTCTTGGCCCTTCTGCTGGGAGGGCTTTACCTCTATGCCGAGAACTTCGGCCTGGCCGTGGGCGGGCCACCCTTCATCCCGGTCTATTACTGGAAGTACAGCGGAACCGCTACCAAACAGCTCAGGGTGTCCGGGATCGCGGACTCGGTCAAGGTCATGGTCAGCGGTAGGTTATCCGAGGGCAGTGTGACCATCGAGGTTCGGCAGGGAGGTCAGCTCATCTCCGCACCGAAAACCTACACCGGCAATTTCAAGGACCAGCTCCAGTACCGGGTCAGCCCTGGGCTCTACGACATCGTGTTCCGGCTCGAGCGGGCCAAGGGCAGCGTCCGCTACGACTGGGTCTCGACCAAGTTCGATCCCTACTGAAGGCCCGCTTGGCCGGTACAGGACGACAAACCCACCCCTCACCAAGGAAGGTCAATTGCTAGAACCCAATCCGGTGTGATAACCTTGGGGTTGGCTTGCCCGAGACGGGCGCAGCGTTTAGGAGAAGCATGGCACAGAAAAAAACCACCCGCAACCCCTCGGCGATGAAGCGCCACCGCCAGTCCCTCAAGCGGCGGGCCGCCAACCGCTCCAAGAAGTCCACCATCAAAACCATCAGCAAGAAGGCCGTGACGCTAGCCCAAGAGGGCAACGCGGAGGAAGCCGCCAAGTTCTTGCGCCTGGCCGAGAGCCTCATCGACAAGGCCGCCAAGGGTTCTACCCTGCACAAGCGGGCCGCCAGCCGCAAGAAGTCGCGCCTGGCCAAGAGCGTGAGCAAGCTGCTCAGCGCCAAGCCGGCCTCAGTCCAGGGGTGAACGATGGGTAAGGGAGATCGTCGCACTCGCCGGGGCAAGATCTGGCGCGGCAGCTACGGCAAGTACCGCCCGCGCAAGAAAAACCCCCGCTAAAGAGCCAGGGCTGGTGTCTGCCCCTGCCCAAGAAGGACGGGGCCTTTTTATCGGGCTCGAGCTGCGGGGAAATCCGCGGTCCATCCTTGAAAAGGGTCCATCATGGCCGACAGCGGTCTTCACCTCGAGCAGGACCTGCCGATAGCAGACCCCTGGCCGGGCTCATTGCTGGAGGGAAGCGGCCACCAAGGCTGAGCGTCTAGCCCTTTGCGCTGGGTGTTCTCCCCTCGGCCTCTTCCTCCCACAGCAGGTCCCGCAGCAGCCAGCCCCTACCGGGCGGGGCGATCTCCCCTTGGCGGATGGCCCCGATCAGATAGCGGCGCACCAGGCCGATGCTGTAGCCGCTTTGCACGATCTCGCCCAGGTTGCGGGTGCCGTCGAGGTGGACGGTGATGTCGTTGGGGTGGGGGGCCTGCCCGGCCAGGGTGCGCCGGGCGGTGGGGTGGCGGATGCGCAGCCCGAACCAGGCGTATTTGCGCAGGGGCATCAGGTCGCCTTCGCGCAAGCCCCGCCAGGCCCGCTCGGCAGCGATGATGAGCGGAACCTCCCAGACCTTGGCGGCTCCCCGGATGCTCTTTCCGCCCACGAAAACCCCGTACGGCTCGGAGGCCCGCAAAGCCTCCAGGACCCGGCTGGGCGAGTCGAAGAGCTGGCGGAAGCGGGTCCACTCGTCATAGAGCCGGGCCCACTCCCCGATCAGGGCTTTGAAGCGCAGCAAAGGAGTGCCGCTCTGGACCCCGCTGGTGAAGCGAAACGAACCCTCCTGAGGTTGCAGGGGCAGCGTAGCGATGGCCTCGAGCCCTTCCCAGTCCAGGATGCCCCCGCCGGTGATCTCCCCCTCGAGAAAACGGAAGTGCACGGGCAACCCCCCCGCCTCGAGGCGGAGTTCGCCGGACTGCCGGCTTTCGTGGATCATCTCCAGCAGTTCCAAAAGCCCGATGGTCTCTAGGTTGCCTTCCACAAGTAGCCTTCTCCCGGATCCAGCACCATAATCCGCCCTTGTTCACCAACATACCCCAGTAAAGCCTCCCGCAGGGCCTCAACCGCACCGGGGGGGGCCAGGGTCGCCAGGGTCGGCCCCGCCCCGCCCACGAACGCGGCCAGCGCCCCGGCCCGGTAGGCCCTTTCCAGGGCGGGCTCGAGCCCGGGCATGAGGTGGGCGCGGTAGGGCTGGTGGAGCCGGTCCCCCGCCGCCTCGCGCAGGGCCTCCAGGCGGCCCGAGCAAAGCGCTGCGGGCCACAAAGCAGCGCGAGCCAGGTTGAACACCGCGTCGGCGTGGGGAACCTCCCTAGGCAGCGCGGCCCGCGCTAGCGGGGTGGGTACTTCGTAGGGGGGGATGCCCAGCACAAACCTGAGCCCCTCCGGGCGGGGTAGGGGCAGGGCCAAGGGGGGCTCGGCCAACGCCGCTACGAAGCCCCCGTAGGTGGCCGGGGCCACGTTGTCGGGGTGGCCCTCGAGGTGGGCCGTCACCCGAAACACCCCGTCCCGCCCGAGCTTGCCCCCTGAGAAGTGGTCGGCCAGGGCTGCCCCCGCCACCAAGGCCGCCGAACTCGAGCCCATCCCCCGAGCGAGCGGGATGGGGTTGAGGGCCCGGATGGCGATGGCGGGTGCGGGCTCCCCGATCTCCGCCCAGGCTGAGCGGTAACCCTCGTGAACCAGGTTATCGGGGCTCGAGGGGACCAGGCCTTCCCCCCGGTAGGTAAAAGAATCCTCCGGGGCGAGTTCGGCTTCGACCTCCAGGTATAGGTCCAAGGCCACCCCCAAAGCGTCGAAGCCGGAACCCAGATTGGCTAAAGTCGCGGGAACATAAAGGCGTACCACTGCGGCGAATTATACCGGAGTGTACGGGCCCGGCCCGGTCGCTGGCGCGACTACTCCCGTGTACGGGCCCGGCCCGGTCGCTAGCGCCAATAGGGCCGCACCTGACCGCAGGCCAGCCGCTCCCTGGCCAGGGGTAGGGCATCGGCGAGTTCGTGGGCCAATAGGCCGATCCGCTGGCCCCTCGGTGGGGGTGGGGCAGCCAGGAGATCCCCCGCCAGGCCGTGCAGGTAGACCCCCAGCCGGGCCGCATCCCAGGGCGATAACCCTGCCGCCAGAAAGGCCGCGATCACCCCGGAGAGCACATCTCCCATGCCCCCGGTGGCCATCGCCGGGTTGCCGGTGGTGTTGACGGCCAAGCGGTGGTTCGCGGCGATGGCCGTCGGTCCCCCCTTGAGGACTACGGTCACCGTGAACCGCTGGGCCAGTTGCTGGGCGGCCTCGAGCGGGGTCTCGGCCACTTCCCGCGTGGAACTCCGCAGCAGCCGGGCGGCCTCGCCAGGGTGGGGGGTGATGACCGTGGGGATTCCCGCCGCGGCGAACTCGCTCACGATCTCGGGGTGCAGAGCATCGGCATCCAAGAGGGTGGGGAGGCCGAGCTCGAGCACGGCCCTCGCGGCCTCTTTCCCCGACGGCCCGGCCCCCATCCCCACCGCTACCGCTTCGGCCTTGGCGGGCTGGAGGGCCGCCCCGCTCCAGTCCGCGACCGGAAGGCGTACGGCCTCGAGCGGAGGAGCCACCGCCGCGTCTTGGGGGTAGGCCACCGTCACCAGCCCCGCCCCGGTGCGGTAGGCGGCGAGCGCGGTGAGGGCCGGGGCCCCGGTGTAGCTGGCGTAGCCGCCCACCACCAGCACCCGCCCCACAAGGCCCTTGTGGGCGTTGCCGGGGCGACCGGGGAGAAGGGCGTGGACGGCCTCGGGGGTGAGGAGCTGCGGGAGGGTCTCGTCTTCCAACGCCCCCGGCGGCATCCCCAGGCTATCCAGCCGGATCCTCCCGCAGGCCGAACGGTGGGGGTAGAAGACGTGCTCGAGCTTGAGCCCAGCCAGGGCCAGGGTCAGGTCGGCTTTGACGTGCGGCGTGTAGGGGAGCCCGGAGGGCAGGTCGGCGGCCACCACCCTTAGCCCGGATTGGTTGATCTTCTCCACCAGCTCGGCGTAAAAGCCCTGAAGGGGGCCATTCAGCCCGGTTCCGAAGAGGGCATCGAGCAGGACGGTTCCGGGCGCGGGCTTCCAGTCGGTGAGGGGGTGGACTGGAACAGCGTGGGCCTCGAGCGCCCGCCGCATGGCCGCTGCGTCCTTTTGCTGGCCTTCGGCGGCGTAGACCTCCACCTCGCGCCCCCACACCCGCAGCCAGCGGGCCGCGGCTAGCCCGTCCCCTCCGTTATTCCCTTTGCCACACAGGACCACTGGGCGTCGGTCGGGATAGCCCTGGGCCAGGGCCCGTGCGATCTGGCGCCCGGCTGCGTCCATCAGCAGGAGACTGGGGTAGCCAAGTTCGACGGCCCTTTGGTCGGCCCGACGCATGGCGGCGGCGGTGAACAGGCGCATGCCCATAGACTACGAAAAAGTTTGGCGGGAGGGACAGCAACAGGCGGGGTACACTCTAGATTATGGACCTGCGAGAAGCGCGAAGACGGCTCAAGGAGGCCAAGCGGGTCGCGGTGCTCACCGGGGCGGGGATCTCCGCCCCTTCGGGCATCCCCACCTTCCGCGACGCCGGTACTGGGCTATGGAAGGACTTTCGCATCGGGGACTACGCCACCCCCGAGGCCTACCGCCGCGATCCCCAAAGGGTCTGGGAGTGGTACGCCTGGCGCTACGCCAATGCCATGCAGGCCCAGCCCAACCGGGCCCACCGGCTGTTGGCTGAACTCGAGCGCCGCTTCACCCTCCCTTCCCCCCAGGTGGGCGACCGGCTGGCCCCTACCGCCCGCGAAGGAAGCGGGTTTCTCCTGGTGACCCAGAACGTGGACGGTCTACACGCCCGGGCTGGTTCCACCCAGATCGTCGAGCTGCACGGCTCAATTGGGCGGGCCCGTTGCGAGGCGTGCGGGGCCCGCTTCCCCCTACCCGATCCGGCAATCTTCATCCCCCCACCGGGGTGCCCCAGGTGCGGCGGGCGGGGTCGCCCGGATGTGGTGTGGTTCGGGGAGCCGCTGCCGCCGGGAGCCTTTGAGCGGGCCGAGGGGGCCTTTGCCAAGGCCGAGGTGGCCATAGTGGTGGGGACCAGCGCAGAGGTCGAACCCGCCGCCAGTTTGGGCCGCTTGGCGAGCTGGGCCGGGGCCTACTTGATTGAGGTCAACCCGAGCGAGACCCCGCTCTCGAGGCTGGCCGATCTGAGCCTGCGGATGGGGGCGGTGGAGGGGCTGGAGCTGCTCCTTTCAGAGTGACCAGAGTGTTTACAAAAAACGGGTCTGGGTGGAAAGCCCACGGTTTCCCGCCACGCTCCTGAGCAGGGCGTGGGACGCAGAACCCAGGCCGCCGATAGGCGGCAACGCTGAAGCGGCTGGCCGTGGCGTACTTTCGCCGAACGAAGTGAGGGGTAGCTTCCCAAGCTATGTTAGGATCAGAACGTGGCTACGGTAAGCCTCACCCTGAAGCTCCCCTTCCTCGACCTGAACCGGGTCAAGGCGGCTGAGCTGGAGCGGTTGGAGACTCTCAACACCGCCCTGGCCAACCGCATCCTGAGTATGCCCAAAGCAGAGCGCCGCAAGCTCACCACGGCTTCCTTCAAGGACGTGGAGCTGGGCTCGGCCTGGGTCAACCAGACCCTCCGCAACGTCAACAAGGCCAAGAAGGTCAAACGCTTCAAACGCCTGCCCCTGGAGACCAACAACCAGAACTGGACGCTGCACAAGGTCGGGGAGACCTACTCCATCGCCTTTGGGCTGCTGCGGGGGGTCAAGAAGCGGGTGCCCCTGGCGGTCCACCAGGGGAACCACCGGGCCGTCCTGGATGCGCTTCTTTCGCCGCGAAGCGGGGAAGGGATCCTGGCCGGGACCCACAAGCAGGGCAGCATCAAGCTGGTGCAGAGCAAGAAGGGGATCTGGTACGCCTGCATCTCGGTGAGTTGGGAAGTTCCCGAGCCCGCCGAGACCACCCGCTTCATCGGGGTGGACCGGGGCCAGAACCACCTGGCCGTAGCCGCTACCCCGGAGGGCCGGGCTTTGTTCCTGAGCTTCCAGCGCATCCGGCAGATCCGCCGCCACTACGCCGCCAAGCGGCGCCGGCTGCAAAGGGCGGGGAAGCTCAAGACGGTGGAGCGGCTGGAACAGAAGGAGCAACGCACCATCCGGCACATCAACCACATCATCAGCAAGAAGCTGGTGGCCTTTGCCCAGGAGCACGGCTGCGGGATCCGCATGGAGAATCTCAGCGGCATCCGCAACACCCAGCAGCGCAAGAAGACCAGGGGCCAGGCTGAGCTCAACCGGGACTTCTGGCCCTACTACGACCTGGAGACCAAGACGGCCTACAAGGCCCTGCGGGCCGGGGTTCCCTTCGAGAAGGTCCCGGCGGCCTATACCTCCAGGACCTGCTGCCGCTGTGGCGCTCTGGGCCAGCGCAGCCGCCACCACTTCCACTGCCCCCGGTGTGGCTATCAGGGACATGCTGACCACAACGCCGCGCGCAACATCGCCAACTGGTCAGGACTGTCCTGCCCTGTGGTGCTTCAGGTTCCGCAGGGCGGGGTGCATGACACACCCCCAAGCTGGGTACGCCGGACTCAACCCGCAAGGGTTGGGGAAAGGCAAGAACCAGAATCCCACGGGCTTCCCGCCACGCCATGGCGGGGCGTGGGAGTGTCAATTGGCGCCCTTCTCGCTGCCCCTTCGTCCCCGGAAGACCAGCCGGAAGGGAACCTCCGCCAGCCCTAGATCTTCCCCGATGCGGTTTCGCAGGTAGCCCTCGAAGGCCCGGGTGACGAACTCCGGGTAGTTGACGAAAAACACGAAGGTCGGCGGGGCGATCTCCGGTTGGGTGGCGAAGAAGATCTTGAGGGGCTTGCCCTTGAAGTTGGGCAACGCTACTTTGGCCGTCCAGGCCGAGAGGTAGCGGTTGAGGTCGGCGGTCTCGAAGCGTTCGCGGGCCAGGGCATAAAGCCGGGTGGCCTCGGTGAAGAGCTTGTGCAGGTTATGCCCCGTAACCGAGGAGACGTAGACCCGCGGAAGGTGCTGGAGGTGGGCCAGCCGCTCGCTGATCTCGCGGCGAACCTTAGGCTGGTCCTCTTTTTTAACCAGATCCCACTTGGTGATGGTCAGGATCACCGGTTTTCCGGCCTCGAGGGCCTCGTTGGCCAGCTTGAGCTCGCGGTCGCCGAGCTCGGCAGGGTCGATCACCAAGAACACGATGTCGGCTTCCTCGATGCTCTTGTGAGCCCGGGCGATGGCCAGCTCTTCCACCAACGTCTCGGGGCGTTTGCGGATCCCGGCGGTGTCCACCAGCTGGAAGAGCGTCCCGCCGTAGTCGAACTCCACGTCGATGGAGTCGCGGGTGGTGCCCGGCTCCTCCGAGACGATCACCCGCTCCTCGCCCAAGATGGCGTTCAAGAGGCTCGACTTCCCGGCATTGGGGCGGCCCACGATGGCGATCTTAACGGGCACCACCTCGGGCTCGCTCTCCTCGCCCTGGCGCACCGGCAGCCGGGCCCAGATCTCCTCCTCGAGCCTGTCTAATCCCCGGGCGTGGCTGCTCGAGGTCGGCACCGGCTCGCCGAAGCCCAAGGCCCAGAGGTCGCCCAGGTAGGCCTCGTGCTTGGGGTCATCCACCTTGGTGGCGACCAACAGCACGTTGCGGTGCTTGCGCCGCAAGAAATCGGCCACCTCCAAATCCGCCGGGCTCACATCCGAGCGCCCGTCCACGGTGAAGAGCACCAAGTCGGCGTCCTCGAGCGCGGCCTCTACCTTCTCCTTGATCTTCTGCTCCCACACGTCGCCCGACCACAATCCGCCGGTGTCCACCAGCCTGAAGCGGCCCCGCTGGCCCTCGACGGTGGCCTCCTTGAGGTCGCGGGTCACGCCCGGCTGGTCGGCCACCACGGCGGCGTGCCGCTTGCCCAGCAAGCGGTTGAAGAGGCTGGATTTCCCCACGTTGGGACGACCCACGATCACGACTTTGTACATGGCCACACCTGCTCCTTGCGGAGCCTCCCATGCTAACACAGCAGCTCAGGGCCGTGTAACCCCGGCCCCTTGCGCGGAAGCGGGGTTCGTTCTTGCTTGGGTCCTCCATTGCTAGAATGTCTTGAGGATGCCCACCCTGCACCGCCCCCGTGGCCTCCGCCAACGCCTGGCCAGCGGAGTGCTCCACCTGCTCGGCTGGAAGGTCGTCCTCGAGCCCCCGCCCGGCCCTAAGCTGGTGATGGTCGGCTACCCCCACACCTCCAACGTGGACTTCTTCTACGCCATCCTGTGGGCCTGGGCCACCGGAGCCAAGATGAGCTTTATCGGCAAGCGCCAGCTTTTCAAGGGGTTGATGGGGCCGATCATGCGCCGCTTGGGGGGTATCCCGGTGGACCGCGACAAGACCCAGAACTTCGTCAAGCAGGTCGCGGAGATCTTCGCCCAGCGCCAGAGGCTCTGGCTGGTCATCGCCGCCGAGGGAACCCGCAGCCGCGCCAAATACTGGCGCACCGGGTTTTACTACATGGCGCTCGAGGCCAAGGTTCCTATCGCCTTAGCCTACCTGGACTACTCCAAAAGAGAAGTCGGGGTGGGCGGCTACTTCGTGCCCAG
The DNA here is from genome assembly GCA_040290145.1 of Meiothermus sp. GTDB lineage: Bacteria > Deinococcota > Deinococci > Deinococcales > Thermaceae > Allomeiothermus. Next base: position 33,800 of record PSML01000001.1, on the reverse strand, counting down.
CGGCGACCTCGAGAGGGACTTTCCGATCATCCAGGCTTTTTACGCCGACATGGTCGGTCACACCCCTCAAAACCAGGGCCCGGTGCAGCTGAAGCCGCTCGAGCCCTGATCCCTTCGTGCGCCTGGGGCTTAGGGTATGGGGTGCTTGAGGGCCAATTCCCGCACCCGCTCCCGGAGTTCGGGGCTCGGCCCCCGGGTGAGCGCCTCGTCGATGAACTCGGCGATGAGGGGCATCTCCTCGGGGGTGAACTCACGGGTGGTGAGGGCTGGGGTGCCGATGCGGATCCCCGAGGTCACCCAGGGCTTCTCCGGGTCGTAGGGCACGGTGCTCTTGGAGACGGTGATGTTGACCTGGTCGAGGGTGTTGGAGGCCTTGTTGCCCTTGATGCCCTGCGGGCGCAGGTCGAGGACGAAGAGGTGGTTGTCGGTGCCGCCCGAGACCACCCGGTAGCCGCGCTCGAGGAAGCTCTGGGCGAGGGCCTGGGCGTTTTCGATGATGCGGCGGGCGTAGTCCTTGAACGACGGCTGCAGCGCCTCCCAGAAGGCCACCGCCTTGGCCGCGATGACGTGCTCGAGCGGCCCCCCCTGGAGGCCAGGGAAGATCATCTTGTCGATCTTGGCGCCGATCTCGAGGTCGTTGGAGAGGATCAGGCCCGAGCGCGGCCCGCGCAGGGTCTTGTGGGTGGTGGAGGTCACCACGTGGGCGTAGGGCATGGGGTCGGGGTGGAGCCCGGCGGCCACCAGCCCGGCGATGTGGGCGATGTCGGCCATCAGGTAAGCCCCCACCTCGTCGGCGATGGCGCGGAACTTGGCGAAGTCGATGAGGCGGCTGTAGGCGCTGGCCCCGGCGATGATCAGCTTGGGCTTGTGCTCGAGGGCCAGCTTGCGCACCAGGTCGTAGTCGAGGTGCTCGGTCTCGCGGTCCACCGGGTAGCCGACGACGCGGTAGTTGAGCCCCGAGAAATTGACCGGGCTTCCGTGGGTGAGGTGGCCGCCCTGGTCGAGGGCCATGCCCAGCACGGTGTCGCCCCTCTCGAGCAGCGCGTAGTACACGGCGAGGTTGGCGCTGGAGCCGGAGTGCGGCTGCACGTTGGCCCACTCTGCCCCGAAGAGCTGCTTGGCCCGGTCGATGGCCAGCTGCTCGACCTGGTCGATCACCTCGCAGCCGCCGTAGTAGCGCTTGCCGGGGTAGCCTTCGGCGTACTTGTTGGTCAGCACGCTCCCGGTGGCCTCGCGCACGGCACGGGAGGTGAAGTTCTCGCTGGCGATGAGCTCGAGGCCCTCGCGCTGGCGGGCCTCCTCCTTGGCGATGAGGCTGAACAGGAGTTCATCGCGGGGTTCAGATCTGGGGAGGGTTTGCATAGGACTAATTATAGGGCGGAAGGATCCCAGATCCCAAAAGCGTACCCGACTCAGAGTACTTTGAGCTACCTCGCTTTTCCTGGGGTAAACTATCGGTATGAGAAGCGCATTCGGACGGATCCCGCTTTTTATCGGCCTGGCCCTGCTGGTGGTCGCCCTCATTCTGCTGGCCCTACTCTCGGTGGACTACGTGCGGCTGTCGGCGGCGGCCTCCACCCTCAACCGCACCTATCCCAACCCCATGGGTACGGTGGTGCTGGCCATGCTGTTGTGCCTGGCCTCGGGCTTCTTCTTGGGGATCAGCGTGCGCTTGGGGCGGCGCGAGGAGAAGCCGGTGGCCTAGCGCAGGACCAAAAGCCCGATTCGCCGATGCCGTCGAAGCGGAGAAGCCTCGGGTTCAGCCTGCTGCCCAAAAAGCCGCCGGCCCGCTCCGCCCAGGCCTCACCGCCCCGTAAGCCCCAGGAGCCGGTCATGCTGGTCAAAGACGTGATGCGACACCCGGTGCTCACCGTGGACGAGCGCGCTACCTTGCGCTCGGCCTACCAGGTGATGCAAGACCACCAGATCCGTCACCTGCCGGTGACCCGCTCAGGCCGGCTGGTGGGCATGGTCACCGACCGGGACATCCGGCTCGCGGTGAGCCCATTGGCCGAGGGCGGCCCGCGCCACCTCGAGGCCACGGTGGGCTCGATCATGAGCCAGCCGGTGCTCTGTGCTGACCCCCTAGACCCGGTGGAGGAGGCCGCCCGGCTGATGCGCCGCCGCAAGATCGGGGCCTTGCCGGTGCTGGAGGGGGAAGAGCTGGTGGGGATCGTTACCGGGATCGACCTGCTGGACGCCCTGGTGACCCTCACCGGGGTGGAAAAGCCCAGCGGCAGGCTCGAGGTGCGCCTTCCCGACCGCCCCGGCGAGCTAGGCCGTTTGACCCAGTTCTTGGGGCGCGAAGGGATCAACATCCACTCGCTGCTCACCTACCCCGATGACCCCAAGACGGTGCGCGCGGTGCTGCGGGTGGGCACCACCCTGACCCACCGGATTGCCGACATGCTGCGGGTAGAGGGCTTCAACGTGGTCTGGCCGCCGCACAAACCGGGCCCCAAATGACCGTTCCGGTGGTTTACCATCCATCCTACCAGACCTACACCTTCGGGCCGGAGCACCCCTTTAGTCCGCGCCGGCTCGAGATGCTGACCAGCCTGCTCGAGGCCTTGGGCCACCCGGTGCCCACTTACGATCTGAAACCCGCTACCCGCGAGGAGATCCTGATGGTCCACGCCGAGCGGCTGGTGCGGCGGGTGGAGGGCTGCTCGGCGGGGGAGATCGCCGCCGATGTCGAGCACTACGGCCTGGGTACCGGCGACACCCCGATCTTCCCCGGGATGGACGAGGCCGCCCGCTGGCTGGTGGGGGGGACGCTGGAGGCCGCCCGGATGATCCTGCGGGGGGAGGCCCGGGAGGTGCTGCAACTGGGGGGTGGGCTGCACCACGCCCAGTACGACCGCAGCTCGGGCTTTTGCGTCTACAACGACCTCTCGGTGGCGATCCGGCACCTCACCCGCTCCGGGCTCAGGGTCGCTTACCTCGATATCGACGTGCACCACGGTGACGGGGTGCAGTGGATCCACTACGACGAGGCCGAGGTGCTCACGCTCTCCTTCCACGAGTCGGGGCGCTACCTCTTCCCCGGCACCGGGGCCATCCACGAGATCGGCAAGGGGGCCGGGCTGGGCCGCAAGCTGAACGTGCCGCTCGAGCCCTTCACCCAGGACGAGAGCTACCTGGAGGGGTTCGAGGCGGTGCTGGAGGGGGCCTTGGCCTGGTTCCGCCCCGATGTCATGGTCATCCAGTGCGGGGCTGACGCGCACTTCCTGGACCCCCTGGCCGACCTGATGCTCTCCACCCGGGCCTACCAAAAGCTCTTCCCCCTGATCCGCCAGTACGTGCGCGAATACGCCGGGGGGAGGGCCATCTACACCCTGGGCGGCGGCTACAGCCTGGACGCCACCACCCGCATCTGGGCCATGTTGTACCTGCTCCTGCAAGGCCACCCCCTCCCCGAGCGCCTGCCCGAAGCCTGGCGGCACCACTGGGAGGGCCAGCTTCACCAGGCCCTCACCCCCACCCTCCACGACGCCCCCGATGCCCAGCCAAAGATCCCCCGCCGCCCGGAGATCGTGCGGCACAACCGCCAGATCGTGCGGCGGCTGCTGGAAACGGTGCAGCCGTATTGGAAGTGAGGGTAGCGAGCAGACCACCCCAGCCCGTTCTTCGAGCGGCCAGCCCTCGGCCCCATGATCGCGTACCCCACCGTGACTCCCTGCCGATCGGGGCGGGAGGTTGCCCAAGCATCAGACCCACAGGCTCACGAAGCTGAACTTCTCCACGTCCACCAGCCCCTTGTCGGTGAGCTTGAGCTTGGGGATGACCTCGAGGGGCAGGAAAGCCACGTGCATCATGGGGTCGTGCAGGGCGGTGCCGAGTTGCCGGGCAGCGGCCAGCAGGCGCTCCATCTGGGCCCGGACCTCGGGCATGGGGCGCTCGCTCATCAGCCCGGCGATGGGAAGGGGGGTGAGGGCCAGCACCTCCTTGCCCAGCGCCACCGCGTAGCCCCCGCCGGCCTCGGCCAGGGCCCGCATGGCGGTGCGCATGGACTCGTCGTCGGCACCAGCGCAGGTCAGGTTGTGGCTGTCGTGGCCCACCGTCCCGGCGATGGCCCCGCGCCGCAGGCCCAGCCCGTGCACGAAGCCCAGCCCCACCCCCTGCCCGCCGTAGCGGTTGACCACCGCCAGCTTGAGCAGGTCGCCCTGGGGGTCGGCCTGGGCCAGCCCGTCTACGATGCGGGCGGGGCGAATCCGCTCCTCGGTCACGACCTGGTTGGGCACGATCCCGATGGCCCGGACCTGGGTGCTTTGGGCGGGGATGTCCAGCCAGAGCTGGTCTAAGTCCACCTTCACCGTGTTACGGACCCGGCTCTGGTCAGCCTGCGGGCGCACCCACTCGCCCACTGGCTCACCCTGCTCGGCCACCCAGCGCCCCGCCGCGTAGACCCGCTCGGCGCGGAAGTCCTCGAGGCGGCCCGTCACCACCAGGTCGGCCCGGCGGCCCGGTGCGATGGCCCCCCGGTCGCGCAGCCGGTGGGCATTGGCGGCCCCCAGCGTCGCCATCTGAAGGGCGGTGATCGGGTCCAGCCCGAGCTGGACCGCCCGGCGCACCACAAAGTCCAGGTGGCCCTCGTCGAGCAGGTCCTCGGGGTGGCGGTCGTCGGTGCAGAAGGCCATGCGCGGGGCGGTCTTCCCGTTGATCACCGGCAGGAGGGCCTCGAGGTCGCGGGTCACGGTGCCCTCCCGCACCAGCACGTGGATCCCGGCCCGCAGCTTCTCCCGGGCCTCCTCGGCGCTGGTGGACTCGTGGTCGGTGGCGGGCCCGGCGGCGGCGTAGGCCTGGAGCCACTTCCCGCCCAGGCCGGGGGCGTGCCCGTCGATGCGCTCCCCCTGGAAGGCCAAGAGTTTGTCCAGGCTTTTCTCATCGGCCAACACCGCGCCGGGCACGTTCATGAACTCGGCCAGGCCCAGGATGCGGGGGTGGGTGCCCCACAGCTCGAGCAGGTCGGCGGCCTCGAGCACCGCCCCGCTGCTGGAGAGCGGGCTCGCCGGCACGCAGGAGGGCAGCATGATCCGCACGTCGAGGGGGAGCCCCTGGCTGGCCTCGAGCATGAACCTTATCCCGTCCAGCCCGCACACGTTGGCGATCTCGTGGGGGTCGGCGATGAGCGTGGTGGTCCCCTTGGGGACGATCACCCGCGCCAGCTCAAAGGGCAAGCAGAGCGTGGACTCGATGTGGACGTGGGCATCGATCAGCCCCGGCACCAGGTAGCGCCCGAGCAGGTCGTGTTCTTCCCGGCCCCGGTAGCCCGGGCCGACCCCGGCGATATGGCCCTCGAAGATGGCCACCTCGGCAGGGTAGACCTCCCCGCTGAACACGTTCACCACCCGGGCGTTTTTGAGCACCAGGTCGGCGGGGGTGTCACCCCTGGCCACCGCCAGCAGTCCTTTGAGGGTGTCCCGTTCCATTAGGAGATTTTACCGGTACTCCGCTGCGATGGAAGTCGGGTTCGAGCCAATCCCCCCCATGGCCAGGGCTAGAGCAGCCCTCGAGTAAACCCCCCGTCTACCACGACCGTCTGCCCGGTGAGGTAGCTGGCCCTGGCCGAGAGCATAAACACCGCCACGTCCGCGATCTCCTGCGGCGTGCCCAGGCGTCCTGACGGGATCTGCTTGGCCTGCTGGCGATAGGCCTCTTCCACCGGGATGCCCTGCTGCTGAGCGCGGAACTGGAAGACCTCCTCGACCCGCTCGGTGCGGGTATAGCCCGGCCCCAAGGTGTTGACGGTGATGCCGAAGGGGGCCACTTCCCTAGCCAGGGTCTTGGCATAGCCGGTCAGCCCGGAGCGCACGGTGTTGGAGAGGGCCAGGTTCTCGATGGGCTCCTTGACCGCCAGCGAGGTGATGTAGAGGATGCGCCCGAAGCCGGCCGCCTTCATGCCCGCCAGCAGGCCACGGGTCAGCTCGAGCATCGGGAAGAGCAAGCTTTGGGCGGCCTCGAGGGCCTCCCCCGCGCTCATCTGCTGAGCTTGAATCGGCTTGGGACCGCCGGTGTTGCCCAGAAAAAGCTCGACGGTTCCCACCCGCTCGGCCTCGCGCAGAATCCCTTCGACCGAGCCCGGCTGGCCCAGATCGGCGGGCAGCGCCCAGGCTTGGTTGCCCATCTCCTTGATCTCTGCCACCAACTCGTCCAGCTTGTCCTGGTTGCGGGCCACCACCAACACCCGCGCCCCCTCCCGCGCCAGCGTGAGCGCCACCGCCCGGCCGATCCCCTGCGAGGCCCCGGTGACCAGGGCCAGCCTCCCTCGGATGCCTAAGTCCATGCGGAGAGTCTCGAGGGTCTAGGGGCCAGCGTCAAGGGCGGTTCTCCAACTCCTTCACGTACCACCGCAGGCTGGGCCCGCCGTCTTTGAAGTGGCGGAAGCCCCGGGCTTCCCAGAAGCGTTGGGCGGCCAGGTTGTTGCCGTAGACGACCGCGTAGAGCCGCCGCAGGTCCCCCCTCAGGAGGCTTTCCAGGCGCTCGAGGGCCAGCGAGCCGAACCCCTGACCTTGGTGTTCCTCGTCGATGAGGAGCAGGCTGATGGTGGCCGCCATGGGCTCGGGGTAGTGGAGTTTGTAGTCCAGATACCCCACGATCTGGTGCCCTTCCTGGTGGACCGCAGCCGCGACCAGACAGCAGCGCCGCTGGGGGTCGTGGGCCAGCGCCTCGACCTCGCGCTCCACGTCGCCGAGGGTGGGGATTTCCATGCCGATGAGCCGGAAGTAGGTGGGGCTCTTCTGATACAGCCGGTGAATCACGGGTGCGGAGTGGGGGTCTACCGCGATCAGTTCCAGGCGCGCAGCGGTCTTCATGGCCTGGTCAGATTGTACAAGAGCACAAAGCCCAGCATCGCGTTGGAAAACCGCCACGAGTTCCCCCCTTGCCTGCTCCCGAGATCGGAGCGATACCGTAAACAAAGTGTAGGCATGGCTGCGTAACCCTAACGTGATGTTTAGCCAAAACGCTGAGGAAGGTCCAAACCCCCTGCCGTAACGCCCTGGGTAGGGCCAGGCGAGGCGGGCAACGCCGAGATTACGCCTCAAGTTTATGCTGGGGATCCTGCACTGGGAGGGTCAACCATCACCCCTTACGTGTGGAAGCCATGGGGTCTGTGTCCAGTCAAAACCCCCGGCCTATGGCCAGGGGCGGAGGGCTCTAAGCTTTGGAAAGCTGCGCTCTAGAACCGCTTGGCTGCCTCGACTACATTCACGTTGGCCGCCTGCGGCCCCTTACCGTTCTTGCCCGGCTCCACATCGAACTCCACCACATCCCCCTCGTTGAGGGTGCGGAAGCCCTTGGACTGGATGGCGCTGTAGTGGACGAAGACATCGGTGTCCCCTTCGCGCTCGATGAAGCCGAACCCCTTTTCTGCGTTGAACCACTTTACCTTGCCCTTTGCCATACTGCTCCTTTGAAACAGAGCCCCGTCTACGCGCCAGAAAACACCCCGGGGTTATGGGCTAACCCCGACTCGAGTTCTTATGAAGCGCCATAGACAGTAACCGCTCTACCCAGGTACGGGGCGCTGAAATGCCCAGTGGGCCACCCCCGTAAGTTCCTGGGTGCCCCCATTCTAACACACCCCTCATCGGGCCGCGGAGGGCTCGATTAGCCGCCAAAAACCCGCTTGAGCCGGTCCCAAAACCCCTCCGGGTGAACCTCCTCGCCCACCTCCTTGGCGTACTCCTCGAGGAGCTGCCGAGCCTTCTTGGAGAGCTGTTTGGGCACCCTGATCTCGGTCAGCACCCGCAGGTCGCCCCGCCCCCGGCGGCCCGGGTAGGGCATTCCCTTGCCGCTCATCTCGAAGACCTGGCCATGCCCGGTTCCTGGCGGGATGTCCAGGGGGACGGGTCCGTCGATGCCGGGAATCTCCACATGGGCCCCCAGGGCCGCCTGAGCCAATCCCAACCGTAGCCGGTAGAGGAGGTGGGGCCCCTCGCGCTCGAGGTGGGGGTGAGGTTGCAGGTGGACCCGCACAAAGAGGTCCCCTGGCCCACCCGCGTTGATATTCCCCATCCCCGAGACCCGCAGCATCTGGTTCTCGTCGATCCCCGCGGGGATGCTCACGCTGATCTTTTCCTGGCGCTCCTTGCGGCCTTGGCCCTTGCAGGTAGGGCAGACCTCGCTGATCCGGTAGCCGCGGCCCCGGCAGGTTGCGCAGGGAACCTGGGTGCGCAGGGTGCCGAAGAAGCTCTGCTGGATCTGCTGTTGTACTCCGCGCCCTTGGCAAGCCGGGCAGGTCTGGCGCTTTCCTCCGTAGCCCGAGCAGGTTTCGCAAAGCACCAGGCGGGGATAGGTGACCTCCGCCTCCTTGCCGGAAAAGGCCTCCTCGAGGGTCAGTTCGACCACGGTCTCGAGGTCTTCCCCGCGGGGTGCCGAGCTGACCGGCCCGGCGGGGCTGCGGAAGCCGAACACCTGCTCGAACAGGTCGAAGATGTCCCCAAAGCCGCCCACTTGCGGCGCCTCGGTGCCGTAACGGTCGTAGTTGGCCCGTTTTTCGGGGTCCGAGAGCACCGCGTAGGCCTCGTTGATCTCCTTGAACCGCTCCTCGGCGGCCTTGTCGCCGGGGTTTTTGTCGGGGTGATACTGCAAGGCCAGCTTGCGATAGGCCCTTTTGATCTCGTCGCTGCTCGCGTCTTTGCTGACCCCCAGGGTGGCGTAATAATCCTTCATAGCGCTGAGCTTTAGTCTAGCAGACTAAGGTTTATAAAGCCTGGGCTGCGTAACGATCCCGGGTGTGGCCGCGGCTGGGCGGCGATATGCTAGGAGGGGATGTTCTCTGAACCCCTCACCCCCCACCAGCGCCAGACCCTGGACGAGCTCAAAACTTCGTCGGGGCCGATGGACGAGATGTTTTCAGCCCGCCTCGAGCGCCACTTTGGTGAACTCTACAGGGGGCTAGCCTCGGTCTACCCGGAACCCCACAGGATGTTGGCCCCTCTGCTCGAGGTCATGCTGCGCCATTACCAAGCGCGCTCCGCCGAACTCAAGCGGCTCGACCTGCAGCGCCTGCTGGCCAAGGACTGGTTCCAGCGCCCGGAGATGATCGGGTATGTCTGCTACACCGAGCGCTTCGCCGGGACTTTCAAGGGGGTGGAGGAGAAGCTCGATTACCTGGAGCGGCTCGGGGTCAAATACCTGCACCTGATGCCCTTTCTGAAACCCCGCCCGGCCCCCAACGATGGGGGTTACGCGGTGATGGATTACCGGGCGGTGCGCGAAGACCTGGGGACGATGGACGACCTCGAGCGTCTGGCGGCCAAGCTGCGCCAGGCTGGGATCTCCCTGTGCTGCGACCTGGTGCTGAACCACGTGGCCCAGGAGCATGGGTGGGCGGTGAAGGCCCGCTCCGGCGACCCCAAGTACCAGAATTACTTCCACATGTTCCCGGATCGCACCCTCCCCGACCAGTACGAGCGCACCCTGCCGGAGATCTTCCCCGACTTCGCCCCGGGTAACTTCACCTGGGATGAGGTGGCCCAGCGCTGGGTCTGGACCACCTTCAACGCCTGGCAGTGGGACCTCAACTGGGCGAACCCGGAGGTCTTCCTGGAGTTCGCCGACCTCATCCTCTGGCTGGCCAACAGGGGTATTGAGGTGTTCCGCCTCGACGCCATCGCCTTCATCTGGAAGCGGATGGGTACGGACTGCCAAAACCAGCCGGAGGTGCACAGCATCACCCAGGCCCTGCGGGCGGTGGCCCGCATCGTGGCTCCGGCGGTGCTCTTTAAGGCCGAGGCCATCGTGGCCCCCGACGACCTCATCAAATACCTGGGCCAGGGGGAGCACTTCGGGTTGGTCTCCGACACCGCCTACCACAACAGCCTGATGGTGCAGATCTGGTCTTCGCTGGCCAGCCGCGATACCCGCCTTATGGCCCAGGCCCTGCGGGGCTTCCCGCCCAAGCCGACCAGTACCGCCTGGAACACCTACTTGCGCTGCCACGACGATATCGGCTGGGCTATCGCCGACGACGACGCGGCGGCGGTAGGGCTCTCCGGCGAGGCCCACCGCCGCTTTCTCTCGGATTACTACTCCGGGCGCTTTCCGGGGTCGCACAGCCGGGGCCTGGTATTCCAGGAGAACCCCCGCACCGGTGACCGCCGCATCTCCGGCTCGGGGGCGAGCCTGGCTGGGCTCGAGCAGGCCCTGGAACAAGGGGACGCCCGGCTGGCCCAACTGGCCCTCGAGCGCCTGCTCCTGGGCCACGCGGTGGTGCTGGGGTTTGGGGGCATCCCCTTGTTATATATGGGCGACGAGCTGGCCCTGCTCAACGACTACGGCTTTGCCCGGGAGCCCGAGCATGCTGCCGATAACCGCTGGGTACACCGCCCCCCCATGGACTGGGCCAAGGCCCACCGGGCTCAATCCGACCCCGACTCCATCCCTGGCCGGATGTACCACGGCTTGTTGCGCCTCATCGAGGTACGCAAGTCCACCCCACACTTCCACGCCTCGATCGAGGCGGAGATCCTCGAGCCCAAGAACCCCCACGTCTTCCTCTACGCCCGCCGCCACCCCTTGGGGTATTTGGTGGCCCTCTACAACTTCAGCGAGGAGGTGCAGTACTACCCGCTGACCCAGTTGCTCGAGCGGGGTCTGACCCGGCCCGTTGACCGGATCAGCGGCAGGCGGCTGGGGGTGGAAGGGGGGCTGCTGGGCCTCGAGCCCTTTGCCCGTCTGTGGCTGACCCAGGCTGATTAAACGCAAGACGCAAAACGCAAGACGCAAGACGCAAAACGCCAGATGATCCTCCCCTTTGGCCTCGAGCCCACGGACCGCCAAAGGTACTTGTAGCCAGCGCTGGTGAGAGGAAAATAGGGCTGAGGAGTCCAAGCCATGCTCGACGTCAAGGAAGCGGTCAAGGTAGCCACCGAGTACATCCAGACCCTCTTCACCGAGCGGCAGATCCCCGACCTGCGGCTCGAGGAGGTGGAGATGAGCGCCGATGGCAAGTTCTGGGATGTGACCCTGAGCTTTGTCAGCCGCGAATCCTCACCCTACCTGAGCCTGGGTGAAGCGGCCAAGACGCGCGAGTACAAGGTGTTTCGGGTCGATGCCGAGACAGGGCAGGTGCAGTCGATGAAGATTCGCAAGGTTTAGGGGGCAAAGCCCCGCCGGTTTTCCAGGGCTCGAGCCAGCGTCACCTCGTCGGCATACTCGAGGCTTCCCCCCACCGGCAGGCCGTAGGCCAGCCGGGTGGTCCTAATCCCCCGCTCCTTGAGCGCCTCGGCCAGGTAAGCCGCGGTGGCCTCGCCCTCCACGGTCATCGAGGTGGCCAGGATGACCTCCTCGATCTTCTCCCCCAGCCGCTTGTAGAGGCCCACCAGGTTGAGCTGCTCTGGGCCGATGCCCTCGAGGGGGTTGAGGGCTCCGCCCAGCACATGGTAGAGCCCGTTGTACTCCCCGCTGCGCTCGATGGCCATCAGGTCGCCCACGCTTTCCACCACGCAGACCAGGGTGCGCTCGCGGTGCTCATCGGCACAGATCGGACACAGTTCACCTTCGGCCAGGTTGCCGCAGACCGGACAGGGGTGGAGGGCTTGGGCCGCGTCCAAAGCGGCCAGCAACTCCTGTGCGGCGTCATGCTGCATCACCAGGTACAGACCCAGCTTTTGCGCGGTCTTGGGGCCCACCCCGGGGAGCACCGCCAGGGCCCGCACCAGCTTGAGCAATCGTTCAGGGTAGCGCATCGGATGCCCCAGGGCGTTCCGCTTTAGAACATCCCCCCCAGCATCGAGCCGATCCCGCCCAGTTCACGGCCCATCTCCTTCTCGGAGAGCTCCTGGGCTTTTCGCTGGGCGTCTTGGATGGCCACCAGGAGGAGGTCCTCCAGGGCCTCGAGGTCTTGCGGGTCCACCGCTTCGGGTTTGATCTTCACCGCTTGGATCAGGCCGTGGCCGTTGGCCGTGACTTCCACCACACCTGACGCGCTTCCCACCACGGTCATGGCCCCCAGCCTCTCCTGCACCTCGGCGGCTTTTCGCTGGGCCTTTTGGGCTTCTTTCATCAGTTTTTGTAGGTTCATGGGGATACGTCCTCCGCACCCATTATAGGTGGTGAGGCGGTAGGCCGGGTTCAGGTTTTTGCCGTGGTGGGGGCGGGGCCGGCTTGGGGAATCCCCCCCAGCAGCACGACCCCTACCGCCACTGCGGTCACGGCCAACCCACAAAACATCACCGCTCCCGTGACGCCCAGCCCGGCGGCCAGCCCCGCGCCCAAACTGGCCCCGCCGATCTGGCCTGCGTCGGTCAGGCTGATGAAAGTGCCCAAGATGCGCCCGCGCTGGTCGGCAGGTGCGGCAAGCTGTAAGATGCTGCGCATGGGGACGATGAACCCCGCGTTGGCCACGCCGAAGAGGAAGCTGGCCATCCCCACCCAGATGGGATGGGGAAATGCCCCCATGGAGGCATAGACCAGACCAAAAGCCATCAGAGCTAGCAGAAACAGCCGCTCTCGGGCCATCCGGCGGGTGATCCGCGGCACCCACAAAAAGCCCAGCAGGGCCCCGGCGGCGGTTAGGGCCTCCATCACCCCGAAGCCCTGCACCCCGATCTTGAGCACCTCAACCGCCAGCACATACCCCAGTACGGCCTCGGCGGAGCCAAATAGGGCGGCCACGGTGATGCTGGAGACGCTATAGCGTAGGGTGCGGTTGTGCCACAGGGGCCTGAACCCCTCGAGCAAGGCCGTGAGGTAGCGGCGGCGGGGGCTCGGTTTGGGTTTGAGGGCCGGGAGCCGCAGCAGGTATAAGGCCGAGACCAGATAGGAAAAGGCGTCGATGTAAAAGGCCGGGGCGAAGCCCACCCCCGCCACCAGCAGCCCGGCCAGGGCCACGAAGCCGATCTCTGCCACGCGGTTGGTGAGGAGTAGGAGGCTATTGGCCTGGTCGAGCGAGGACTCTGGAACCAGGTCGGCCACCGCGCTGTTGAGGGCGGGGTAGCGCAGGGCGTCGGTGGCTGCCACCAGCACCGTGAGCACGATCAAGGCTCCCAGCGAGCGGATCCCCAGCAGGGGAATTAGCGCCACCAGAGCGGCGCAGACCAGATCCGAGTACAGCATGATCAGGCGGCGGTCGTTGCGGTCGACAAAAGGACCCAAAAGCGGCCCCAGGATGACCCGCGAGAAAAGCTGGACGGAGATGAGGAGGCCTGTCCAGACCAGCCCATACAGCTCGTTGACCAGCGCCAGAAGGGCGATGCGGTGGACTTTATTGCCGACCTGGGAGACCAGATTGGACAAGAACAGGCGCAAAAAACCCGGTTGCTGGAGGACCCCCGACATATTAGGGGGATTCTACATCAGCCGGTCGGTGGATGGGCATCGCCAGTCCGGATCAGGGTGCCTGCGCGTTTTCGAGTTGGGCGGTCGGCAACAGCAAGTACGCCACCCGCAACCCTTCCCGGGCCAACACCCCCATCCCCTCGGGAACGCTCCACACCAGCAGATCATCGAGCCGGCGGGGGATCTGCCCCACGGCGGCCACGTATACCGCGCCTTCCTGGTAGCGCAGCGAGAGCACCACCGAGCCCAGCCGCACGGTGGCCGGGGCCTCGCTCAGGGTGGAAGCCCCCACGCCCCCCAGCGTGTCGCGGGTAGGAGGCCGGTGGCTCACCCAGTCCTGGAGGGCTTGGGCTAGGGCCCGGCCCTGGCCCTCCAGCCCTAGCTTTGCCGCTGCCTCTTCGAGCAGGGGCAACCAGTCGGAGCCGCTATTGAGCCGAGCGCGCACCACCTCGAGCCCCTTGCGGGCGAAGTCCTGCAAGGCATCCGCCGTGGCTTCGCCATAGCGCTGGGCGCTTTCTGGGCCGAAACCGGTGTAGTCCACGGCCCCTTTAAGCCGGGCCGAGAAGGCCCGCAGCAGCCGCAGATAGGCGAAGTGCTCGGCCGGCTGCAACAGGTAGGCCAGCACCCGACCCTCGGCCAGCAGGGTGGAGATGTGCGCCCCCCCGCGGGGCTCGAGGCGCAGGTGGAGGTATTGGCCGAAGCGGATCGCCCACAGCTCGAAGCTCCCCACCGCGATGGTCAGGGGCTTTGCCGGGTCTAGGGGGTAGTCTCTAGCCTCGAGGCTCAGGGTGAACTCCCCGGCGGCCTCGCTGAGGACGATCTCCAGGCCGCCGAGATTGAGGCGGGTCGGTAGGAGCCGCAAGGTGACCACCGCGTCCTCTGGGCTGATCGCCTCCAGGCGCAGATCGGGATCCTGCCCCCAGAGGACCCTTGCCGGGACCTGGGGTGGGGCGGCCTCGCCGCGGGGGGCCGGGAGGTGACGGGTGAGGAGCGCGGCCAGGCGTTCGGAGGCTTGGTGGAAGCGCTGGCGGTCTTCCTCGAGCACCAGCGACATCCGCCGCTCGTCGGCCGCCACCGCTTGCAAGCGCTCCTCCAGGGCGCGGATCTCGGGGGGGGGCAGCTTCAACCGCTGGGCCTCCTCCAGCGCCCGCCGCAGGCTTTCCACCGTGGTGCGCCGGCCTGCTCCTTGCGGTCTCAGGGCTCCCTCGCTCTCGATGACCCGGCGCATGAAGCGACGCAGATAGGTCACGGTCTCCTCCGGGGGTAGGCGCAGCCGCTCCGGAAGGCGGTAGGCCCCCTTGAAAAGCTCGAGCAGCAAGGCTTTGGCCACCCCAGGGTCGTCGAAGCTCACCAGGGGGTCGGAGAGGGCCGGGATGGCTTGGGAAAGGGTGAAGCGCGAGAGGTTGTAGTCCTGGGCGAACTGGGGGGTTTTGGAGTAGGCCTCCAGGTTTTGCAGCACCGCGTAGACCAGCCGCAACTCCTCGCGCTTGCCCGAGAGCAGGTTTTTGACCTGCCGCTCCAGGTCGTGCTCGAGCCGTACCCAGTACACCGACTGGGCGAGGGCCTCGAGGGCCTGGCGCTCCGGGCTCGGCCCGTCCGGGACCAGCTGGGGCTCCTCCTCCACGAAGACACCGCCCAGCTCGGCGGGGTGCGGCTCAGCGAACACCTCGCTCAAGTTATGCTGAATCTGGTTCAGGCTGCGGAAACGGGCGTCCGCCTGGCGGAAGCGTTTGGCCTGGGGGCCTCCCGGGGCCAGCCGGATGAGCAGCTGGCGCAGCCGGACCACGCTGGCCCGGCCTCCCTTGGGCTCGCGCCCGGCGGTCAGGTCATCGACTTTGTACTCGTAAAGTTCAACCAGTTCAGCCAGCCTCTCGCTCATTATCCCCTCGAGCCTACCAGAGCTCCTTGGCCGGGCGTGTGACGGGCGGGGAGTGGTCGGGGATTTACTGGACCCAGCGCGGGTTATTTTGTGACCTCGGGCCTAGGGGTGGGCGCTATGATGGGCAGAGTCATGCGGGTCTCGCGGCTGGAAATCGCCACCGTTTCCAACGTCGGCAGGCGGCGGCGCAACAACGAGGACTTTCACCGGGTGGCGGTGTACCCCACCGCCCGGGGCAACCTGATACTGGCCGCGGTGGCCGACGGCATGGGCGGCTCGGAGGCCGGGGAGTGGGCCAGCAAGTTGGCCATCGAGGGGCTCACCGAGGCGGTGCGGGCCTATACGGCCCAGCTCGAGACCGGCAGACCCGCAGTCCCGCTCGAGCGTGTGATGGATAAGGCCTTCCGCTTGGCCCAGCATCGTATTCTGCAGGAGGGGGAACGCGCGCCCGAGCGTAAGGGCATGGGAACCACGCTCACCGCTATGCTGCTGAACGAGTGGAACAAAAGCGGGGTGATCGGCCACGTCGGCGACACCCGGGCCTACCGCCGTCGTGAGGGCCGCTGGCAGCAGCTCACCACGGACCACTCCTGGGTGGCCCAGCAGGTCCGCCAAGGCCTCCTGACCCCACATCAGGCCGAGACCCACCCCTGGCGGCACATGCTGACCCAGGCCCTGGGGCTGGCCGAGGTGAAACACGACCTGATGAGCATCAGCCTAGCTCCCGATGAGACCATCGTGCTCACCACCGATGGGCTTTACAACCTGGTCCTGCCGGAGGAGTGGCAGACCACGTTGGATCTGCAGTCCTCGCTCGAGCACTGGGTCGGCCTGGCGCTCGAGCGGGGCGGCACCGACAACATCACCGCGGTGGCGGCGAGGTGGCGATGAGCATCCTGTTGGCGGTGCTCCTGGTGGGGCTTTCGGTGGCGCTGGCGTTGCGGCTAGCCAGCACCGGGGTGATGCTGGGGGTCATGGCCCTCCTGCTGGGGGCGGCCTGGGGGTTAGGGGCTCAGCCTGCGCCCTGGCTGCCGCTGGCCGCGTTGGGGCTGGCGGCGCTGTGGAGCCCGCGCCTGGCCCCCTACCCCCGCCCGGCCAACGGCAAGAACGGCAAGGCCCGGCCCACCAAGGCCCCCACCAACCCCCGGGCCACCATGTCCGGGCTGACCAAGGCCCCAGCGGGCCTGGAGGACAAGTACGAGATCCTCGAGAAGGTGGGGATCGGCGGGATGGCTACCGTCTACAAGGCCCGCGACAGATCCGGGCAGATGCTGGCCCTCAAGATCCCCCAGGAGAAATTCGTGGGCGACACCCGCTTCGTGCGGCGCTTCCACCGCGAGGCGGAGGTGTTGGCCCACCTCGACCACCCCGGCATCGTCAAGGTGTTAGATCACGGCAACGTGGGGGACACCCATTACATCGCCATGGAGTTCCTGGACGGCGAGGGGCTCGACCGGCTGATCGAGGGCCGCAAACTCAGCGTGCGCTCGAGCGTGGAGATCATGCTGCGGGTGGCCGAGGCATTGCAGCACATCCACGCCCAGGGCATCATCCACCGCGACATCAAGCCGGGCAACATCATGGTGCTCAAAGGGGCCATTCGCGAGGATGGGCGGGTAGACCCCAAGGGCGTACGCCTGATGGACTTTGGTATCGCTGCCGGAAAGGTACTGACCCGGCTCACCATCACCGGGGCCCGCATCGGCACCCCGGTGTACATGAGCCCTGAGCAGGCCAAGGGTCAGCGCATCGACCACAAGTCCGACATCTACAGCCTGGGGGTGGTCTTCTACGAGGCCCTCACCGGGCAGCCCCCGTTCCAGGGGGGTTACGAGGCGGTGATCCACCAACAGATCTTCCAGATGCCCACCCCGCCGCGCCAGCAAAATCCCGAGATCCCCCAGGCGCTGTCCGATCTGGTCTACCGGATGCTGGACAAAGACCCGGAGAAACGGCCCAACCTGGACCAGGTCATCGCGGCGCTCAAGGGAAACTGGGAGGAGGACCAGGGCTTGCAGGCCGAGTACTACCTGGCCCTGGCGGTGGAGGCCAAAAAGGGCACCTTGCGACTGATCGAGCCCAGCGGAATGCTGGCCCGGATGTGGAGCGGGGTGGGCAGTGGACGCGGGCAGTTCCCCTCGCCACCCCTTTCACTGGCGGTGGACCCCCAGGGCCGGTTCTGGATCACCCTCTTCGAGTACGGCGGGGGCGGGGTACGGCTGGTGCACCGCTTCTCGGCAGAGGGGGAGCTCGAGTTCAGCATGGGCCCTTACGGCATGAAGCCGGGGGAGTTCTTGTACCCGGCCTCGATCGCGGCAGGCGGGGATGATCTCTACGTGCTCGACAGCGAGACCAGCACCATCAGCCACTTCGACCTCGAGGGCGACCTGCTGGGCCGCTTCGGGGGGGCCGGGCCGGGCCGGGGTACCTTCGACGCCCCCAAGGGCCTCGCGGTAGGCCGCCACTTCCTCTACGTGCTCGACTACGGCAACCGCCAGGTGCAGCGCCTCAGCCTGGAGGGCCAGTACCTCTCGCGCTACGCCTTCCGCAAGAGCCGCGAGACCCAGGAGCTGCGGGTCATCGCCGGGATGGGGCTGGGCGCAGATGATCAGCTCTACATCTACGACGCGGATGCGCAGAAGATCCGCCAAGTGGCCCAGGACGGGCAGATCGTCAGCTCGATCCCGCTGCAACTCTTAGAGGGTGAAGACCCCAACAGCATCGTGGAGATGGTCATCCAGGGGGACGTCCTCTACGCCGCCCGGCGGGGGGGCACCAAGATCCAGCGGATGCGGCTCTCTGGCGAGCCCCTGCCGCCGATAGACATCTACGCCCCGCTGCGTTCGCTCACCGTCTGGGTCAACCACGGCAAGGGTAAGAACTAGCCCCTACGGGGCAGGCCTTTCGACGCGTAGGGACGTCCAAACTCCGCGCACCCCACCCCTGGACTCGAGAGCGTCCTGGCCTACACCCCAGTCCGCGGCTTGGCGGCACACTTGGGGTATGAGAAGCCTGCTGTGTGTTCTGGCGCTCCTGACCTCGGCCCTAGCCCAAAAGGTCGGGGACCCGGTGGCCCTGCCTAGGGTGCGGGACTCCTACAACAAACCGGTGGACCTGCCCGCCTTGGCCCAGGAGGGGCGCTACCTGCTCTTCTGGTTCTACCCCAAAGCCCTCTCGCCGGGCTGTACCGCCCAGGGCAAACGCTACGCCGAACTCTACGACGAGTTCAAAAAGCGGGGGGTAGAGGTGTTCGGGGTCAGCGCCGACCCCGGGGCGGAGCAGTGCGAGTTCATCGAGAAGATGGCCCTCAAAGGGGGGATGATCCCGGACAGATCGGGGGCGCTGGCCCGGCTTTTCGGGGTGGGCGGATTTCTGGGGTTTTACAGCCGCGATACCATCCTGGTCAACCCCCAAGGGCGCATCGAGCAGATCTGGCGCGGGGTGAACCCTTTCCGCGATGCGGACACGGTGCTGGCTTACCTGAAGGAGCGGGTTGGGAAGTAAGGGCGGTATGCGCGTGGTGGTCATTGGGGCGGGGGTCGGCGGCCTCACCACCGCGGCCCTGCTGGCCAAAGCCGGGCTCGAGGTCACGGTGCTGGAGGGCCACACCTACCCCGGAGGCTTGGCGGGGACCTTCTTCCACCGAGGATACCGCTTCGATGCAGGGGCTACGCTTCTGGCCGGTTTTGCCCCCGGCGGGGTGTTTGACCGGCTAGAGCGCCATCTGGGGGTGCGTTTCCCGGTGCAGCGGCTGCCCCAGGGGGCAGGGTTGATGCAAGTCTGGTTGCCCGGGGGGGAGCGGGTGGAGCGCCCGGTGGGGAGGGGCTATGAGCTCGAGGCCCAGCTCGCGGCCTTTGGCCCCCCGGTACGCCCCTTTTGGCAGTGGCAGGAGCGCCGGGCCGAGGCGCTGTGGTCGCTGGCGGAGGGCTTTCCCTTCCCTCCGGTGGATGCCCGGGAGTTCCTCGAGCTGCTGCGCAGGGGAGTCCCCTGGGCCCAAAAACACCGGTGGGACCTGCCGGGAATCCTGGCCGATGCCGTGCGCCGCACCGCGTTTTACGCCCCCCCCAGGCCGGCCTTCCGGCGCTTCCTTGATGCCCAGCTCCTCATCGCCTCTCAGGCCGACGCCGGGGCGACCTACGCCCTGTTTGGGGCCGCCGCTTTGGACTTGCCGCACCGGGGGGTGGCGGTGCCGCTGGGGGGGATGGGGGTGGTGGCCGAAACCCTGGCTCGGGCCGTCGAGGCATACGGGGGCAGGGTCCTCTACCGCCACCGGGTGGATAGGCTCATCGTCCGAGGCGGAAGGGTGGAGGCGGTGGAGGTGCGGCTGGGTGGCCGTAGACGGGGGCAGCGGGAGGTGCTGGAGGCCGACCTTTTCGTGGCCAACCTGACCCCCGCGGACCTCGCCGGACTCATGGGCCGACCGGCGGCGCCCCCTTCGGATGGCTGGGGGGCCTTTGTGCTCCACGCGGTGCTCCCCGATTCGGACCTACCCCCAGGGCCACCTTACCGGCAGTGGGCAGGGGAGGGAGACTGGGTGTTCGTGAGCCTGGCGGAGGGCGCTCAGCGCGGGGGCGAGGGGGTCTGGGTGCTATCGGCTTCGGTGCACACCCCCCTCTCGGACTGGCGGGGGTTGAGCCGGGAGGAGTACCAAGCTCGGAAGGAATCCTGGCAGGAGCGGGTGGAGAGGGGGGTGGAGCGCATCATCCCCGGCTTCCGCGAGTCCGCCCGGTTCATCCTGGGGGCCTCTCCCCGCACCTTTGCCTTTTACACCTCCCGCCGGGATGGCTGGGTGGGAGGGTATCCGCAGACCCACCCCTTGCGCACCTCCAGCCCCAAGACCCCCTATCCCAACCTGCTTCGGGTGGGGGAGGCGGTCTTTCCCGGGCAGTCGGTCCCGGCGGTGGCGATGGGGGGGATCCGGGTGGCGGAGGGGATCTTGGCCAAGCTCGAGACCCCCTCCCGGCGAGGCTTGTATGGGGATCTGTAGGGCGCGACCAAGTGTTGGGGGAGAGGGGCCGGTACAACCAGACCATATGAACCTGGTCTGGCATCGGGCCGATCTGCGCACCCACGACCACCCTGCCCTGCACGAAGCCCTCGAGGTGGGGCCGGCGGTGGGTCTGGTCAACCTGGACCCGCATATCCTCGAGCCCACCTCCCCCCGCCGCCGGGCCTGGTTTTACGCCAACACCCAGGCCCTCCGCGAGGCCTACGCCCGGCGTGGGGGCACCCTGCTGGTGCGTTACGGAAGCCCCTGGGAGGTCTTGCCCAGGGTGGCCGCTGAGCTGGGGGCGCAGAGGGTTTTTGCCATCGCCAGCTACACCCCGTACGGCCGCTATCGCGACGGGAAAACCGAGGCGGCCCTGGGGGGGCGCATCCGCTGGTATGGCGGGAACTACGTGCATCCACCCGGGGCGCTGCTCAAGCCGGACGGCGGAGCCTACACGGTCTACACCCCATACGCCAAACGCTGGTGGGGTGAAGCCGAGGGGCTGAGCCCAGGGTTCGAGTCCCCCCCACGCTTCCCGGGGCTCGAGCTCCCCGCCGCTTTGGAGCTAGGCCAGATCCCCCAGGAGCCCAGCGACGTTCCGCTGCCGCCGCCTGGAGAGGACGCCGCGTTGCGTGGGCTCGAGGTTTTCTTGCGGGAGAGGCTTCCCGCCTACCACCTGACCCGGGACCGGCTCGATGGCACGGGAGGCTCGAGGCTCTCCCCCTACTTCACCCTGGGCGTCCTCTCGCCTCGCCGGGCGGTGGACTCGGCCTTGCGCATCGGCGGGGAGGGGGCGCGCAAGTGGGTGGCCGAGCTGGCCTGGCGGGACTTCAGCGCCGATCTGCTCTATCACCGCCCACAGATGCTCCGGCAGAGCTTTGACCCGCGCTGGGAGGGGCTTCCCTGGGTGGATGACCCCGAGCTTTTCCAAGCCTGGGGGGCCGGGGAGACCGGAATCCCCCTGGTGGATGCGGGGATGCGCGAGCTGCGGGCCACCGGCTTCCTGTCCAACCGGGCCCGGATGGGGGTGGCCCAGTTCGCGGTCAAGCTGGCCCTCCTGCCGTGGCAAAAGGCCGAGGCCCACTTCAAGCACCTCCTCCTCGACGGGGATACCGCCAACAACCTGCAGGGCTGGCAGTGGGCCGGTGGGCTGGGCGTGGATGCGGCCCCGTACTTCCGGGTGTTCAACCCGCTGCGCCAGGCCTTGAGCCATGACCCCCAAGGCGAGTGGCTCGAGCGGTGGGTTCCCGAGTCGGGCGGCGACCCCGGGCCCTACAAGAGGCCGGTAATTGACCTGGAGGGGGCCCGGCAGCGTTATCTGGCCGCGGCCAAGCGCATCGCTGGGACCCGATGATCAGCGGGTGCGATTTGAACGTATCTTAGACAAAGATTCTACGGCTGGCCTTCAGGTAGTCTCACCGTAATGATTGGGAAATCGGTCTGGACTGAAAGATTATAGTCTTGGGATCTTTCCCAATCATTGATAACCCTACAAGGAGGGAATGGATGAAGATGAGATCCTTGCTGGTGCTCGGCAGTCTGGCCCTAGCCGCCTTGGGCCTCACCTCGGCCCAGAACACCACCGCCAACCAGACCATCGCCCAGATCGTCGAGACCAACCCCAACTTCAGCACCCTGCTGGCCGCGCTGAAGGCCGCAGACCTGGTGAAAACCCTTTCCGGTCCAGGGCCCTTCACGGTCTTCGCCCCGACCAACCAGGCCTTCGCCAAGATCCCCAAAGCCGACCTCGACAAGCTCCTGGCGGATAAGGCGGCCCTCACCAAAGTGCTCACCTACCACGTGGTGGCGGGGCGCGTGCCCTCCAGCGAAGTGGTCAAGCTCAAGGAGGCCAAGACCGTCCAGGGCCAGAGCGTGAGCATTGCGGTGTCGGACGGCAGCGTAATCCTCAACGGGAACTCCAAGGTTACGACGGTAGACATCCAGGCCAGCAACGGCGTGATCCACGTGATCGACACCGTGCTGCTCCCCAAGTAAGCCAGGCCTTGCCCCTGAGCGACCCCCGCGGGCTGCGGGGGTATTGGCCTTTTTGGACCTCGCCCACCCCTCCACAGCCTGCCCAAAGCCCAGGTGGTAAATTTGGATGGGCTCGAGCCCAAGGTGAAAGGAGAAATTCTGTGAGAAAGCCCATCGTGCTGCTGGTTTTAGCCCTCCTCGGATCGGCCCTAGCCCAGGACCCCTTGGCCCCTCCCGGCCCCAACGATGCTCTGGTACGCTTCGTCCACCTGGTGCCGGACGGACCTAGAATCGACGTCTCGGTGGGGGACCAGAAGATCTTCGAGGAGCTTTCCTACAAAGACACCGCCGCCTACTTGCCGGTGGCCGCCGGGGAGGTGACCTTCGGGGTCAGCCAGGTCGCCCAGGGCAGCTCCCAGCCGGGGGCCAAGCTCCTCGAGGCCAAGGCCAGGCTCGAGAAGGGCAAGCGTTACACCATCGTGGTGCTGGGCTCGGCCCAGGTCTTCGACGACCCCTTCAAAGCCCTGCCGGGCCAGGCCCTGGTGCGGGTCATCCAGGTTTCCGCCGACACCCCGGTGATGGACGTGGCGGCCAAGGGCGGTCCGGTGCTCTTCAAGGGGATCGCCTCCGGCAAGGGCTCGGAGTACACGCCGGTGCGGGCCATGACCTACGACCTCGAGGTGCGCCCGGCGGGCAAGAACGAGGTGGTCCTCTCGCTGCCGGGGATCAGCCTGCAGGCGGGGCGGGTCTACACCGTCTTCGTGGCGGGGAATGCGGCGGACAAGACCCTGGAGGCGGTGTTCGCCGAGGACAACTACGGCGAGTAGGCCCTGGCTCCTGTAGGCGGGCGCCCGGTTTGCCCCGGTCCAAAGGGCCAGAATCGTCCTATGCGGGGAGTTCTGACCATTCTGCTGGCGCTGGGCCTGGCCCTAGCCCAAGGCTCGCGGTGGGCGGGCGAGCCCCAGTACCGCACCTTCCCCGGCGCGCCCACCGCCGCCGGGCCGAGCCTGGACCGGAGCTACGCGCTGGTCTACCCGGCCCAGGGGGGGTTTTTGGGCACGGTCCTCTTTGTGCCGGGGTTCTTGGGCGGGGCCACCAACTTCGATGCCCTGGCCCGCCGCTTGCTCCTGGCCGCCCCGGGCTGGGAGGTGTGGGCCTGGGACCGGCGCAGCAACGGCCTCGAGGACCGAAGCGGCTTCGCCACCGCCGATCCTTGGGCCTACTACCAGCGCTACCGGCTGCCGGACCTTCCCTTTCTTAAGGACTGGGGCCTCCAGGTGCACCTCGACGACCTCGAGCATCTGGTGGACCAGGCCCGCGCCCGCGGCCCGGTGGTGCTGGCCGGGCACAGCCTGGGGGCCAGCCTGGCCGCACTTTTTGCCCTGTATCGGCCCGAGAAGCTCTCCGGGCTGATCTTGCTGGATGGCTCGGCCAACCTGCTACCGCTCAGCCAGGCCCAGTACATCAACGGCACCGACGGCCCCTTTGGCCGCATGCCAGGCCTGGACGCGCTGATGCAGGGGAAGGCCCCGCCCTATGTTAGCCTCCCGGGGCTCGATCCACGGGGATTGGCCCAGGCCGAGGCCCAGGCCTTCATGGCGGCCCAGGCTCCCCAGGCCGACGCCCCGGAGGGCTGGGCACCCTGGCCGGCCAGCCGCATGGCCGCGGCCTTGTACCGGGTGGATGACCGCTACCAGCCCTTACCGGCGTTCTCGGTCTCGGTGGGCCGGGCGGTGGGGCGGGAGGGCCTCAACCTCCTCGGCCTACTCCTCGGCAACCTGACCTACACCGTGCGGGGGCCGCGGGGGAAGAGGGTCGAGTGGCAGGATACCGCCGAGGCCACCGACCCCCTGGAGTTCCTAAGGCTCTACGCCACCCCCACCACCGGCTTCTCGGAGTGGTTCTTCCCCTACCGCCTGGCCCTGGACATCGGGGCCGGGCCGATCGCGGTGCCCGCGCTCCAGCCGCGTACCCTCCCGTACCCGGTGCTGGCCTTGGGGGCTGGGCGCGGGCTACTGCCTCGCCAGGAGAGCTTCGCCGGGCTCTCGAGCACCTTCCCGGGCTCGAGCCTCGAGGTGCGGATCCTGCCCGGGCTCACCCACCTAGACCTTCTCACCGGGCGGGACGGGCCTCTGGTGGGGCCGATCACCGAGTATCTGCGGGGGATTCGCTGAGCCATGGCCAGTTCACCGGGGATGGCCGGCCTCCAGCGGGTACACTCGGCCCAGGATGCCACAGCTCTGCCCTTGGTCCGCCCCCTCCCCCCTGGCGCCCGCCGAATCCGGTCCAGCCCTCACCGGCCCGCCGCCGCTGGGGATAAAGCCCTGCGTGCATCCTGAACAAGGATGCCCCCGAATTCATTCGGGGGAGGATGTCACAGGGGAAAGTTGTCGGCCTTACTCCGCCTGATTGACGGCGAGAAAACCTACGGCGAGCGCAGGCTGTTCTGGCGGGCCAGTCTGCGCCTGTCCAAGGGGGAGCGGGCGGTCTTGCTGGGGCCCAACGGGGCGGGAAAGAGCACGTTGTTCCGCAGCCTGGCGGGGCTCGAGGGCCTGGACGCGGGAAGGGTGGAGGGGCCCGCCGGTACACGGGTGTTCTATCTGCCGCAGGGCTTCCGTCCGGTGGAGGGAAAGGTGTTCGAGCTGGCCTACCGGGCCACCCCGCTGTGGGCGGCGGAGCGGGCCCTCGAGCAAGCCTCGCCCGAGGGAGCCGCCGAGGCCTGGGAGCAGGTGCGGGGGCTTTCCCCCTGGAAGGGCCGGATCGGGCGGACCCTGGCGGACTTCGGGATCGGGCGAGGGCTGTGGGACCAGGATGTGCTGGGCCTGTCCGGCGGGGAGGGGGTGCGGCTGGGGCTGGCCCTGGCCTTCCTCTCCGGGGCCGAGGTGCTCCTGCTGGACGAGCCCACCACCCACCTCGACCTACGCATGCGGCTCAGGCTTGAGGAACTCCTGCTGGCCTACCCCGGCGCGGTGGGCCTCATCTCCCACGACCGGGCGCTCATCGGGCGGGTCGCCACCACGGTCTATCACCTCGAGGCCGGGCTGTTGCAGCGGGTCGCCGGGGGGTACGAGACCTATTTGCAGGAGCGGGAACGCATCCGGCGCACCGTGGAGAAGGCCCGCCACGAGGCCGAAAAGGAGCGGCTGCGGCTTTTGCAGGTGGTTCCCGACCGCCGCCGGCCCGGCACCGACCGGCGGGCGCGGGAGAGGGCCCGGCTCGAGGCCCGCGCCGGGCGCATCCAGCCCCCTGACCCCCTGCCCCCCGAGCGCCGCTGGAGCCTGGAGATCTGGGCAGAGGGTACGCCAAAGCTGGTGGCCGAAGGTAAAGAGCTGAGCAAGTCCTACGCCGGCAGAGCGGTTCTCCAGGGGGTCAGCTTCCGCATCTTCCGGGGCGACCGCATCGCCCTCTTGGGCCCCAACGGGGCGGGGAAGACCACGCTGTTGCGCCTGTTGCTCTCCCGGGAGGCGCCCGACTCCGGCGAGTGTGCGCTGGCGAGCGGGGTCCGGGTGGCCTACCTGGATCAGCACCACCACGGCCTCGAGCCCCAGGTTCCCCTCTGGGCCCGGCGAGGCCCGCTCGGCCATGCTGCTGGGCCGGATGGGCTTCCGCCCGCCGCGCTGGCTCGACCCGCCCGCGACCTTCTCCGGGGGGGAACGGGCCCGCGCCGGGCTGGCCCTGCTCTCGGGGCTGCGGGCCGGGTTGCTGGTCCTCGACGAGCCCACCAACCACCTCGAGCTGGAGCTGCTGGAAGCGCTGGAGCGGTCCTTGGTGGACTATCCCGGAACGCTCCTGTTGGTCTCGCACGACCGGGCCCTGGTGCAGAAGGTCGCCACCCGCTTCTGGGGGATCGAGGGAGGAAAGCTGGTCGAGTACCCCGGCTACCCCGAGGCTGAGGCCGCGCTGCTCGGGGAGGAGGCGGTGCGGCTCGACCCCTTGGGCGAACTGCCCAAGGAACCCGAGGTGCGGCCGGAGGAGCGCGACCTGGAAGAGGAACGCCTGGCCCTGCGCGAACGCCTCGATGACCCCCGCCAGAGCCAGCGCGAGCGGGCCAGGGTGCGGGCCGATCTGCTGTCCATAGAGCAGGAGCTTTTCCCCCAGTACGCCCAGGCCTTTTACCTGCCGCCGCGCTACACCCACCGCGTGGTTTGGCAGGGCCTGGAGGTCTACGCCGATGTGGAGCTGGGCTTCTACCGCTTCTGGAGCCGCGAGGGGTCGCTGGTCGGGGAACGGGCCGGCGGGGCGGTGCTGCTGTCGGGCCAGGCCCCGAGGGCTACGCTGCAGGGGGCGCTGCAGATCCTCTTCGAGCTCGAGGACGTGGGGCTGGTGGTCCACGGCGACCAGGTGTACGGGTTCTCCGCTTACGAGAAGCCCTTTATCCGCCCGCTCGAGACCCCCCGGCGCAGAAAAAAGAAATCCCCCTCGAGCCCATAAGGCCCTCAGCCCTTCATCGCCTCGCGCACCTGCCGCTTGAGCCTGAGGAGCACCGCCTGCAGCCCGCGCAGCCGCAGCGGGGTGATGACCTCCTCGAGCTTGGCCAGGGTGTAGAAATCCTCCGGCACCCGGAGCACCTCCTCGGGGCTATAGCCGGTGAGCCCCTCGGCCAGCATCCCGGCGAAGGCCCGCACAGTAGGAGCTTCCTTGGGTGCGTCGAAGTAGGGGATCACCCGGCCATCCTCGAGCTCGACGTGCACGAAAAACGGCGTGGCGCACTCGTGCACCTGCTCCAGTTTGCCCTGCATTCCTTCGGGCAAGGGCGGCATCTTCTTGGCGTACTCCAGCAGCAGCTCGGCTTTGAAGGCCTTGGGCGCGGTGGCCAGCATCTGCACCACGTTTTGCAACTTAGGGGTCAGCTCTCCCTGGTCCATAAGAAGATCTTACTCGCGGTAGTGGCAGCCCATGCTGCGCTTGTTCTCCCAGGCCGCCATGGCGATGAGGATGGCCGTGCGCACGGCGTTGCGCAGGCCGATGACCCCGTCGCTCAGGCGGTTGTTGCGGTAGAAGCCCTCGATCTCGGTCTCGAGGTGGCGCAACTCCCGCAGGGCGCGCTCGAGGCGGGGGGTGGTGCGCACCAGGCCCACGTAGTTCCACATGATGTGCTTGATCACGCTCAGGTCCTGCTGGATCAGGGCGGGGTCGGGGTCGGAGTGGCCGGAGTCCTGCCAGGGGGGAATCCGCTCGGGGTCGAAGGGGGGGCGCTCCTCGAGGTGGCCGCGGATGTGGCGGGCCACCCGGTCGCCCCAGACCAGGCCCTCCAGCAGCGAGGTGCTGGCCAGGCGGTTGGCCCCGTGCAGGCCCGTGCAGGCCACCTCCCCCACCGCGTAGAGCCCCTGCAGGGTGGTCTGGCCCCAGCCGTCGACCCAGACCCCGCCGCACGAGTAGTGCGCCCCCGGCACCACGGGCACCAGGTCCTGGGTGATGTCGAGGCCATAGCGCAGGCACTCGGCGTGGATGTTGGGGAAGTGGCTGAGGATCTTCTCCCTGGGGATGTAGCTGCGCAGGTCCAGGTACACCTGGGGGAGGCCGTGGAGGAGCATGTGGTGGTAGATGCTGCGGGCCACCACGTCGCGCGGGGCGAGGTCTTTCCAGTGGGGGTCGTAGTGCTGCATGAAGGGCTGCCCGTCGGCGTCCACCAGCCGGGCCCCCTCGCCGCGCACCGCCTCGGAGATGAGGAAGGGCGGGGCTGTGGTGAGGTGAAGGGTGGTGGGGTGGAACTGCACGAACTCCATGTTGATCACCCGGGCCCCGGCCCGGTAGGCCATCGCCACCCCGTCCCCCCGGGCTCCCGGCGGGTTGGTGCTGGTGAGGAAGACCTGGCCCAGCCCGCCCGTGGCCAGCACGGTATGGCGGGCGATGCAGCGCTTGATGATGCGCTCCGTGCGGTCAAAGAGGTAGGCCCCTACGCACGAGGGTGGTCGGTAGATGTCCAGGCGGTCGAGGGAGTGGTGGGCCGGGGTGAGCAGGTCGATGGCGGTGTGGCCCTTGAGCAGGCTGATGTGGGGGTGGGCCTCGAGCGCGGCCATGAGCGCGCGGTGGATGGCCAGGCCCGTGGCGTCGGCGGCGTGGAGGATGCGCGGCAAGGAGTGTCCGCCCTCCAGGGCCAGCGCGAGCTCCCCCGAAGGCTCCCGGTCGAAGGGCACCTGCAGCCGCCCGAAGAGCCATTCCTCCACCTTCTTCGGCCCTTCCTCGGCCAGGATCCGGGCGGCCTCGAGGTGGGAGTGCCCGGCCCCGGCGCGCAGGATGTCCTCGATGAGCAGCTCGGGCGAGTCGCCGGGACCCTTGTAGACGATGCCGCCCTGCGCCCAGGCGGTGTTGCTCCCCTGTCCATCCGGGGAGCGGGTCACCACCGTGACCGGTATCCCGGCGTCGGCCAGGCTCAAAGCGGTGATGCCGCCCCCGATGCCGCCCCCGATGACCAGCACCTCGGTTTGGATGAGTTCCATAGGGTAGGGATCAGTCTCGCTTCCCGCTGGGCCCGATGGCGATCATGCGCTCGAGGGCCCGGGCGGCCCGTACCCGGACCTCTTCGGGCACCTCGATGACGTGGCGGCCGAGCTTGAGGGCGTTCAAGGTGTCCTCGAGGGTGATCTGGTTCATGTGGGGACAGCGCACCGTGCACAGGCGCACGAACTCCTTGTCGGGGTAGGCCGCCATCACGTTGTCGCCCATCGAGCACTCGGTCAGGAGCAAGTAGCGCGGGGCGCTGGTCCGCTCGACGTAGCGGATCATGGCGGTGGTGCTCCCGGCGAAGTCGGAGGCCTCGACCACCTCGGGGCTGCACTCGGGGTGCGAGAGGATCACCACGTCGGGGAACATCCTGCGCACGTCCTCGATGTCCTGCACGGTGTAGCGCTCGTGGACCTCGCAGCGCCCGTGCCAGCCGATCATCTGGTAGCCCGGCTCGCCCTCCTCGAGGGTGGGGAAGAGGATGCGCTTGCCGGTCTCGCGGGCCACGTTGCGGGCCAGGTACTCGTCGGGCAGGAAGATGACCGTGTCGCTGTCCAGCGATTCGATCACCGCCACCGCGTTGCTCGAGGTGCAGCACACGTCGCTCTCGGCCTTCACGTCGGCGTAGGTGTTGACGTAGGTCACCACGGGGACGCCGGGAAAGCGCTCCTTGAGCCGCCGCACGTCAAGGGCGGTGATGCTCGCCGCCAGCGAGCAGCCGGCCTTGGGGGAGGGCAGCAGCACGGTCTTGGCAGGGTTGAGGATCTTGGCGGTCTCGGCCATGAACCTCACCCCGCAGAACACGATGATCTCGGCGTCGGTCCGGGCCGCGACCCGGGAGAGCTCGAGGGAGTCGCCGGTGTAGTCGGGGACCGTGTGGAAGAGGGCCGGTTCCATGTAGTTGTGGCCCAGGATCACCGCGTTTTTCTCGCGCTTGAGCTCGAGGATCTCCCGCGCGAGCTCGAACTTGGCCTCGAGCTCGAACTCCGGCACGATGCCCGCGAGCCGGTCTTTAAGCTGGTCGAAGCTGGGGTGGGTCATCATGTCGTCCTTCGGAATTTTGAACGTCCTACGTCCTACGCCAGATGCTAAACGCCTTTTCTCTACCCCCTTAGCAAGGGGGCTGGGGTGGGTAACCACGGGCCACGAGCCATCGACTATCGACCATCAACCATCGTCTCCAGATCCAAGCTGATGTCCAGGGCCTGGACCGAGTGGGTCAGGGCCCCCACCGAGATGAAGTCCACGCCGGTCTCGGCCACCTGGGCCACGTTCTCCAGGGTGACGTTGCCGGAGGCCTCCAGCGGGACGCGCCCGGCGGTGATCCCTACCGCCTGGCGGAGCTGCTCGAGGGTCATGTTGTCCAGCAGGATGCGGCTCACGCCGAGCTCGAGGGCCTCGCGCAGCTCCTCGAGGGTGCGCACCTCCACCACGATGGGCCGCCGTCGGGGGTCGCCCTCCCGCACCCGCCGCACCGCCTCGCGGAGGCTGCCCACCGCGGCGACGTGGTTGTCCTTGATCAGCACCTCGTCCCACAGGCCATAGCGGTGGTTGACCCCGCCGCCGATGCGCACCGCCCACTTGTCCAGCGCCCGCAGGCCCGGGGCGGTCTTGCGGGTGTCGAGGATGCGGGCCTTGGTGTGGGCCACCCTTTGCACGAAGCGGCGGGTCTGGGTGGCGATGCCCGACATGCGCTGCATGAAGTTGAGCGCGGTCCGCTCGCCGATGAGGAGCGCTTGGCAGGGGCCCTGCACCCGGGCGAAGACCGTGCCCGCCTCGAGCCCGCTCCCGTCGGGGAAGAGCACCTCGAGCTCGACCCTAGGGTCGAGGCGGGCGTAGACCTCCCGGGCCACCTCGAGCCCGGCGATCACCCCGCCCTCCTTGAGGAGAAAACACCCGCTCGAGTGGGCCTCGGCCGGGATGGTGCACAGCGTGGTCACATCCCCCTCGCCCACGTCCTCCTCGAGCGCCCGCCGGATGGCCTCGGCGATCATCGACCTGAAGCGGGGGTCTGTGGAGTCCGACATACCTGGCCCAGCATACCGCGAGAGGGCAAGGGCGCACGATCCAGGCAGAGCCCGCTTCAATCCAGGAAGTCCCTCAGCTTGCGGGTGCGGCTTTCGTGGTACTTGAGCTTCCTGAGGGCCTTGTTCTCGATCTGGCGGATGCGCTCGCGGGTCACGCCGAAGTAGGCGCCCACCTCCTCCAGGGTGTGCTCGCGCCCGTCGATGAGGCCCTTGCGCAGCTTCAAGACCATGGCTTCGCGCTCGGAGAGCTTATTTAAGGCCTTCTCGAGCTCCTCGCTGAGCATGCTCTGGGCCGCCGAGTCCACCGGGGAGGCCATGTGCTCGTCGGGGATGAAGTCGCCGTAGAAGGAGTCCTTCTCGTCGCCGATGGGGGTCTCGAGCGAGACCGGCTCCTGGGCGATCTTGAAGGTCTCCTCGACCTTCTTGGCGTCCCAGCCGGGGCCCATGGCCTCGGCCACCTCCTCATAGGAGGCTTCCCGGCCCAGCTCCTGCTGCATCTGCCGGGCGGTGCGGGTGAGCTTGTTGATGGTCTCGACCATGTGCACCGGGATGCGGATGGTGCGGGCCTGGTCGGCGATGGCCCGGTTGATGGCCTGGCGGATCCACCACGTGGCGTAGGTGGAGAACTTGTAGCGCCGCTTGTACTCGAACTTCTCCACCGCGCGGATCAGGCCCTGGTTGCCCTCTTGGATCAGGTCGAGGAAGGAGAGGCCGCGCCCGGTGTACTTCTTGGCGATGGAGACCACCAGCCGCAGGTTGGCCTCGATGAGGTGTTGGCGGGCTAGCTCGCCGTCGCGGGCGATGTGGAAGTGCCGCTTGATCTCGCGGGGCAAGGACCGCAGGCGGCTGTCGATGGCCGCGATGGTTTCGGGGTCGAGCTTGACCTCCATTCCCGGCACCTGGCTGATGCGGGCTCCGCCCTGCACCTGGGCGCGCAGCACCTGGCGGATCAGGTCGGTCTCCAATCCCGTCTCCTGGGCCAAGAATTGGGCTGAGGCTACCCCATCTTCGACGCGCCGAGCCAGGTCGATCTCTTCCTCCAGCGTCAGCAGGGGAACCTGGCCGATCTCGTGCAGGTACTGGCGCACCGGGTCGGAGGTGGAGACCCGGGTGGCGATGGGCAGATCTTCGTCGAAGCTGTCCTCTTCCTCGCTCTCGAGCTCGAGGGTGGGCTCGAGCAGATCCAGCTCAGGCTCCAGGAATTCCAGCCCCTCCTCGATCACCTCGAAGCCCTCCTCGCCCTCGCCCTCCTCCCCAACGGGGCGGAGGGGGGGCGGTTCGACCGGGCTGGTCGGCTCGGGGGCGGGTTTCTCCGGGGCCGGGGTCTCCAGGACGGCGACGGCCGGGGTCTCCTCGGGCTTGGGCTTGGCCGGTTTCTTAGGCTGGGCCGGGGTTTTGGCTTTGCTCTGCTTCACGGTTTTGGG
This sequence comes from Meiothermus sp., assembly GCA_040290145.1. Lineage (GTDB taxonomy): Bacteria > Deinococcota > Deinococci > Deinococcales > Thermaceae > Allomeiothermus. The sequence goes on along the minus strand of PSML01000001.1, from coordinate 1,775 downwards.
GCTGGCGGCTTGGGCAGGCGCGGACTTTGCGGCAGGTTTGGCAGGCGTTTTGCTGGGTTTACTGGTTTTCACGGGCACACGCTTTGGGGCTTTAGCCGGAATACTGGGTTGGGCCGGGGAGTTGGGCTTGGGGGTGGCTGGGGCGGGGGGAGCTTTCTCCACTGGAACGGTCTTGGGGGTGGGTTTCCCGCTCCCGCCGCCGGGCTTTTTAGCCGGAGCTTTCTCGGACGCGGCCTTGCTCGGGGGGGCCGGTTTCTTGCTGACCTGGGCGCTGGCTCGAGGGGTAGCGGTTTTGGCGGATCCTTTCGGCGGGGCCTTGACCGCGGCGGGTTTGGCTTTGCTCACTCGTTACCTCACCTCCAAGCAGAAGCTCGTGACTGGCATACCGATGAATTTGGGGGAAGTGTACCGCTCCTCAGGCCTCACTCCGCAGCACCTTATACCCCTCCCGCCTCAGGGTGCTCAGGTTACCGAAGGCGGCTTCCAGGAGGGGTTCATACTTGAGGAAGGAGTTGGCTACCAAGTAGAACCTCCCGCCAGAACGCAGGCGGGACCTTGCGGCTTGCACAAAGGCTTGGGCCACATCGAGAATGACCTCACCCCCCAGATGGAAGGGAGGGTTGGAGATGATTATATCGAAACGATCCGCCGCTGGCAACGCTTCCTCCACGTCCGAGTGAAACACCCGGCCCTCGAGCCCGTTCGCGCGGAAGCTGGCCTGGGCGCTCAAGACACTCCCCCAATCGTCCTCGGCCACGCTGACCGATGCCCCCGCGGCTGCGAAAGGCAGCGAAAGCCCAGCATAACCTCCGCCTAGGTCGAGCACTGTGCACCCTTTCACATCTCCGGCCCGGCCATCTTCGTGCAAAGTGTGCAGCAGGAGCTGGCTGGCGGGGTCGAGGTGCCCGGCGGAAAAGACCCCCGGCAGGTGGCGGAAGCGGAGCGGATGCCCCCAGATCTCGGCTGCGAAGGATTCCCACGGCGCACCAACAGGCGGGGTGGGGTTTTCCTTCTCGAGCACCGCTACCCGCAAGCTGCCCTGGCGGTGGCGGATGAGCCCGTAACCCAGCCGCTGTTTAGCTTGCTTGAAATAGGTCTCAAAGCCTCTTTTGGTGTCGCCGGCGATCCACAGCCGGCCACCCGGGCGTAGGCTGTGGGCCGCACCCCAAAGCGCCAACTCGACGTAGCGGCTCCCGCGCTCGGCGGGGAGCACCAGCACGGCCTGGTCATAGGCCTCGGCTTCGGCCTCCCAGGGCAGGCCACGCCGCACCCGGGCCCCGGGGTGGTGGGCAAAGCTTCGCTCCAGGCAACGCAGGCAGGCCCTCGAGGTCTCCAGGAGGTCTACTCGGCTGTGCTCGAGCAGTCCCGCGCTGGCTAGCCCCACGCCGGGGTTCAGATCCACCACCCGCTCGCCGAAGGGCTCCAGGGCGCGGGCCAGCAGCTCGTAGCGGGGGTCGGGGTAGCCGCGCGCTCCAGCTTTGACGAAGAGCGGCATCTTCCCATACTGCAGCGGGAGCAGTCGGTGATAATCGGCCAGGGTCATAGGTACACCGCCTCAATCCCACGCTTTCCTGATCGCAGGGCGCGGCTTCCTAGGTGGGCCAAGGCCCGACCCGAGGGGGGCTCGTCCAGGGAGAACACCCCCTCCCCCTCGAGCTGCTCGAGGGGGATTTTGCGAGGGGGTCGAAGCTCTTTGACCTCTGGGTGTTCCCCATCGGTGACCCTATAGGCTGCGGCATAGACCAGGCGGTTACGGGCGGTGTGGGCCACGGTGA
>PSML01000071.1:0-13326 GCA_040290145.1 Meiothermus sp. | reverse complement strand
GCGGCGCTGAACATCCTGAGAATGGGGCGGGGCGTGTACCCGTCCGCAGATGGGCAGGGCTTGCCCTTGGGCGAGGGCGATGAGGCGTATTTTCGCCGAACGGAGTGAGGGGTGGCTGCTCATGCTCGACGACCCCAGAAGCTCCCGGCTTTAGCCGTGGGGTAAGTCACCTTTCTCCTTGACCCGCTCGGGGCGGTTATCGCTGATGCTCTGGGCGCTCACCGCTCCCGCCGAGGCCCAGCCCAGGAGCGCTTCGGCCCCGCCGATGGGCTGCACCGCTGAGGGGTAGTACTGGTTTTTCAGGCCGTCACCGGAGTTCAGGGTGTAGGTTCCCCCGGGTCCGCTCAGGGTCCGGCTGCCGGAGTCGTCGGCGATCAGTTGGGCCTTCAGCACCTCGCGGTAGAAGGCGGGGCCTTCCATCTCCACGATGACCTCGACGGTGCCACCCTGGGCCAGCCGGTTTTTGAGCTTCTCGTCTACCTTACTGGGTTGCGCCCAGGAGAGCGCGCTCAGCAAGGCCAGTAGGGCGATGATCGAGCGCATACCCCTAGGCTACGCTGGATTCCTGCGCCGCACCTGAGGGCTTGCTTAAGGCCGTCGGGTCTTCCCGTCGAGGGTCAGGATCGGGCCGTAGAGGTCGGGGCGGCGGTCGCGGAAGAAACCGAAGCCAGCCCTAAAGCGCCTCGCCTTGGCGAAGTCCATGTCGGCGTACAGCACCCCCTCCTCGGTGCGGCCGAACTCAGCGATTTTGCTGCCGGTGTAGTCGCAGATGAAGGAGTGCCCGTAGAAGGTCTGTGGGGTCCCCTCGATCACCTCGGTGCCGATGCGGTTGGCGGCCCCCACGTAGACCGAGTTGCAGACCGCATGGCCGATCATGGCCCGCTGCCACATGTGGCGGGTGTCGAGCCCCCCGGCTTCCTCCGGTTCCGAGCCGATGGCGGTGGGGTAGAGCAGGAGGTCGGCGCCCCAGAGGGCCATGATGCGGGCCGCCTCGGGATACCACTGGTCCCAACAGATGCCCACCCCGACGGTGCCGAACCGGGTGTTCCAGACCTTGAAGCCGGTCTCCCCGGGGTTGAAGTAGTACTTCTCCTCGTAGCCGGGGCCGTCGGGGATATGGCTTTTGCGGTAGATGCCCAGGAACTCCCCGCCCGCGTCGAACACCGCCAGGCTGTTGTAATGGGCCGGCCCGCTCCGCTCGAAGAAGCTGATGGGTAAGACGATCTCCAACTCTCGGGCGAGCGCCTGGAAACGGGGCAGAAAGGGGTGGCCTTCCACCGGGCTGGCCAGGCTGAAAAACTCCTCCCGCTCGAGCTGGCAGAAATACAAGCTCTCGAAGAGTTCCGGCAGCACGACGAGGTTGGCCCCGCCCTCGGCGGCCTCCCGGATGAAGCGCTCGGCTCGCTCCAGGTTGGCCTCGAGCTGCTCGGACATCCTCATTTGGACGATGGCGAGTCTGGGCATGAGCGCCTCATTCTACGGGGAGTAGACCCCCCTCCACACCCTCCCCACCGGCTGCTGCTGGGTGACGCAGTGAAAGCTGCCCCCACCGGTGATGAGGGCGCGGCTGCTGAGCCCGATGACCTCCCTGCCGGGGAACAGGGGGCGCAGGATGGAGAGGGCCGCCTCGTCGTTGGGGTCGCCGTACTGCGGCACCACCACGAAGCCGTTGCCGATATAGAAGTTGGCGTAGGTCGGCGGGAGCCGGTTTCCGCTCAGCTCGAGGTGGTTCTGTGGCAGGGGCAACTCCACGATGGCGAAGGGCTTCCCCTCCAGATCGGTGAAGGTGTGCAGGCGCTCGAGGTTGGCCTGTAGGGTGGCGTGGTTGGGGTCGGAAGGGTCTGGCTCCACGCAGGTGACGATGGTCGTGGGGTTGACGAAGCGGGTGATGGTGTCGATGTGCCCGTCGGTGTGGTCGCCTTCTAGGCCCCCCTCCAGCCACAGCACCTTCTCGAAACCCAGGTAGTCGCAGAGGTATCCCTCGATCTGCCGCTGGCTGAGATCGGGGTTGCGCTCGGGGTGGAGGAGGCACTGGCGGGTGGTGAGCACCACCCCCCGGCCGCTCGCCTCGAGGCTTCCCCCCTCCATCACCACCGGCACGTCCCAGTGGGTGACGCCCAGGTATTGGGCTACGTACTCCGGGGCCTGGTTATCCAGCTGCCAGGCGTACTTGTTGCCCCAGGCATTGAACTTCCAGTTCACCAAGGAGAGATCCTGGCCGCGCCGCACGAAGATGGGGCCGTTGTCGCGCAACCACACGTCATCGAGGGGAAGGCGGTGGTAGGTGAGGTTGCTCGTGCCGATGCGCCGGCGGGCGTCCTCCTCGGCCTCCTCGTCGCGCACCAGGAGGTGCACCGGCTCGAATTGGGCGATGGTCCGCACCAACTCGGCGAACTCCCGGCGGACGGGCTCGAGGTAGCCCATCCACAGCTCCTCGTCGAACGGCCAGCTCGTCCAGGTTGCGGCGTGGGGCTCCCACTCGGCGGGCATGTGGAAGCCGAGCTCACGGGGAGTGGGGGTGCGCAGATGCTGCACAGTTGGCCAGTCTATCACCTCTGGGCTTGGTCCGGCCACAGGCGGCCCTGCACCACCCGTACGTTCTTGACCCGCTGGTCCAGGGTGCGGATCAGCTCGAGCCGGTCCTTAGGGTTTTCTACGAAGTCCAGCCGGTCGCCCTCGAGCACCAGCTTGGGCGACAGGGCATAGCCTTGGACCCAGCCCTCATACAGCTCACTCAGCGCCCGCAGGTAGTCCTCGGGGATGCTCCGCTCGTACTCCCGCCCCCGCTTGGCGATGCGTTTTTGGAGGGTCGGGAGCGAGGCCCGGATGTAGATGAGCAGGTCGGGTTTGCGCAGCGCCGGGGCGATGCCCTGGTAGAGCTTTTGGTAGGTGTTCCAGTCGCGCTCGGAGAGATGCCCCTGGCGGTACAGGTTGCGGGCGAAGATGGCGGCGTCCTCGAAGACCGTGCGGTCTTGCACCACCCGCAGATGCCGGTTGACCTCCTCCAGGTGCTGCCGGAGCCGCTTAGCCAGGAAGAACACCTGGGAGTGGAAGGCCCAGCGCTCCATGGCGGCATAGAAGTCCGCCAGGTAGGGGTTCTCGTCCACGGCTTCGTAGACCGGCCGAAATCCGTACTCTTCGGCCATCAAGGCGGTGAGGCTGGACTTGCCCGAGCCGATGTTTCCGGCGATGGCGATGTACATGACGATCAGCGCCCAACGCTAGTTCCCGCTCTCCTGGGCGACCAACCCCAGGCGCTGCTGCACCTGGCGTACGATCCAATCCCTATCGGCCTCGTCGTGGGCGTAGTCGAGCTGATCGGCCTCCACCACCCACAAGGGGTGTGGGTAGGTGGCGAAGTGCCGGTCATAGGATTGGCCCAGGCGCTCCAGGTAACCAGGCTCCATCCCCTGCTCGAAGGGGCGGCCCCGGCGGCGGATGCGCTCGAGGAGCACCGGTAGCGGTGCCCGCAGGTACACGGTGAGGTCGGGGGCCGGGATGCGGGGGGAGAGGTGGCTGTAGAGGTCGGCGTAGAGGTCCCACTCGGCCCCGCTGAGGTTCATCGAGGCGAAGATGGCGTCTTTGTCGAAGAGGTAGTCGGCCACCACCCCCCGGCTGAAGAGCGCGGGCTGGGCCAGCGGCAGGAGCTGTTTGTAGCGCGAGAGCAAAAAGAAGACCTGCACCTTGAACCCGTAGCCGGCGGGATCTTGATAGAACAGTGGGAGAAAGGGGTTTTCCTCCACCACCTCCAGCAGCTTTTCCGCCCCCAGCCGTTCGGCCAGGAGCCGGGCGAGGGTGGTCTTGCCCACCCCGATCACACCTTCGATGGCGATATACATGTCGGCTTTAGGCTAAAGGCTAAAGGGGCCGAAGCTCAAGACTTGACCGGACGGCTCAGCGCCGGGCGATCATGGTTAGCGTCAGCTCGATCTTGCGCCCCTCGCGCCAGATGATGAGCTTGACCCGGTCGCCAGGGCGGAAGCGGGCGATGGTCTGGGTGACCTCGGCCTTGTTCTTGACGGCTTTGCCGTTGATCGCCAGGATGACGTCGCCCAGGCTGATCAGCCGCCCCCGTGCATCGCGTTGGGCCGCCCTCAGCCCCGCATTGGCCGCCGGGCTGCCCGGCTCGATCTTGTCGAGCATGGTCCCCTGCGACGAGACCAGTCCCACCCCCCGCAAGAGCAAGGGGTCCAGGTCACCTAAGTCCACCAAGCTGGCCCCCAGCCAGCCCCGCTGGGGCACCCCGAAGCGCTCGAGGTCTTGGATGCTCTGGCGCACCAGATCTGCCGGGATGGCTACCCCGTAGCCGCCGATCCCGCTGGCGCCGGCCAGCACCGCGTCCATCAGGCCGATTACCCGGCCCTGCAGGTCCAGCACCGGGCCGCCGGAGTTGCCCTGCTCGGTGCGGGAGTCGATGTAGAGCACATCCCCGATCTCTTGGCCGACCTCGGGGTTGTCCGATGCGGCCGAGATGGGAGCAATCCCCGCCAGGATGCCGGTGGAGGCCAGGTTGCGCTGGCCGAAGGGGCTGCCGATCACCAGCACGCTCATCCCCGGTGGGAGGTTTTGCGAACTGCCCCACTGCAAGGTGGCCGGGGCCACCACCCCCCGCACCCCCAGGATGGCGATGTCGATGCCGCGATCGAGGGCTACGATCTCGACGGGGAACTCGCGCCCGTCGTTGAGGGTGATGCGCAGATCGCGCAGGCCGTTCACCACGTGGTAGTTGGTCACGATCCGGGTGGGGCTATAGAAGAAGCCAGAACCGGTAATGGGGCCCTGGTTGCCGGTGGTAGGGTCCTGGGCGATGCCCTGGACGAGCACCACCGCCGGTAGGCTGCGGCGTAAGACCTCGACCCGGGCGATCTCCTCCGGGCTGGTGAGCCGGGGGGTTTGCTGGGCCAAGGCCCACAGGGTTGCCGCGGCTATGAAGATGGCGAGGAGGAAGGGGAGCAGGGAGATCCGCCGCATCTCGATCACATCACTTCGGGTGCATTAAGACCCAGCAAGGTGAGCCCCTGGTTAAGGGTTTGCTTAAGGCTCTTGACCAACTCCAGCCGCACCCCCCGCAGGCCCGCCGGGGCGGTGAGCACTGGGGTAGCCGGCCTCCCTTCGGGGGTCTTGGCGTTGTAGTAGCCGTTCCAGGCCGCCCCCAGATCCAGCAGGTACTGGGCCAAGAGGTTGGGGGCCTTGCTGGCGGCGGCTTCCTGTACGACCGTAGGGAAGCGGAGCAAGACCTTGGCCAGCCCGACCTCGTAGGGGGTGGCCTGGGCATAGTCGGGGGCTTCTCCCATCACCCCTTGCTCCTCGGCTTTGCGCAGGATCGAACCGGCCCGGGCGTGGGCGTACTGTACATAGGGGCCAGTGTCGCCCTCGAAGGAGAGGGCTTGGTCATAGCGGAAGTCGATCTGCTTTTTGGGCTCGGTCTTGACCATGGCAAAACGCACCGCACCCACCCCGATCTGCTCGGCAGCCGTCTCGGGGTCAGGATGCAGGGGATTCTTCTGCGCGATGATGGCCCGAGCCCGCCGTACCGCCTCGTCCAGCACCTCGTCGGCGGAGACCGTGAGGCCCTTGCGTCCGGACATCTGCTTGCCCTCCAGGAGCACGGTTTCATAGGCCAGGTGATAGGCCCCTTCGGCCAGGTCGGGTCGCCCGGCGACCTCGAGCCCGGCCCGCACAATCATCTGCGGATGGGACTGCCGGGCGTCGATCACGTTGATGGTCTCTTTGGCCCCGACGTGCTCAACGAGGTGACCGGTGGGGGTGCTGGTGTACATCGGACGACCCGGGGTGAAGGCGGGATAGTCGCCCGGATAGGGGTCGAACTTGAGTCCTTGCAAGAGGCCCATCTTCCACATCTGGAAGGCGATGTCCTTGGCGTAGTAGGTGCTGGCCCCGCTCGAGCGCACCAGCACGAAATAGGGATCTTCCAGGCCGGGGATGATTGAACTGGCGTCAATCACCAAGGCCCCGGCGTATTTGCCCTCGGTCGGGCGCAGCACGTAGGGGCTTCGCTCGAGGATGGCCAGCGCCTTGCCCAATAGCCCCTCGTGCACGATGTCCGACTCCCACACCAGCACGTCGTAACGGGCGCCCAGCCGATACATGGTCTCGAGCTGGGCCCGCAGGATCTTGTCCACCTCGGGCCGCAGCTGCCCCTCCTCGAGGCGGTGCAAGACCTCGGCGATCTGCGGCTCAAACTCGGCCCTCTTGGCCTCGTCCTGCATCTCCCGGTGTAGCCGCACGTAGGCCTCGCCGACCCAGTGGTCGTACTTCTTGGAGCCGTCGTAGACCAGGCCGTAATGTTGTAGGGCAAACAGCGAGTCGGCGGCCTGCCGCCCGGTGTCGTCGATGTAGTTGAGGACCTCCACCTCGCGCCCGGCGAAGCGCAGAATCCGCGCCACCGCGTCCCCTAAGCAGATATTCCTCAGGTGGCCGACGTGCAGCTCTTTGTTGGGGTTCACGGCGGTGTGCTCGACCAGCACCTTGCCCGGCTGGGGCGGCAGGGGCCTGGGGGGTTGGGTCGCGGCTTGCCCCAGAAAGGCCGGATCTAGCTCGAAGTTGAGGTATCCGCCTACCGCAAAGGCCCGGCGCACGAAAGGGGGGGGCTCGAGCTTGCGGGCGATCTCGAGGGCGATCACCGGCGGGGCTTTGCGTAAGGTGCGGGCCAGGGCGAAGGCCACCGGTGAGCCGTAGTCGCCCTCCTTGCCGGGCGGGGTCTCCTGGATGGCGATCTCGGGGAGCTCGCTGACGCCCAGGCCTTGCAGGGCCTGGGCGAGCGCGGACTTGAGGGGAGCCAAAACCTCTTGCATCGAGCGAATATCGTATCAGAAAACCGCCCTTGCGCACTTTTCGACAAGGGCGGCTGGGTTGGCAGGATGGGGTGCTCTAAGCTCCGGCTCCCGGTTGCGGGCGATCCGTAGGGGGAGTGGGGGTGGGAGCGGGCATCGGCTCGGGCAACAGCATGATCTTGAGCACCTCGCTCACGTCCTCGACCAGGGTGACCTCGAGCCCCTTCAGCACTTCCTCAGGGATCTCCTGGAGGTGGGGCTGGTTCTCCTTGGGCAGGATGATCTTGTGGATGCCGGCCTGATGGGCGGCCAGGAGCTTCTCCTTGACCCCCCCGATGGGCAGCACCTTGCCCCGGATGGTGACCTCGCCGGTCATGGCCACGTCCATGCGGGCCGGGCGACGGGTGATCGCGCTGGCGATGGCCGTGGCGATGGTGATGCCCGCGCTGGGGCCGTCCTTGGGCGTGGCTCCCTCCGGCACATGGACGTGCAGGTCATACTTGGTGTGGAAGTCTTCGGGGAGGCCCCACTCGCTGGCGTGGGCGCGCAAGTAGGTGAGGGCCGCCTGAGCCGACTCCTTCATCACATCCCCGAGGCTGCCGGTGAGGTTCACCTTGCCGTTGCCCGGGACCACTGCGGCCTCGATGGTGAGGAGTGAGCCGCCGACCGGGGTCCAGGCCAGGCCCTGGGCGGTTCCGACCTGGGCTACTTTCTCGGCCCGGTCGGGACGGAACTTAGGCACGCCCAGGTAGTCGGGGAGGTCGGGGGCGTCTACCGTCTTGAGGCCTTCCCACTTGTTCTCCAGGTAGTTCTTGGTGGCTTTGCGGGCGATCTTGCCCAACTCGCGCTCGAGGTTGCGCACCCCAGCCTCACGGGTGTACTCATCCACGACCCGGTTGATGGCCCCGTCGGTGACCTCCAGCTTGCCTTCCATCCCAGCTTCCTTGACCTGTTTGGGCCAGAGGTAGCCGCGGGCGATCCTGGCCTTCTCGAGGTTGGTGTAGCCGGGAATCTCGATAACCTCCATGCGGTCCAAAAGGGGCCGCGGGATGGTCTGGAGGGTGTTGGCGGTGGTGATGAAGAAGACCTTGGAGAGGTCGTAAGGCACGTCGAGGTAATGGTCGGTGAAGGTGTTGTTCTGCTCGGGGTCCAGCACCTCGAGCATGGCGCTCGCCGGGTCACCCCGCCAGTCGGCGCTCATCTTGTCGATCTCATCGAGGAGGATCACCGGGTTGATCACCCCGACCCCCTTCATGGCCTGGATGATCTTGCCGGGCAGCGCCCCGATGTAGGTGCGGCGGTGACCACGGATCTCGGCCTCGTCGCGTACGCCGCCCAGGGAAATCCGGTGAAACTTGCGGTTCATGCTCCGGGCGATGCTGCGCCCTAGCGAGGTTTTACCTACACCGGGAGGCCCGACCAAGACCAGAATGGGGGCCTTGTTGCGCACGTCGAGCCCGCGGGTCATCTGGCGCACCGCCAAGTACTCCAGAATGCGCTCCTTGACGTCCTGGAGGCCATAGTGATCCTCGTCCAGGATGGCCCGGGTATGGCTGATATCCAGCACCTCGTCGTCGGCCTTGCTCCAGGGGACCTCCACCAACCAGTCCAAGTAGGTGCGGGCCACGGTGGCCTCGGGGCTGCCCTGCTGCATCCGCTCGAGCCGGTCCAGCTCCTTGAGGGCCTTGCTCTTGACGGCTTCGGGCATCCCGGCGGCCTCGATCTTCTCGCGTAGGCTCTCGAGGTCGCCCACCCCCTCCTCGCCGCCCAGTTCCTTCTGGATGGCCTTCATCTGCTCGCGCAAGTAGTACTCGCGCTGGTTCTGGTCCATCTGCTCCTTGACTCGCGCGGCCACGCGTTTGTCCATATCGAAGCGCTCGAGGTCGCGCAGGAGCATCGAGAGCACCCGCTTGAGCCGTTCTTCGAGGCCCGCGGTCTCGAGGACTGCCTGCTTCTCCGCCACCGTCCAGGTGGCGTGATAGGTGATGGTATCGGCCAACACGGCTGGATCCGAGGTCGCTTTGAGGGCATCGATCTGGTAGCGGTCCAGTCGGAGCGATTTGTGCCCCGAGACGTAGCGCTCGAAGGCGTCTTTGAGTTCATCCACCAGCACCCGGGCGGTGGAGCTGTCCTCCATGGGGGCTTCGGTGTGGACCTCGCCCCGAGCCCGCAGGTATGGCCCGGCCACGTAATCGAGCAGCTCGACCCTATTCTTGGCCTCGACCATGACCTGCAGGGTTCCGTCGGGCAGGCGCATGGCCTGTTTGACCACGGCCATTACCCCCCAACTGAAGAGGTCATCGGCGGCGGGGTCATCCACCTCGGGGTCACGCTGGGCCACCAAAAACAGCAGCCGGTCGGCACCCGTAGCCTCCTCGACCGCGCGCTTGGACTTGGCGCGGCCCACATCCACCGCGGTGGTGATGTGAGGCAGGATGACGGTGTTTCGCAGCGGTATGACCGGCAGTTCTAAACGCATTCCTCTCCTCCGTCGTCCGCCGAGGCTGCCGCCCCAAGGATCGGTGCGGAATCGCCGGGCGCGGCGGCTCGCCGACGATGTAAGCGAATTGTACCGCCCGGACAGGGAGATATAGGGTTATACATCACACTCGCAAATCCCTTGAGTCTACCTCACTCAATGGCCCCCAACGACTCATCCCGATAGGCCAGGGCCGCACAACCCGTGGCCTGCGGTCACCGGAAGGTGCCGATGGAAGTGCGCAGGGGGATTGCAAATTATTGCATGTATATGCATAATATTGCCCAAGGGCTGGCTTGACAGGGTCTGGCCAGGCCCTTATATTCCAAGCCAAAGACCGCCTACAAGGGTTAAGTCGGCTCCTGAGAGGGCTCGAACCTACCGTGTGATGCACGCCAGCATCACCCGATGTAGCTTTTGGACACTGTGTCTGTTGATAAGGGCCTGAGGAAGCCCCTGGGCTATAGGACAAATCTATAGGTCGGCAAGTGTGAGGAGGAGCAAAGTGGCTGAGCGTTCGCCAATCCGGCCCGAGGAGGTGTTGGCGGAGTACCATCCGCCCCTCACCGATCACCAAGCGGCGGTGGAGGCCAACCGCTGCCTCTACTGCTACGACGCGCCCTGTACCCAGGCCTGCCCCACCCACATCGACATCCCCAGGTTCATCAAGAAGATCGCCAGCGGAAACCTGGTGGGATCGGCCCGCGCCATCCTCGAGGCCAACCTCATGGGTGCGACGTGCGCCCGGGTCTGCCCGGTAGAGGAGCTGTGCGAGGGGGCCTGCGTGCTGGGCGCCGAGGAGAAGCCCATCATGATCGGGCGGCTGCAGCGCTATGCCACCGACTACGTCTATAGCCGGGGCATCGACGTGTTCAAGCCCGGCCCCCCCACCGGCAAGAAGGTCGCGGTGGTCGGGGCCGGCCCGGCGGGGCTCTCCTGCGCGGGGGAACTGGCCAAGCTGGGGCACTCGGTGACGGTCTTCGAGCGGCGCGAGTTGCCGGGCGGCCTTAGCACCTACGGCATCATCCGGCTGCGCGAGCCGGTGGAGGTCGCGCTGGCCGAGGTGGAGATGGTGAGGCGCCTAGGGGTAGAGGTGAAGACCGGCATGGAGCTCGGCGCTAACCTCTCCTTCGAGCAGCTCCGCCGCGAGTACGACGCGATCTTCCTGAGCGTGGGGCTGGGGGCGGTGCCCCGGCTGGGCATCCCCGGCGAGGAGCACATCGTCGACGGGCTGAGCTACATCGAGAGGAGCAAGCTAGACCCACAGGGCCTCGAGGTGGGCCAGAGCGTGGTGGTGATCGGGGCGGGCAACACCGCCATCGACTGCGCCACCGTCGCCAAGCGGCTGGGCGCCGAGCGCGTGACCATGGTCTACCGCCGCAGCGAGGCCGAGATGACCGCCTACCCCCACGAGTACGGGTTCGCCAAGAGGGAGGGCATCGAGTTCCGCTTCCTCACCCAGCCGGTGCGCGTGATCGTCGAGGGCGGGAAGGTGAGGGGGCTCGAGTGCGTGCGGATGGAGCTCGGCGCCCCCGACGCCTCGGGCCGCCCGGCGCCGCGGCCCGTCCCCGGCTCGGAGTTCGTGCTCCCCGCCGACCAGGTGGTCAAGGCCATCGGGCAGGAGAAGCCCGCCCTGGCGCAGAGGCTGGGGCTCGAGACCGAGCGGGGCTACATCCGGGTCAACGGCGACCTCGAGACCAGCCTCCCCGGCGTCTGGGCGGGCGGTGACTGCGTGCGGGCGAGGGGCTCGGCCTCGACGGTGATGGCCGTGGAGGACGGCAAGCTCGCGGCCTTCGCCATCCACCGCAAGCTGGTGCCGCTGCGCGCGGCGGCGGACGACTAGCGACTCTCTACGCCGAACCCTCCCCGCGTAGGACGTAGGACGTAAGACGCGACTGAAAGGAGCACCATGGCTGACCTTCGCATCAACTTCGCGGGAATCCGCTCCCCCAACCCCTTCTGGCTGGCCTCGGCGCCGCCGACGAACTCAGGAGCCCAGATCCACAAGGCCTTCGAGGCGGGTTGGGGCGGGGCGGTCTGGAAGACCATCGGGGCGCCGGTGTTGAACGTCTCGAACCGCTACGGGGCGTGGCACTACGGCGGGCAGAAGATGCTGGCCATCAACAACGTCGAGCTGATCTCCGACCGGCCCTTGGAGGTCAACCTCCGGGAGATCCGCGACGTCAAGCGCCACTGGCCGGACCGCGCGGTGATCGTCTCGGCCATGGTGGAGTCCACGCCTGAGGCCTGGCGCGACATCGTCCTCAAGATCGAGGACACCGGCGCCGACGGCATCGAGCTCAACTACGGCTGCCCCCACGGCATGAGCGAGCGCGGCATGGGCAGCGCGGTGGGGCAGGTGCCGGAGTACTGCCAGCAGATCACGCGGTGGGTGATGGACGTGGCCCAGATCCCGGTGATCGTCAAGCTCACCCCCAACGTAGCCAGCGTGGTTCCCCCGGCCCGGGCGGCCATCGCCGCGGGGGCCAATGCGCTCTCGCTGATCAACACCATCAACTCGATCATCGGGGTTGACCTGGATACGCTCGAGATCACCCCCAGCATCGGCGGCAAGGGCGGGCACGGGGGCTATGCCGGGCCAGCGGTCAAGCCCATCGCCCTCAATTTTCTTTCCTCGCTTGGGGTGGATGAGGGGGTGCGTAAGTCGGGGGTGCCCATCTCGGGCATGGGGGGAATCTCGACTTGGAAGGACGCCGCCGAGTTCTTGCTGCTGGGGGCCAGCAGCCTGCAGGTCTGCACCGCGGTGATGCACTACGGCTACCGGATCATCGAGGACCTCTGCGACGGGCTCAATGCCTGGATGGACGCCAAGGGCTTCAAGACCATCGCCGACGTGGTGGGCAAGAGCCTGCACCGCATCTCCGACTTCAACGATTTTGACCTGTCTTTCCGGGCTGTGGCCCGCATCGACCCCGAGCGGTGCATCCGGTGCAACCTCTGCTACGTGGCCTGCAACGACACCGCTCACCAGTGCATCGACCTCATCGACGCCGGCGGGAACAAGGTGCCGCCCTACCGCTACGACGTGCGCTCGAACGGTAAGCTCGAGGCCATCTCCACTCGAGCCCAGCCGGTGGTGCGGGAAGACGACTGCGTGGGCTGCCGGCTGTGCCACAACGTCTGCCCGGTGGAAGGCTGCATCGAGATGGTGGAGGTGCCCTCAGGACGCCCCCCGGTAACCTGGCGCGAGCTGACCCAGACCCGGCCCGAGGTGACCAACGACTGGGAGGCCATGGAGCGGTACCGTAAAGAGGTGGGGATCGAGATTCACTAGAGCGCTGCGCGGCGACCGCGAAGCTTGGTAGTTGTGCCTGGGAAGGAGCAGAACGCTAGACTGTGACCATGGTCAAACCGATGCCCAAGCCAATGAGCGTGGCCGAGTACCTCAGCAGCGAGCGGGACTCCCCTGAGCGCCGGGAGTACGTGGGCGGCCAGGTGTACGTGATGGCGGGCGGGAGCAGCCGCCACAACCGCATCGCGGGAAACATCCACGCCCTGTGCTGGCAGATGGCTCAGGACCGGTCATGCCGGGTGTACCAGGAAGGGATGAAGCTCTGCGTAGGCAAGGAAGGCGGCTGTGATACGGAGCAGGCTTTCTACTACCCCGACGTGATGGTGGTCTGCGGCAGGCCTGTGCCGGACGAGTACTATGAGACCGAGCCCTGTATCCTCGTCGAGGTGTTGTCCCCTACGACCGCGAGCATCGACCTGCGGGAGAAGCGGCTCGAGTATGCCCGTATCCCCAGCCTGCGCACCTATCTGATCGTTGACCAGGACAGCCTGTTCGTCCGTCACTGCTGGCGAGACGAGGAAGGTCACTGGCAGCAACAAGACCTCACCGGCGACGGCTACATCCCGCTGCCCTGCCTGGGCGGTCAGCTTTCGCTGCCGCAGATCTACCGAGGGGTTTTCGAGTAGGGCCAGACCAGCCAGAACGAGGTGCCCATGGGACTGCTGATCAAAAACGGCGAAATCGTCACCGCCGACTCCCGCTACAAGGCCGACATCTACGTGGAGGACGAGACGGTCACC
>PSML01000070.1:0-13448 GCA_040290145.1 Meiothermus sp. | reverse complement strand
TTTAGCCGTTCACGCCTACACGGTAGACTGACCCCCCCGACCAGCGGCCAAAGGGGTTGCGCAACCCGTGACGACTCCTCGGACCCAAGGCTTCTTTGGGGATGTGCCTGAAGGCCCCCCAACATCCCTTGACTCCGTATCGGCAGGCGAGGGTGTTCGTCTAGAGTTTTACCTACCGGACTGCCCGGTAGAACCCCTTACCCTAGGTTTCAAGGTTCGCGGGAGACGGAGTTCCCAAGGGGAATTGTAGCCCATTGGCCTCCCACCCTATCATGTGCCCCGCGCTGAGGCCCGGTGGCTCTCCTCCCCCCACACCCGTAGATCGCGGCTTGGTTGGGGGTGCGTTCGGGTCAACCCGCCTAGTTGAGCGCCTGGAGGCCCTTGAGGGCTTGGGCGGCTTGGCTGTAGCTGGGGCGGAACTTGAGCGCGGCCTCGAGGTCGGTTTTTGCCAGGCGCAAATTGCCCAAGGCGGCCTGGGCCCGGCCCCGCCAGTAGAGGGACTCCTCGAGGTCGTGGGCTTTGGCCAGGTTGGCGCTGGCCAGCCGGGCTACGTCGGCATAGCGTCCGGCGCGATAGTAGGCCTCGAGGGGACCGAACTGGTACCACAGCATCCGCCAGGGCCAACCCAAGGAGCGGGCTTTGTCGTAAGCCTCCACCGCTCCTGCGATGTTGCCCTGCTCGAGCAGCGCGGTGCCCAGGTTGAACCAGGCGTAGACGTTCTGGGGCTCGGCCCGGACTTCGGACTGGGCCACCTCGAGGGCTCGTTGCCACATCCACTGGGGTTGGGTGCGCGGGCCCAGAATCCCCTCGACTTTTCCGGCCTCCCGGGGGGGATACACCACCAAATAGGTGCGGTTGAAGTGGCTCCACACCGCGTCGAAATCGCGATACCCCAGCCGGACCTTGGGGCCGTAGTAGGAGTCAAAGGCCAAGAGGCGCCCGCTCCCGTCATCGTAACCTACCAGGAGGCGGTAGTGCCCCATCCAGCCGTGCTCCGGCACCACAAAGCCGCTCTGCGCGATCACCGGGAACCCGGCGGCGAGGAACCGCTTGAGCAGGCTCAAGTCTCCGGCTACCCCCTGATGAACGCGGTAGCCCTGGCTCTGGGCGTAGCCGGCCAGCTCCTCGGGGCTCACATTTTTGTCGGCTTGGTTGGGCTTGAGCACTGGGGCCATCTGGTACTGGGTCAGGCGGCTGCCCCAAAAGCTCAAGGCCATGGCGAGCGTTGCTGGGCCGCAGTTGTTGAACCGCTGGTATTCATGGCGGACCCCCTCGAGCTGGATGCTACCCGGCTCGGCGGCGGCGGAGGCAGCCAGGACCAGGCTCAGGAGGAGGGAGGCCATGGGTAAGAGTGTATCCCCAAACCACCGCGTCTGGATAAGCCCTCGAGCCCGGGGGCGGTGGGATTCCTCGGGGGTGCGTAGCTGAGGGAGGTCGGTGTAATACTATGACGAGGGTTCCCATGCGCGTAGCTTTTGTGTCTTCCGAAGCCTTCCCCTTTGCTAAGGTGGGCGGATTGGCCGACGTGGTGGGCAGCCTGCCGCGAGCTCTGCTAAAGCGGGGGGTCGAGGCCACCATTTTTATCCCCTGGTACTGGGGTTTGAACGGCTACTACGTGGGTGAGGGCTACTTTAACTTCGCGGGGGGGCGCGAGAAGTTCGGGATCGGCCACTTGGAGCACGGGGGGGTGCGCTACGTGCTGGTGGGGCTCGGCGACTTCGCTCGCGACAAGCTCTACGGCTACGACGACGATTTCCGCCGGTTCGTACGCTTCCAGATGGCGGTGGCCGAACTGCTGGGAGGCTTCGATGTGGTGCATTCTCACGACTGGCCCGCCGCCCTGCTCCCGCTCTTGCGCAACCTCGGCTGGTTTGGGGGCCGTACCGTCCACACCATCCACAACCTGGCCTACCAGGGTACCTGGAACCCCCAGGACTTCTACGCCTGGACCGGTCTGCCCGGCGAGACCTACTATGGCGGGGGCCTCGAGCACGGTGGCGCCATCAACCTGATGAAGTGCGCCATCGTGAACGCCGATTCGGTCACCACGGTTTCGCCTCGCTACGCCTGGGAGATCACCACCCCGGAGGGTGGCGAAGGTTTGGATGGCGTGCTGCGCGCGCTGGGGTGGAAGCTGCGGGGCATCCTAAACGGGCTCGATACCGAGTACTGGAATCCGGCCACCGATCGTTATCTGAAACATCCCTACGGGGTGGATGAGCTTTCGGGCAAGTATCAGACTCGAGCCGAGCTGCTGGCCGAGTTCGGCTTGGAAGACCGCCCGACCATCGGGGTGGTCTCGCGCTTTGCTCATCAAAAAGGCATTGACCTCATCCTCGAGGCGGTGCCGGGGTTGATGGAGTTGGGGGTGAACCTCTTCGTGCTGGGGAGCGGGGATCCCAACCTCGAGCGCAGCTTTGCCTGGGCGGCCAGTCACCATCGGGGCCGCATGGTCTACGCACAGGGCTATAACGAGCCCCTAGCCCACCGCATCTACGCCGGGTGTGACGGGTTTCTCATGCCGTCCCGCTTCGAGCCCTGCGGCCTGGCCCAGATGATCGCCATGCGCTATGGCACCCCGCCGATCGTGCGGGCGGTGGGTGGATTGATCGACACCGTGCGGCACTGGGAGACCGGCTTTCTCTTTGAGAGCATGGACGCCGGGGGGGTGTGGTGGGGGGTGAGCGAGTTCCTCAAGCACCCCAACCGACAACAGGTGGCGTTGAATGGGATGCGGCAGGATTTCTCCTGGGATAAACCCGCCTCGGAGTACCTCGAGCTGTATCGTGGTCTGATCGGACATGGTTGAGGAGTTGTTGAAAACCGGACAGTACGAGGAAGCCCGCCTGCGGCTGCGGGCGGGGGAGGGCAGTGACCAGGAGGTCGCCAGCCTCGAGGCCTTGCTGGAGGTGCGCGACGCGCTGCGGGAGAAGCGGTACGCCCAGGTGCAAAAGATCCTCGAGCGGGACGCAGACTTGCTGTCTGCCTACCTCGACCTAGAGGGGGCCCGCAGAGCGCTGGAGGACTTTGACCGGGAAGACCCCTCCCGGATCCGACCCTACACCGATGACCCCCACCTGGGGGCGGAGGCCTGGACCGTGCTGGGGGTAATCCGGGTCCGATCGGGCGACAAAGCCGGGGCCAAAGCCGCTTTCGAGGAGGCTTTGCGCCGTGACGGGGGTCACTACCGGGCCAAGACCAACCTGGGGAATCTGGCCCTCGAGGCCGGGCAAGTGGATGAGGCCATCCGCACCTACCAGGAAGTTCTCAAGCAGAACGAGAACTACAGCCACGCCCACCACAACCTGGGGGCGGCTTACCGCAAGAAGGGCCAGCTTGACAAATCCGTCTACCACATTAAACGGGCGCAGCGCTTGATGTTTTTGGGGGGGGCGACCAGGGCCAGCGGCTCGAGCCGCTGGCCCCTACCGGGAAACCTGGGCCAGCGCTGGTGGATCTGGCTCATCCTGATCGTGGGGATCTGGTTTTTGCTGAGGCGTTGAGGGCGGGGCTAGCGGTTGCGGCTGGACTTCACCCGGCGCAGGCGTTTGATGGTGTGGCCCTCTATCGGCACCACCGAGATGGTGCCATCTACCTCCAGCACTGCCGCGGCCACCTTTTGGGGGTTGTCCAGACCGTGTTCGCGCAGGGCGGCCTGGAGCTCTTTTTCGCTCACCCCCTCCCGGCGGAGGGCCTCGGGTATGACCTGCCCATCGCGGATGAGGAGGGCGGGTTCGCCCTCGAGACTTTCCCGGAGCTTGGTATTGGTGGCCACCCAGCGGTTCGCCAGCAGGAGGAGTCCGGCCCCCAGCAGCCCGCCGGTGAGGCTATTGTCCGGGCCGATCATGGCGTTTTGCACCGCGTTGGAGAGCAAAAGCAGGGTCAGCAGGTCGAAGGGGGTGAACTGGCCCAGCACCCGTTTGCCGGTAAGCCGCAAAAAGTACAGAATCACCGCGTACACGGTCAGTACGCGTAGCGCGGTGAACAGGATGGTGAGTCCGTCGCCCAGCGCGGCTTGCAGATGAGCCTCCATACCTCATCTTATTGGGCCCGCAGGTGCTTGACCATGATCAGGTGGGTGGCTTCCCGGCCCAGCCAGGGCTTCCACAGCGGGCTTTCCCACTCGGCGTAGACCTCGAACCCGAGCTTTTGGTAAAGCCCTAGGGCGGCCTTGTTCTCCCGGGTGGTGGAAAGCTGGACGCCATGGACGCCTCGAGCCCGCAAGCAGTCCAGGTGGGCTTCCAACAGCTTTTGCCCCACCCCCAACCCCCGCGACTGGGGGAGCAGGTTGATGTGCAGATGGGCCGGGTACTGCTCGATGGGGGCTTGGCGGCGGCCGTAGCGGGCCGCCCGGAGCAAGAAGCGGGCGCTGGGGAGAAGGCCGGGGTACCCTCCGGTGAAGACTTTCCCCAAGATCTCCCCAGCCGATCGTAGAAAATACCGCCGGTAAGACCGCACATCGGGCGTGCCGATGATGTAGCCGACGATTTTCCCCTCGAGCTCGGCCACGAAGTTGCAAGCCCCGATCCCCTCCAGGTAGGGCTTGATCCATAGGTCGCGGAAGAGGGGTGGGCTGGGGAAGTAGACCGCGGCCGAACTCCCGAAAAACCCGGTGGCGTAGGCGATATGGCCCAGGGCCTCGAGGTCGAGGGGGCCTGCCGGGCGGATGTGGGGCAAAGCCAAAGCTTCCCTATGATACCGAGGCGGGGCGCGGCTACGCAGAGGGGAGGCGGAGCCCGCCCCACCCCTCACGGCGTAAGAGGCCCAGAGGGTGGGCGGGCACCCCTTTTGATCGTGCCACGCGAAGGGTCGGCCGCTCCCTCCTAGCGGATCAGGCTCATGAACTCCTCACGGGTCTTGGCATCATCGCGGAAGACCCCTCTTACCGCGCTGGTGGTGGTGCTCGAGTGCTGCTTTTCCACCCCGCGCATCATCATGCACAGGTGGACTCCCTCGATCACCACGCCTACCCCTTGAGGTTCGAGAACGTCCACGATGGCATCGGCGATCTGGGCGGCCAGCCGTTCTTGTACCTGTAGACGGCGGGCAAACATGTCGGTGATGCGGCCAAACTTGGAAAGCCCCAGGATCTTGCCATTGGGGATATAGCCGATGTGGACCTTGCCAAAGAAGGGCAGCAGGTGGTGCTCGCACATCGAGTAGAACTCGATGCCCTTGACCACCACCATCTCGCTGCCTTCCCCCTGAAATATCGCCCCGTTGACGATCTCCTCGAGATCCTGGCAGTACCCCCGGGTCAAGAAGGCCCAGGCCTTGGCCATGCGTTCGGGGGTTTTGCGCAGTCCTTCGCGCTCGGGGTTTTCCCCCAGGGTCTCGAGCCACTCCCGGCCTAAGACGGTGAGGCGCTCTACGTCGGTTTCGCAGGGGAAGACCAAGCCGGTGTCTTCAACTTCGATCATGCGCTTCATGCTGCTCCTCCCTTTCATTCTTCACCGTAAGTTGGACGATAATTCGACACCCCAGCGGTCTTTGGCCGCCCCGCAAATTCCCCTGATACTACAGATTCCATCCCCCCGAAACCTCGACGACCTGACCGGTGACGTATTCCTCCTGCACAAAGAAGAGCACCGCGCGGGCGAGCTCTTCCAGATGGGCCAGACGGCCCATGGGGATCTCCTCGACCGGCTTGGAGAGCGAGTTCTGGGCGATTCCAGGGGAGACCACGTTGACCGTTATGCCCTGGCTCGCCAGCCGTTTGGCCAAGGCCTTGCTGTAGAGAATCACCCCGGTTTTGGCGATCACATAGGCGGTAATACCGGGCCGGGCCAAGAGGTTCTGGGCCCCGGCGAAGCCGATGTTGACCACCCGCCCCCAGCCCGCCGCGACCAGATGGGGGATGGCTGCTTGGGTAACGTAGAAGGTGGCGTTTAGGTTGGTCTCGAGTATCCGCTGCCACTCCTCAACGGTAAACGCCTCGATGGGCTTCTTGAGGTAATCGCCCACGTTATTCACCAGTACGTGTAACCCCCCCAGCTCGGATGCGGCGGCACTGACCAGCCGCTGGGCCTCCTCGGGTCTGGTCACGTCGGCCTGGAGTTTGATGGAGTGTACGCCCAGATCCTCGGCCTCTTGGCGGGTGGTTTCGGCCTCGAGCTCGCTGCTTTTGTAATGCACCGCCACGTCAAAGCCTTGGCGGGCCAGGGCCAGCAAAATCGCCCGGCCGATCCCCTTGGCGGAGCCGGTGACCAAGGCCGCGCGGCTCACCCCTTTCCTCCTTGGGAGGCCAGGTAATCCTTGAGCAGCACCTCGGTATAGGTGTTCAGCCGGTACTTCAGGCCCTCTGCCCCCTCGACCCAGGCCCACTCGGCGATCTCCTGGTTCGGCCTGACTTCCTCGGATTGGCTGCGGGCGTAGTAGTTGAAGAAGAGGAAGTGCATCGGCTTATAGAACTGGGGATCGAGGATGGCCTCTTGCACCAAGGCCAGCCGGATGTCCTGAAGCTCGAGCCCCACCTCCTCGCCGATCTCCCGGCGCAAGGCGGCCTCGAGCGCCTCACCCCACTCGATCTTCCCGCCGGGTATGCCCCAGCGCCCCCTCCATTTGGTCGTGCGGACCAGGAGCACCCGCCCGGACGGGCCGGTGACCAGAGCCGCCACGGTGGGGATGGGATATTTCGGATATTGAGGTAGCGCACCAAAGTCGGCCATAGGTGAACCCTTACAAGCTAAGTCGGTTGAGAGGGTAGGAAGGTGAGGCAGCCCCAGGTTGAGGGGGCCGGCTCAGTCTGGCCTGGCCCGGTAGATCCCGTAAACCCGGCCCCCCTTGGCGTAGGCCTCCAGCAAAAACCGATGCGGATGCTGCTTGGCCAAAGGACGTCCCGGTAGGGGAGCCCCTCCTTGGAAGGGAAGCCCGGTGGTGAGGGTCAGGGTGAGGGCGTGGTCCTTGGGAACCTCGGCGTTTTTGGCCAGGCGAGCCGGGAAGAACTCCCCCCGGCTGGAGAACAGCACCCTTAAGGGGCGGCCCCCGGCGATCACCGCCAGCGCGTAGGCGGCCTGGCCGGTGAGGGCGATGGCCGCGACCTCCTCGGAGACCTGATGGGTCTCGGCCAGATCCAGGATGTGCTTGGCCCGCAGCCCCTTTTTCTCCAGGACGGCCTTCACGTCCTCGCTGGGCAGCAGCATCTCGGCGGCCCCCAGATTGCACAGCGCCTCGAGGGTCTGCTCGAACTGGTCTCCCTGGTACTCCTCATGCAGGTCCGAAAGCAGCTCCTCGTCGTGACGGATCAGGTAGTGCATGACCTCGTGGGCCAAGGTGAAGCGCTGGCGTTTGGGCGACTGCCCTTCGGCCAGGAGGATGCGGCCCTGGTCAAAGTCGAACATCCCGTCGGTGGGGATGGGGACGATCTCGAAGCGGACCCCGATGCCCTTGGCCAGCCGCTCGGGGGTGAGCGGGGCGTTGGCCTTGCGGTAGGCCTGCGCGAGTCTGCGCACCCTAGCCCGCTCCTGGATCATCGCTGGTCTCCTGGCGGAGGGGCGGGCTTCCCCCCATCGGCCTTAGCGCACGGCGACATAAATCCTGACCTCATCCGCACCCTGGCGCTTTGCCCCTTCCTCCCCTCGCTCCGCTCGGCGAAAAGACGCCTCCCCTCGCTCCGCACCCCTCGCCCTTGGCTCGGCGAAAGAAACGTCTCGGCGAAAATACGCCTCCCCTCGCTCCGCTCGGCGAAAATACGCCTCGGCTGGGGGAAGATGCTCCTCATAGTCGTAGGTGTAAGCCCGGACGGGTGATCCGGGCTGGGCGAAGTAGTTCTGGATTTCGGCCCAGGTCTGGGCAACGTTGTCGGAATGGGTGGTGAAGACCAAGTACCTCCCGCCTGGGATGTTGAGGCCGGTCAGGCCAGGGGGTACATCCTCCAGCCCAGGAACCTGATATCCCAGCACCACCGAATAAGCCCCGGCGGGGCCCTCCTCGTAGTCGAAGTACACGCAGAAGGGGTGGCCCTGGGCGAGCCGCCGGGGGAGGCGGGATTCCAGGCCTTGGGTACGGAACCTCTGCCAGAGCTGGGGAATCTTGGCGGTCTGGGGATCGGCCTCGAGCGGAGGGCTGGTGCGGGCCTCGAGGCCGGCCACGTAGAAGCCGGACTGGCTGGCGCGGTAAGGCTTTTCCATAGGCCCATTTTGCCCCTTTCGCCGCGCCGCAAGGTGGACTCGGGGCGAGTTTTAGCCCTCGAGCACGCGCCGTAGGTGCAAGAAGATCTCGTACCAGTCCCGCTTGGACTGGGGCCGCCGGCCGCGCAGTTCGATGCGCGAGAGGGTCTTCTGCCAGTCTGGGGTGATCTCCTTGCCCAGGATGGGGTCGGCCAGGAGTTCGGCCAGCCCCCGGGGGAGGGCCGCCGGGGTGCGCTCTCCGGCCAAGTCGGTGGGCTCGAGCAGATCCTGGACGCTCAGGCTGTAGGTCCGGGCCAGGGTGTTGAGGGTCTCCAGGCTGGGGTTGGTGCGGCCCCGCTCCAGGTCGGAGAGATAGGGGACGGAAAGCCCGCTCTGCTGGGATAAGTCCTTGAGCCGCCAACCACGCTCGCTGCGAAGTTCTCTGAGGCGTTCTGCTAGGGTCATATTGAGGCCAGCTTAGCGCAGAATTGGCTTATGGTCAAGCCATAATGACCCAGAGGGGTATTGCCGATTGCGTATTGGGTGGGGGATCATCCTACGGGTCGGTGCGGCTATGGTCGGCGCGCCAGTTGAGGAGTTCCCCGGAAGGGATAGAATCATGGGCACCTATGTCACCGACCCCGGAGTACGACCTCCAAAAGCTCATCGAGCAGGACCTGGCCCACCTCTTCCACCCGCTCACCAACCTCCAGCGCCACGCCCAGTCCGGCCCGCTGGTGATGGTGGAGGGGAAGGGCAGCCGGGTCAAGGACGCCGGCGGCAAGTGGTACATTGACGGCTTCGCCGGCTTGTGGAACGTGAATGTGGGGCACGGGCGAGCTGAGCTGGCCGAGGTCGCGGCGGAGCAGATGCGGCGGCTGGCCTTCCAGCCGACTTTCTTCGGGATGGCGACCCCTCCGGCCATCGAGCTGGCGGCCAAGCTCTCCGAACTTCTGCCCCACCACTCGCACTTCCAGTTCACCTCCGGGGGAGCTGAGTCCAACGAGACCGCCATCAAGATCGCCCGCTACTACTGGGCGCTTTCCGGGAAACCCGAGAGGACCAAGATCATCTCGAGGCGCATGGCCTACCACGGGATCGCCATGGGAGCCTTGGCCGCGACCGGGGTCCCGGCCTACCACGCCGACTTCGGGCCGCTGCCGCCGGGCTTCATCCACGTCACCGCCCCCCTCGGCTACCGCAACAACCCCGGCCTCTCGGAAGCTGACTTCGTGGCGATGCTGGCCAAAGAGCTCGAGGAGACCATCCAGCGCGAAGGCCCCGAGACCATCGCGGCCTTCATCGCCGAGCCGGTGCAGGGGGCGGGCGGCTTAGTCCCCCCGCCGGAAGGCTACTGGCAGGTCATCCCGGCGATCCTCAAACGGCACGGCATCCTGCTCATCGCCGACGAGGTGATCACCGGTTTCGGGCGCACCGGGCGGATGTTCGCCCAGGAGACCTACGGTTTCCAGGCCGATATCACCAGCTTCGCCAAGGGGGTCACCTCGGGGTACGTGCCGCTGGGTGGGGTGGGGGTCAGGCCGGAGGTCTACCGGGTGGTCTCGAGCCCGGATCGGATGTTCATGCACGGCTTCACCTACTCGGGGCACCCGGTGGCCTGCGCGGTGGGGCTGGCCAACCTCGAGATCATCGAGCGCGAGCGGCTTTGGGAGAACGCCGCCCGGCGGGGCGAGCAACTGATGCGGGGGCTCGAGGGCTTGCTCGATCATCCCCATGTCGGGGACGTGCGCGGCAAGGGCCTGATGGCCCTGGTCGAGGTCGTCGAGGACCAGGCCAGCAAAAAGAGCTTCGATCCCTCTAAGGGCATCGGCGGAAAGCTCCAGGCCGCGACCCGCAAGCGCGGGCTGATCGTGCGCTGCAACGACACCGGCATGGCCATATCCCCGCCCTTGGTCATCACCGAGGCCGAGGTGGACGAGATGCTCGGCATCCTCTCGGACTCGCTAGACGAGGTATTCCCAAAGTAGCCAAGTGCCACACCGGCCCTAAAAAGAGGCTCCCCAGAGCATACCCCACCCTGGGGGCGTCTCGCGCGATGGGTGGGGGATTCGGGTTACAGCCGGACCTCTTTGATCCGCTCGAGAAAGTCATGGACGATGTTCCCGGTCACCCCCCAGATGTCGTAGCCCCGCCAGGGGTAGTGCCAGACCCGGCGCTGGAGCACGCCGGTCGGGGTGGGCCGGGGGACCACCCGCTCCTCAGCGTAGGCGGGGGCTTGGATCAGCTCCTCGATGGGAACCCAGAGGATCTCGCTGACCTCGAGTGGATTGGGCCTGAGCCGGGGTTCTTGCCGAAGCTGGGCCAGCAGCGGAAAAACTCGGAAGCCGAGGGGGGAGTAGGTGGGGTCGAGGTGGCCCAGGATCTCGACCAGGGCGGGCTCCAGGCCCACCTCCTCCCAGGCTTCGCGCAAGGCGGCCTGCTCGGCGGTTTCCCCGTCATTGAAGCGCCCGCCGGGGAAGCTCACTTGGGCGGCGTGGTGGGGTAGGTCGGCGCTGCGCAGGGTGAAGAGGAGCTGCCCCTCCCACACCGGCAGCAGCACGGCGGCGTCTACGTAGCCCCGGGGCAAGCCCAGCTCCAGGGGCGGACGGTTGACGGCGGCCTTGAGGACTTCGGATTTCATAGGGCGTCGGGCCCTGGGCACTCTTTTCCGCAGCGTTCCCTGAGCAAGACCTCCGGGTTTACCCTCTCCCGGCGGCATAGGGCCACCATCCGCCACAAGGCTTCGGCCAGGTCACCCCGGTGCAGGGCCTCGATCACCTCGGCCTCGGAGGAGGGGGGAGCCTCGAGCTTTTTTTGGATCTCGGTGGCTCGAGCCAAGGCCCCCAGGCTCCTGGGCACCTCGTCGCAGACCGACTTGCGGGGTTTCCCCTCCTTGGCCTTGATGGCCTGCCAGTTGGCTGTGACCTGCTCGGGGGTGTGGGCCTGCACGTCACCAAAAACGTGGGGATGGCGGCGGATCAACTTATCCACAATCTGCCCTTCGACCTGTGGATAACTGAAGCTGCCGGCTTGCTCGGCGATCACGCTGTGAAAGGCCACCTGCAAGAGCACGTCGCCCAGCTCCTCGGCGAGGTGGGCCATGTCGCCGGTGGTCATGGCGTCTACCGCCTCGGCGGCCTCCTCGAGCATGTAGGGCCGCAGGCTGAGGTGGGTCTGTTCCTTATCCCAGGGGCAACCGTCCGGGGCCCGGAGGCGGCGCATCACTTCCAGCAGACGCTCCATACCTCCTAAGTTACGCCGGTTTGGGCAAGACTTCGTCACGTGAAGCGGATTTTCCCAAATGGACCGATCTCCAGAGGCCCCCTGGCGGGCCAGACTTCAGGGGTCATGGCTCAGAGGGCGTGAAATAACCCAGAGCACCCCGCCCGCCGCCAGGGTCAGGCCGACCCCCAAGAGCCCCAAGGGGTCCACCACTGCCGCCTCCCCCCAGACCCAGCCCTGCGCAGCGGGTACTGGCAGGCCGGTGGTGCGGGTCACCACGAACAGCAGGGCCATCCCCACCGCGTAATAGAGGCCGATCCGGTAGACGCTCCCCAGCCAGGCCGGGGGAAGCTCGAGGAACCCCGCCAGGGCCAAGATTCCCGCGTAACCGAGCTGGCCCAGCAGGAGCATCATGAAGACCAAGGCGTACCAGAACCCGGCCCCCTGGAGGGCCAATGGGGTTTCCCGGCCCCGGAACAGCTCGCCGCAGAGCCCGCCCCCCAGAGCGGTGCTGCCAAAGCCCAAGAGTTGGAGGAAAAAGGGGAGCGCCATCAAGGCCACCGCCCAGCGCACCCCCGCACCCTGACGCATACCTCCCAGTTTACGCCGGGGCCCGGCGGGACAAACCGCCCCGGTGACATTTTTCCCTGGGAGTTTCGGCTACGGTGTTCTCGGGAGAAGGTCTTGGCGGGCGCTGTGACCTCTCCCCGTGGGCCTCGAGCTCAAAACCCTGGCGGTGACGCTCGAGGCGGCTTGACCGTCCGGGAGTATGCTAAAGGATATGACCGAACCTACCCGTCAGCCCCCGCGTCGGCGCTCCTTCTGGCTTCCGGTGCTGCTGGTGCTGATCTTGGCCGGGCTGGGCTTTTTGGCCTATACCCGCTTGGCCAACCGCTACCAGCCCTATGGAACCCCCCTCCTGAGCCCCCGCCCGGCCTATGACTTCACCCTCACGGACAATAAAGGCCAGCCCTTCCGGCTCTCCTCGCAGCGGGGCAAGGTGGTGCTGCTGTTTTTTGGCTTTGTGAACTGCCCGGATGTCTGCCCTACCACCTTGCTCGAGCTGAAAAAGGTCTACCAGGCCCTCACCCCCGCAGAGCGCCGTCGGGTGCAGGTGATCCTGATCTCGGTGGACCCCGAGCGCGACACCCCGGCGGTACTCGACAAGTATGTGACGTTCTTCAATCCCAGCTTCATCGGGCTCACCGGGACTCCACAACAGATCGCCGAGGTGGCTAAGCCCTATGGGGTCTTTTACCAGAAGAGCGAGATCCGATCGGCCAAGGAGTATAACGTCGACCACACCGCCAGCACCTACCTGATTGACCCCCAGGGCCGACTGCGGCTCATCTATGGCAACGGCAAACCCGCCGAGACCGGGCGGATGGTCCAGGATGTGCGCTGGGCGTTGCGGGATTAAAAACCCGTGGGTATTATTCCCCAGCTTGCGGTTCCCTGACCGGCTGAGGAGTATACTCACCTCACCGCCTACTGAAGACGGAATCCAAGTAGCAGAAGGAGCCAGCCATGAACGAAGATAAACCCAACCTGGCCGAAGGGGCCGAGGAAGCTGTGGAGCAGCCCAAGGAGGCCGAGGGCGGGCTGTTGGGTGGTCTGGGCAAGATGGTCGAGGGCCTCAAGGACCGGGTGGAGGAGGTGGTTGAGCGGGCCAAGGATAAGCTCGAGGACGTCCGAGAGCATATCGACGCCCAGGGCGGCATCGGCGGCGTGGCCCGTAACCTGGCCGAGGGGGCCAAGGAGCGTTTGGAGGGGGTCAAGGATCAGGTGGAGGCCAAGGGCGGGCTGGGCGGTGCGGTCAAGGACCTGGCCGAGGGGGCCAAGGACAAAGCCCAAGGTGCCGTCGAGGCGGTGCGGGAGCGGTTGGACGGGGACGGCCAGAAGAAGACCTGACTCCCACGGATCTTGGGCTCACCCCCGCGCCCGGTACGGGTGTATGGGGTATTCATGTCGCAGGGACTTGGCCAACAAGCGGGGCGGGTGGACGTTGACGCCCGAGCTTGGACCCGTCCGAGGTCTACCCGGTTACAAAAAGGGGGTGTGGGGGGCTGCAAAGCCCACGTCTTTCAAGTGTGGGATGTAGCAGACCCCCACGTGGCC
>PSML01000069.1:0-14161 GCA_040290145.1 Meiothermus sp. | reverse complement strand
GGTGGGGGTTACTGGCCGCCAGCACACGCCAGAGCAGCAATTCGACCACCGAGAGGCCGAGCAGCAGCAGACCGGTGAGCTTGAGGGCCCAAGAGCACTGCACGCTCGCCCGGCTCCAGGCGGAAGGAGAGGCCCTTGAGGGCTTCTACCTTTCCGTAATGCTTTCGCAGCGAGCAGACCTCGAGGACACCCACCTCAAGCCTCCTTTGCGGTGAATGGGGCGGACTCCGACCCCTTGCCAAGAACCGTCCAAATCCAGATCTGAAGCGTTAACCGCCGCGGTAAACAAAGCCCGGGCTCGAGTTTGCTGGAAAGCCGATAAAGCGTCTGGCCCGGGTCTAGCGTCTGCCAACTAGCCATCCGTAAAAGCTTCACGGTTTTCGCCGCCATCAGAATAGAGAGGGCCAGCCGTGCAGGGTTTGCACCAGCCGTTGGTAGTCCCGCGCCAGCCTGCGAAAGCGCGACATCCCGGCCAACGGACGCTCCACCTGGTGCAGGGGCCCGGGCCCGTCCCGGTAGGGAATCCGCCCTGTCTGGATGGGTAGCGACCTGGGTTACCTTAAGACCCGCCTCACGGTCTCCTACCCCTGGGCAGGTAGCCTGGGGGTGGAGAAGAGCCTGGGGGCCCCTCTGGATGGTGGCGTTACAGGCTCGAGCTCGGAGAGGGAGATGATGCCAAACGTGAGACGACTTATGGTTGGGGCTGCGATGGTCTTTGCTCTTGGCCTGGTCTTCGCCCAGAGCGCTACGGATATCGTCAAAGGGGTACAGGCCAACCTGGAAAGGTCCCCCTGGGAGGCCACCATCGCCGGCAAGGTGCAAACCCCCGATGGCTCCGCCCAGGACGCCGAGCTCCGGCTGCAGGTGGTGCCGGGAACCAACCGGGTGGCCCGAGTGGAGTTCAACAAGCCCGCGAGCCTGGAGGGGAACTTCGTGGTGATGGACGACAAGGAGGTCTGGAATTACCTCTTCCTCACCAACCAGCTCATCATCCAGCCCCGGGCCAAGGCCAAGGTGGAGGGTCTGGGGGTCAACCTGACCTCGCTGGGTGATCTCGAGGAACTCACGGGCCGCCTGACCCTGCGGCTGGCCGGGGAGGTGAATGCCCCCGATGGCCCGGCCTGGCGCATCGTCGGCACGCCCAAGGACAGCTCCCTGGGCTTCGCCCAGATTGAGCTGACCGTGCTCAAAAGCGATCCTCGCCCGGCCTCGATCCGCATCCTGGACTCCGCCAACAAGGTGCTGGCTGAGCTCAACTTCCGAAACTTCAAGCGCACCAACCTGACCGCCGCCGCCCTGCGCAAGCGCCCTGCCGATGCTGAGGTGGTGCGGCGATAGGCCCCCCTTCGGCTATGCCCTCACTTTTGCCGTCGCCAGCCAGGTCTAGGATGGCCGTGATTCTGAGTTTCGCGAGGTGAGGTATGCGCCAAAGCGACGTGGGGTGGGGGGTGTTGGCGGGGGCAGGGTTGGCCGCGCTGGGGCTGGTGTTTTACCGGTGGGGGTTGAGCTACCCCTTGCTCAACCTCTACGGCCAGATGACCTTTTGGCTTGGGGTACCGGCCGTCTTCAACCTGGTTCATAGCGTCTTTGGCTACGGCGAGCTGGCCAAGAACCTGGCTTTCATAGGCGCGGTGGGGGTATGGCTGGCGCTGCACCCCTTCCTGGCCTGGGCCTTTCGCCGGGTCTGGTGGGTCGCGCTGGGCCTGGCTTTCGGGCTGTATACCCTCTTGGGGGGTTGGTGGGCCGGGCTCGTCTATACCGCCCTATTGGGGCTGATCCTGTGGGGGCGTAGCCGCCGGGCTCCGGTCCGGCTCGAGATCGAGGACCCCGCCCGTCGCCAGTCCCTCAAGGCGCTGGGGCTGCTGGCCGCGGGAGCTTTGGTCTGGAGCTGGGTCAAAGCCCGGGCCCAGCAGGCCGCCCGGATCGTCTGGGACAAGATCGCCGGTCTCTCTCCGGAGATCACCCCGCAGGGAAAGCTCTACTACGTCTCCAAAAACCCCGCCCTCTTCGATCCCAACCTCAAAGGGAAGCCCTATAGCCTCGAGCTGGGCGGGCTGGTGGAGAAGCCGCTCAGGTTCAGCCTGGAAGAACTCCAGGCCCTGCCCGCGAACGACCTCCCAAACACCCTCACCTGCATCTCCAACCCCGTCGGCGGTGACCTCATCGGCTTCGCCAAGTGGACCGGGGTTCCGCTCAAAACCCTTCTGGACAGGGCGGGGGTCAAACCCCAAGCCAAGTGGCTGGTCTGGGAGGCCGCCGACGGCTATCGCGAGTCGCTGGCCCTGGCTGAGCTTCCCCCCGAGGCCCTCCTTGCCTACGCCATCAACGGTGAAGAGCTCGAGCCCCGCCACGGCTACCCCACCCGCCTCTTGCTGCCGGGCCGCTACGGCATGAAGCAGCCCAAGTGGATCACCCGCATCACCCTCTCCGACAAGGAGCAGATCGGCTACTGGGCGCAGCGCGGCTGGAGCCGAAGCGCCATCATCCGCACCATGAGCCGGATCGACGTGCCCGGCGCCGGGGCGCGGCTTCGGGCCGGGGAAGAGACCCTCATCGCCGGCGTGGCCTACGCCGGCGGGCGGCCCCTCGAGCGGGTCGAGGTCTCCGCTGACGGCGGCAAGACCTGGCAGAAAGCCGAACTCAAACCACCCCTAGGCCGGTTCGCCTGGCAGCTCTGGGCTTTGCCCTGGAAGCCCTCCGCCGGGGAGTATACCCTCCAGGTGCGGGCGGTTGAGGTAGGGGAGAGGGTTCAGGACGCCACCCGCCGCGAACCCCTGCCGGACGGTGCTACGGGGTATCACACCGTGCGGGTGCGGGTGGGGTAGAAGGGTTGGGGGCGGGTTTACAGGCTGAACGCAAAACGCCCAACGCTGAAGGCCAAAAGAACAAACCCTCCACCTGCTTGGCCATAGCGCTAGGGCAGCAATAGCTGTCGGTCTGGGGTGGGGTCAGAAGCGCAGGGAAAGTCATCTGGGGCGGTTGTCGCAACTTGTGCACTGGATGCGAGCAGCGCGGTTGGCCGCCCTAATGGGGTGCACTATCAATGCCAACCGCCCTAGTTTGCTGGATCTGTGCCAATCCCTCTGGCAAAGAGAAGGCATTGCCGACATTTAGCCCAGTTCTAAACCCTCTGGGTGGTATAAAAAGGTTGATCTTGGTTTACCCCTAGAGGAGGTCGGGCGAACGATGGGTTTGGACTATGGGCTACTCAAACGACTATCCGAAGCGGCGGGAATCCCAGGGTGGGAAGACCGGGTGCGCGAGCTGGTGCGGGGGGCACTGGAAGGCCTGGTGGACGAGGTGCGCACCGATGCGCTGGGCAACCTGATCGCCCGCCGGGGGGGCCAAGGCCCGCGGGTGATGGTGGCGGCCCACCTGGACGAGATCGGGTTTTACGTGAAGCACGTGGATGAAAAAGGCTTCCTGCGGGTGCAGAATGCGGGGGGTTTCGATACCCGAAACCTCTTCGCCCGCCGGGTCACCGTGCACACGGATGGGGGAGACCTGCCGGGGCTGATGAACCCCGGCGGCAAGCCCATCCACATCTCGAGCGCCGAGGAGCGCAAGAAGATCCCTGAGGTCAAGGAGTTCTTCGTGGATCTGGGGCTCCCCGCCGACGAGGTGAAAAGACGGGTGCGGGTGGGAGACCCGCTGACCCTGTGGCAGCCCGCCGAGGAGGTGGGGGCCCTCTTCACCGGCAAGGCCATGGACGACCGGGCCTCGGTGTTCGTGCTGCTCGAGGCCCTCAAGCGGCTCAAGGACCAGGAGATCGGCTTCGACCTCTACGCGGTCTTCACCACCCAGGAGGAGGTGGGGCTGCGGGGAGCGGTAACCAGCGCCTACGGGATCGAGCCCGACCTCGGCATCGCGCTCGACGTGACCTTAGCCGTGGATACCCCCGGCAGCCCCGAGGACGAGGCGGTCACCCGGATGGGCCAGGGGGTGGGGATCAAGGTGATGGACTCCTCCCACATCTCCGACCGGGGGCTGGTGCGGCAGTTCGTGGAGATCGCCGAGGGGAAAAAGATCCCCTACCAGATGGAGATCCTGCCCTTGGGCGGCACCGATGCCGGGGCCATCCAGCGCAGCCGGGCGGGGGTTCCCTCGCTCACCCTCTCGATCCCCACCCGTTACATCCACACCGTCACCGAGGCGGTGCACAAGGATGACCTGGAGGCCACCGTGGCCTTGTTGGTGGCCTATCTGAGCGGTAAGTAAAATCAAGGCATCATGTTCCTCGGCCTCGATCTGGGCACCGGCTCGCTCAAAGCGCTGCTGCTGGACGAGGCGGGCCGGGTGCGGGGCGAGGCCAGCCGGGCTTACCCGGTGCACTCCCCCCATCCGGGTTGGGCCGAGTCCGACCCCCAGGACTGGTGGAAGGCGGCGGGAGAAGCGGTGCGCGAAGCGGTGCCGGACCCGGCCCGGGTGAGGGCCGTCGGCCTCTCGGGACAGATGCACGGGGTGGTGCTGTGCCGGGAGGATGGCGCCCCGCTCCGCCCGGCGATCCTCTGGGCCGACGGGCGTTCGGAGGCAGAGCTCGAGCCCTACCGCCGCCTCTCCCCCGAGTTCCGCTACCGGCTCGCCAACCCCCCCGCGGTGGGGATGGCCGGGCCGAGCCTGCTGTGGCTCAAAGCCCACGAGCCGGAGGTCTACCGCTCGGCCCGGTGGGCCTTGCAGCCCAAGGACTGGCTGCGCCTGAGGCTCACTGGGGAGGCCCGCTCCGAGCCCTCGGATGCCTCGGGGACGCTGCTGTATGACCTCCAGGCGGATCGCTGGTTCACCGCCCTGCTCGAGCGCTTGGGCTTGCGGCAGGACTGGCTGGCCCCTCTGGTGCCGTCCGCGTCGGTGGCCGGGCACCTGACCCCAGGCGCCGCCCAACATCTGGGGCTTCGGGCCGGGACCCCCGTCGCGGCGGGAGCCGCGGATACCGCCGCGGCGCTCTTGGGCAGCGGCGTTGCCCCCGGCGAGGTGCAGCTCACGGTGGGCTCGGGCGCACAGATCGCGGTGGTGCTCGAGGAGGCCCGGATCGACCCCACCTTGCGCACCCACCTGTACCGGGCGGCCTGTCCGGGGCGCTGGTATGCCATGGCCGCCCTACAGAACGCAGGGATCGCGCTCGAGTGGGTGCTGAGCGCACTGGGGCTGAACTGGACAGAGGCCTACAGGGAAGCCCAGAAGGCCCCTCCCGGATGCGAGGGCCTGACCTTTCTGCCCTACCTGACCGGGGAGCGCACCCCCCACCTGGACCCCCAGGCCCGGGGGGCCTGGGGGGGGCTGGGCCTGGGGCACGGGCGGCCGCACCTGGTGCGCGCGGCGCTGGAGGGCTTGGCCTTTGCCCTGCGCGAGGGCCTGGAAGCCCTGGGGGAGGCGGTTCCCGCCACCGGGCCGCTCTGCATTGCCGGGGGCGGGACGCTCGAGCCCTTCTGGCGGCAGATGCTCTCGGACGTGCTGGGCCGCCCGCTGGGGGCGGCCTCGGTGCCCTCGGCTTCGGCCCGCGGGGCCGCCCTCCTGGGGGCGGTGGCGCTGGGCACCGATCCCGGCTGGCCCTTAGAACCCCCAAAGCCCGTGGCCCAACCCCAGCCTTCACCCTACGCAGCCGCCTATGCCCGCTTCCGCGACCTGTACCGACGGCTCAAGGGTTGGGGATGAGGGGGCCAGCGGTTCCAGCCCCCGATCAGGCGAACCGTTCAGCGGCAGCCAGCGCCACGCTAATCGCTCGGTCTACGGCCTGGGCTTTGGCCTCGAGGAGGGGTTGTTCGGAGCGGGTGCGCTGGGCGATCACCCCGCAGACGCAGGCCGCGGCGAACCCGTACACGTTGCCCATCTTGAAGAGGGTCCCGGCCTCCATCTCGTAGTTGAGTACCCGCAGGTGGCGGTACTCCTCGGTGATGCCCTGCAGCCAGCGGAGCAGGTGGGGGTTGGCCGAGCCGGTGCGCTCCTGCCCCTCGTAGAAGGTGTCCACCGAGGCGGTGATGCCCAGGTGGTGCTCGAGGCCCTGGGCTTGGGCGGCCTCCACCAAGGCCACGGTGAGGAAGGGATCGGCGCTGGCCGGGTATTCGGGCGGGGCGATGTCGTTGGCTGCTCCCTGGCGGGCTAGGGCAGCCTTGCTGATCACCACGCTCCCGGGCTTCACGTGGTCCTGGATTGAGCCGCAGGTTCCCACCCGGATGATGGTGCGGATGCCCACCTGGACCAGCTCGTTCACCACGATGCTCAAAGACGGTGCTCCCATCCCGCTGGTCGCCGAGATCACGGCCTGGCCTCCCGGCAGATACCCCAAGTAGCTGTTCAGCCCCCGGTTCTCGGAGAGCACCCTGCTGTTGGCGAGCCGGCTCTGCGCGATCAGCCGGGCCCGGTCGGGGTCGCCGCTCAGGATGGCCAAGGTAGGGGGGGGTGCGCCGAGGTCGTCCCGGCCAAAACCGATATGGTACAGGCGTTCCATGGGCCCATTATGGCCCACCCATGAATGCCGTCCCGGCTTGCCAGACGTACACGCAAGAATGCACATCAGCAAAAATTTGCTGGACAAATTGCTCAAGGGGCATGATATGCTGCACAGTGGGAAGGTATATCCCGCCTAGAGTCTCGAGTTTGAAGAACGGTTTGCAGGGAAGCCAAAGATCCGAGGCTCGGTGATTGTGGAGGGTAGATCGACGATGAACCAAGACGTAGATGTGATTACCGCAGGACGCAACTGGCGGATGAACGGCAAGGATGGGATCTCAACCACGCCGGTCAGCAACTTGGCGAGCGAGCTCTTCGCCAGCGACGTGCTCACCACCGAGGAACTGCGCCAGCGCGTCTCTAAACCGGTGTGGAAGTCGCTGCTCGCCACCATCGAGCGGGGGGCCCCGATTGACCCGGCCATCGCCGACACCGTGGCGCTGGCCATGAAGACCTGGGCCATGGAGAAAGGGGCCACCCACTACACCCACTGGTTCCAGCCCCTCACCGGGGCCACCGCCGAGAAGCACGACAGCTTCATCACCCCCACCTCGGACAGCTCGGCCATCTACCAGTTCGGGGGCAAGGACCTGATCCAAGGCGAGCCGGACGCCTCCTCGTTCCCCTCGGGGGGGTTGCGCGCGACCTTCGAAGCCCGTGGATATACCGCCTGGGACCCCACCTCCCCGGCTTTTATCATGCGCCACTCCAATGGGGCTACGCTGTGCATTCCCACCGCGTTTGCCAGTTGGAAAGGAGAGGCGCTGGACCTAAAAACTCCCTTGCTGCGCAGCAACGAGGCCCTCAACCGGGCCGCCTTGAAGGCCCTCGAGCTGTTTGGGGTCACCGATGCCCACAAGGTGGGCAGTACCCTGGGGGCTGAGCAGGAGTACTTCCTGATTGATGAGGAATTCTACTTCCGCCGCCCGGATCTGGTGATGACCGGACGTACCCTGTTTGGGGCCAAACCCCCCAAGGGGCAGGAGCTCGAGGACCACTACTTCGGCTCCATCCCCGACCGGGTGCTCTCCTTCATGACCGATGTGGAGCGGCAGCTCTACGCCTTGGGGGTCCCGGTCAAGACCCGCCACAACGAGGTGGCCCCCGGCCAGTACGAGATCGCCCCCATCTTTGAACCCTCCAACATCGCCGCCGACCACCAGCAGCTGGTCATGCAGACCCTGCGCAACACCGCCCGCAGGTACGGGATGGTAGCCCTGCTGCACGAAAAACCCTTCCAGGGCATCAACGGCTCGGGCAAGCACTGCAACTGGAGCTTGGGCACCGATACCGGCCTCAACCTGCTCGACCCCGGAGAGACCCCGGACAACAACATGCGCTTCTTGTTCTTCGCTGCGGCGGTGATTCGGGCGGTGGATGTGCACCAAGACCTGCTGCGGCTGAGCGTGGCCTCGGCCCAGAACGACCACCGCTTGGGGGCCAACGAGGCCCCACCCGCGATCATGTCCATTTTCTTGGGCGAGGAGCTGACCGAGATCTTTGAGCGCATCGTGAGCGGCAAGAGCGGAGCCGGGACCAAGGCCGGGCTGTTGGGCCTGGGTACCCCGGTGCTGCCCCCCCTGCCGCTGCACTCGGGCGACCGCAACCGCACCTCGCCTTTCGCCTTCACCGGTAATAAGTTTGAGTTCCGCGCGGTGGGCTCTTCTCAGAGCATCTCCTTCCCCATTGCCGTCCTGAACACCATCGTGGCGGATTCCATCGACGTGCTGAGGGCCGAGGTCGAAGCGGCCATGAAGAAGAAGAAGTCCTTCGAGGAGGCCCTGCGGGAGGTGCTCAAGAACACCTACAAGAAGCACAGCCGCATCGTCTTCAACGGCGACGGCTACTCCGAAGCCTGGCAGAAGGAGGCTAAGCGGCGCGGCCTTTTGAACCTGCGCACGGCGCTCGAGGCCATCGAGCTGTTCAATAGCCAGAAGAACCTCGAGCTGTTCTCCAAGTACGGGGTGCTCAACCAGCGCGAGCTCGAGGCCCGCCAGGAGATCATGTACGACCAGTACTTCAAGACCGTGAACATCGAGGGTGAGACCACCGAGTGGATCGCCCAGACCCAGATCCTGCCCGGCGTGCTGGCGTACTTGGCCGAACTCTCCGAGGTCGAGGTGAAATCGCGGGCCGCGGCCCGCACCACCGAGCAGGTGGTCAAGGCCGCCGACGCCCTCTCGGATGCGCTGGAAGAGCTGAAGAAGCAAAACGCCGAGCTCGGTGGCGATGAGGTGCACTCCAAGGCCTACCATATGCGCGACAACGTGCTGCCGGCCATGGCTGCGGTGCGCAAGGCCGCCGACGCCCTCGAGCGCATCATGGCCGATAAGCACTGGCCCTTGCCCAGCTACCGGGAGATGCTGTTTATCAAGTAATCGGGGTTTTACCTGGGGGCTACCCCCTTTCGTTTTTCCGCTGGCCATAGCGGGTAACCCGGCATGAACCGTGCTCTAGCGGTCCTCCACGATCTGCACGTCCGGCAGCCCCTTGACCTCGAGCACGCCCGCAAGGGCTTCCGCGTCAACGCCCCCAACCCCAACACACGCTGGCCCGGACGCCGGGCTGGGTCAGCGGCAGACGTCCCGCCGATGCCGATCCGCAGGGCCCGGACGGCAATTCTTTGATCCTGGATGTGGCAGATCAGGCGATAATCCCCTACCCGGTACTTCCAAAACCTGCCGAGCTCCGGCCCATGCAACGCCTCCCCGATGCCGCGGGGGTCGTCCAGCGTAGCCACCCGTTCGCGCAAAAAACGCAGGATGCGGCGGGCCACCTCACGGTCTAGCTTTGCCAGCTCTTTCTCGGCCCGTGGGTCGAACTCAATCCTGTAACCCAAGGCGGCGCTCCAGTTCGTCTAGGGGGATGCCGGGGAGGTTCTGCTCGAGCCGTTCCACCGCCAGGTAATAGTCCTCGAGGTCGTCCAGATGCTCCAGGATGGCCTGGTCTTGCTGCGCCCGGTTTTCCGGGCGAGCGCTTGGAGGCGCTCCTCGATCTCCTTAGGCAACCGGATGGCAAGCATTGCAATACAAGTACAGCACCGGGCTCGAGCCGGTCTGGAGGCAGTATGGATGGCGCGGCGCGACCGGCTATATTGAAGCCATGCCCCGTCCGGAGCCCATCGGGAGGATCACGTTCGAGGAATATTTGGCGCTCGAGGCCCGCTCACGGGTGCGCCACGAGTTCGTGGATGGCATGATCTTCGCAATGGCCGGTGGGACCGACCACCATAACGTCATCGCGGGCAACATCTTAGCCGCAGCCAAAGGGCCCAGCTGCCGTCGTAGGCCGCGTCTAGCCGGAAGTTGGCGTACTCCCCTCCCAGCCAGCCCGCCCAGGGGTAGGCCAGGCCCAGGCCCAGCTTGAGGGGACCTTCTTCGTCCAGCAGGGTGGTGAGGGTAGCCTCGAGGGCATTGGTGTACCCGGCGCGCAGGAGCACCTCGAGCAGCGTCCCGTCCTCCCCCAGTTCGCCGCGCCAGCCGAGCAGGCCGTACAGACCGGCCCTGTACCCCAGACCCAAGGTGAGGGTTGCGGTATCCCTTACGGCGTAGGTGGCCTCGGCGGTGAGCAGGGGGGCGCTGTAGGACAAGAGCAGTCCGGCGATGCCGGTGGACGAGAGGCGGTAGCGGACGGAGAGCAGGCCACTGAGCCCAGCGGAGGGAGGCGAGATCGGGTCGCGGTCGCCTACCCAGAGGTTGGCGGGGGGGGTGCTGGCGTACCTCAGCCGCACCTCCCCGGCGACCTGCGCCACTCCGCCGTTGGCGAAGGCTTCTAAGCCCCAGCCCGCGAAGCCCAGGCTGGCCCTGGCCCCATACCGGATACGCCCCACCGCGCTCAGATCCCAGGCGCTCTGCGCCGATATTCCCAAGGCGTCACGCTGGGCGCGCAGCCCAAAGGTGATCTCCCCGGCGGGGTAGCCGAGCTCCACCGTGGGCGTGAGGTAGTCCGGGGTGAGCCGCCCGTAGAGCCCGAAGGTGAGCGACTGGGCATGGCTTTGACCCAGCAGGAGGCTAGCCACGAGCAGCGCGAGCTTTTGACCTTTGGTCATCATCCCACCTCCTGCGCCTTCGCAGTGCCTAAGCCAAGGAGCAGCCAGAGCGAAAGCACCGTCCGGGCCTGACCGCCGCCCTCCCCCTGGAAAAACGCCACCGAGCGAATCGGGGTCCCAAAACGCCCCCCCAAGGCTCGGGGGCGCTGTCGGTGGCCGGGAGGGGGTTGGATAGCAGCAGCATGGTGACCAGCGCGTTGAACCAGTGGTGGCCGGAGAGGGTGCCGAAGACGTACCGCCAGATTACCGTCAAGGCCAGCCCCGCCGTCAACGCCCCCAACCCCAACACACGCTGGCCCGGACGCCGGGCTGGGTCAGCGGCAGACGTCCCGCCGATGCCGATCCGCAGGGCCCGGACGGTAATTCTTTGATCTTTGGATGGGGCTTTTCTATAAAACTCCCAAAACCCGCCGAGCCCTGGCCCATGCAACGCCTCCACCCGTTCGCGCAAAAGGGGCAGGATGTGGGGTCTAGCTTGCCAGAGGCGGCGCTCCACTTCGTCTAGGGGGGTGCCGGGGAGGTTCCGCTCGAGCCGTAGGGATGGCGCCCCGGCTTGATTCCCCCTAGCCCACCCGTTATACTCTTAACCTAACAAGCGTTTGTTTGGGAGGTCGCCAGATGCCCGGAAAATTCGGAAAACCCACCGACCCCGACTACCAAAGCCGCCTGGCCGAGTTCGAGGCCCGCATCGCCCGCGGGGAGAAGATCGAGCCGGGCGACTGGATGCCCGAGGAGTACCGCCGCCAGCTGGTGCGCATGATCTCGCAGCACGCGCACAGCGAGGTGGTGGGGATGCTGCCGGAAGGGGCCTGGATCACCCGGGCGCCCAGCCTCAAGCGCAAGATGATCCTCATCGCCAAGGTGCAGGACGAGGCCGGGCACGGGCAGTACCTCTACCACGCCGCCGAGACGCTGGGCGTGAGCCGGGAGGAGATGCTCGAGGCGCTGCTCTCGGGCCGGGCCAAGTACTCCTCCATCTTCAACTACCCCACCCTCACCTGGGCCGACATCGGCACCATCGGCTGGTTGGTGGACGGGGCGGCCATCAAGAACCAGACCATGCTAGCCCAGTGCTCGTATGGCCCCTACAGCCGGGCCATGGTGCGCATCTGCGCCGAGGAGACCTTCCACCACAAGCAGGGCAAGGAGATGGTGATCACCTACGCCAAGGGCACCCCCAAGCAGCGGGCCATGGCCCAGGACGCCATCCACCGCTGGTGGTGGCCCGCCCTGATGATGCTGGGCCCCCACGACTCCGACTCGCCCAACAC
This sequence comes from Meiothermus sp., assembly GCA_040290145.1. Classification (GTDB taxonomy): domain Bacteria; phylum Deinococcota; class Deinococci; order Deinococcales; family Thermaceae; genus Allomeiothermus. The sequence goes on along the minus strand of PSML01000069.1, from coordinate 2,398 downwards.
CCCCACGCTGGTGAAGTGGGGCATCAAGACCAAGACCAACGACCAGGTGCGGCAGGAGTTCATCAACGAGCACGCCCCGGAGATCCTGGAGGCCGGCCTCACCCTCCCCGACCCCGACCTGCGCTACGACGAGCAAAGCGGCAACTGGATCCACGGCCCCATCAACTGGGACGAGTTCTGGCGGGTGGTGAACGGCCAAGGCCCCATGAACAAGGAGCGCCTCGAGGCCCGGCGCCGGGCTCACGCCGAAGGGGCCTGGGTGCGCGAGGCGCTGGCGGCCTACGCGGCGAGGAGGCAGCAGACCGCGGTCGCGGTTTGAGGTTTTATGGACACCCAGTGGCCCCGTTGGGAAGTCTTCAAACAGGACACCCCCAATAAGCCCCACCAGGCGGTGGGTTCGGTGCACGCCGCCGACCCCTTTCACGCGCTGCTCACCGCGCGCAACGTGTTTGTGCGCCGGCCCCAGGCGGTGAGCCTGTGGGTCGCGCCGGCCTCGGCGGTCTTCTCGGTGACGCAGGAGGAGCTTGCCGAGGCTCAGGAGGCCCAGCCCCCAGCCCCCACCGGCCCCCTGGAGCGCTTTGCGGTGTTTCGCAAAACCAGCCACAAGCGTTCCATGACCTTCGTGGACTACGTGGGCGAGCTCGAGGCCCACTCCCCCCAGCAGGCCCTGGAGCTGGCGCGGCAGCGCTTCACCGACGCCGAGGCCCTGGCCTGGTGGGTGGTGCCGGCCTCGAGCCTGACCAAGAGCGAGGACAGCCCCGAGACCGTGGAGAGCTGGTTCGCCCCGGCCAAGGACAAGACCTACAAGCAGCAGTCCTACTACGGCCTGGTCGGCTCCAAGCGCTCCCGTTCGGAGGAACAGCGCCATGAATGAGACGCTCCAGAGCGCCCTCATCGCCAAGCTCACCGCCCTGGCCGACGACGAGCTGATCCTGGCCCACCGCGACAGTGAGTGGACCGGCCACGGGCCCATCCTGGAGGAGGACATCGCCCTGGCCAACATCGCCCAGGACGAGCTGGGGCACGCTACGGTCTGGTACGGCCTGCGCTCGGCCCTCGACGGCTCCGACCCCGACCGGCTGGCCTTCTTCCGCGACGCCGGGGAGTTCCGCAACTGCGAGCTGGTGGAGCTGCCCAGGGGCGACTGGGCCTTCACCATGCTGCGGCAGTACCTCTTTGACGCCTACGAAGCGCTGTGGCTCTTTGCCGCCAGGAACAGTACCTACCGGCCCCTGGCCGAGGCGGCGGCCAAGGTCGTGCGCGAGGAGCGCTTCCACCTCCAGCACACCCAGGCCTGGGTGGAGCGGCTGGGCCTGGGCACCGAGGAGTCGCGCCGGCGGATGCAAGCGGCCCTGGACATGCAGTGGGGCTACGCCCAGCAGCTCTTCGTGCCCCTGCCCGACGAGCACCTGCTGGTGGCCGAGGGCATCGTGCCCGACCTCGCCGAGCTCAAGGAGGCCTGGCTCGAGCGCACCACCGGGCACCTGCAGAACTCCGGCCTGAAGTTGCCGTTGCAGATGGGTTATCAGCCGACCCATCGGGAAATCCACACCGAGCACCTCTGGTCGCTGCTGGCCGAGATGCAGTCCACCGCCCGCTGGGACGCGGAGGCCAAGGTGTGGTGAGCGGGAGGGAGAGGTTCCCATGACCCCCCTTCCCCGCGCCGACCAGGTCTGGCAGGCCCTCGCGCAGGTGCCCGACCCCGAGATCCCCGTCGTCAACGTGGTGGAGATGGGGATCGTGCGGGACGTGCGGGTGGAGGGGGGGAAGGCCGTCGTGACCATGACGCCCACCTTCTCGGGCTGCCCGGCGCTGCACGCGATCCGGGAGAACCTCGAGCGGGCCGTGCGGGGGCTGGGCTTTGCCGAGGTTGAGGTCAGGACTGTGCTCTTCCCGCCGTGGTCCACCGACTCGATCACCCCGGAGGCCAGGGAGAAGCTGCGTCAATACGGCATCGCCCCGCCGCGCCCGGCAGGTGAATCCGGGCTGATCGAGCTCGAGCCCGCCCCCCTTCGCTGTCCCCGCTGCGGCAGCCTGAACACCAGCACCAAAAACACCTTCGGCCCCACGCTGTGCAAGAGCATCCACGTCTGCAACGACTGCCGCGAGCCCTTCGAGGGCTTTAAGAGCGTCTAGCACCCGATACTCCCCCCACTACCCCGGCAGCTAGTTACGCACCCGGCTTTGCGACGAAGCCGGAGGAAGTCGGGCACCGCGTCGTAAAGGCGCGGTTGCAATCCCCTTGCGGGGCTATAGGTTTGCGACTTTAACCTTTTACCCTTTTGCCCTTTTCCCCTTCCCGTTTCGTTGCAATCCCCTTGCGGGGCTATAGGTTTGCGACTGGCTCGCAAGCTTGACGAGACCGGGGTGCCCGTAGGCTACGCGTTGCAATCCCCTT
>PSML01000068.1:10977-14444 GCA_040290145.1 Meiothermus sp. | reverse complement strand
TTCGGGGATGGGTACGGCGTGGGCCGTCCCGTGAGAACCGAGAAGCCTCGTTTCTGAAGAACGGGGAGTCGTCACGCTGGGGACATGGGTCTATTCTACGCTGCGCTGGCCGGCTATCTGTTGGGAAGCCTTCCCTTCGCCTACTGGTTCGGGATCTTACAGAACAAAAACCTCCTCGAGGACGGCTCGGGCAACGTCGGGACCACCAACGCCTGGCGGGTGCTGGGGCCGGTCCCTGGCGCCATGGTGCTGGTGCTGGATGTGGCCAAGGGCATCCTGGCGGTGGCGCTGGGGGAGTTTTTGGCCAAAGACGCCGCCGGGGGCCTGTTGGCCGGGGCGCTGGCGGTGTGGGGTCACTGCTACTCGGTGTGGCTGCTCGGCAAGGGGGGAAAGGGCATCGCCACCGCGGTGGGGGTGCTGTTCGCCGTCCAGCCGGTGATCCTGCTGGTGGCCCTGGGAATTTTCGCCCTCCTCAGCCTCCTGACCAGAAGCCGAAGCCGCGCGGCTAGCCTGGTGGCGCTGGCCCTGCCGCTGGTGTGCGTGGCGGTGGTGCCCGAGGCCGGCTACTTGTGGTTTGGCTTTGGGGTGGGGATCCCGGCGGCGCTCAAGAACCTGCCGGACTGGAACCGGCCTTGAGCTCGGCCACCACGGCCCGGTCCCGCCCCTCCCGCTTGGCCCTATAGAGGGCGTCGTCGGCTCGGCGCACCAACTCCCACCAGGATTCGCCCGGTTGGTGCACGGCCACCCCCAGGCTGGCCGTGACCATCCCGACTCCAGGGAAAGGCCGCGAACGCATCCGGTTTTGTAAGCGCTCGACCAGGGCCAGGGTTTGCTCGATCTCAGCACAGGGCAAAATCAGCAAGAACTCCTCCCCACCCCAACGGCCCACCTCATCTCCCTCGCGCAGCCCGTCGCGCAAGCGCTTGCCCACCTCGACCAGAACATCGTCCCCCACCGCGTGCCCGAAGCGGTCGTTGATGGACTTGAAGTGGTCCACGTCCACCAGCACCACCGCGAGGGGCTGATGGGCAGTCAGGCGTTCCTCCAGCGCCCCGGTGGCCCCTAGCCGGTTGAGCAGCCCGGTGAGCCCGTCGGTGTGGGCCAGCAGGTGCAGCTCCCGGGCCCGCTGGTGAGCCTGGGCCAGCCGGTCTTTGGCGTTGGAAAAAACATACAACAAGGCCGCCATCGCCCCCAACCGCACCACATCCCGTAGCCAAGCCAGGAACTCGGCTTGGTGCCGCTGTTGCTGGATCTCCGGGACAAGTCGCATAGCCCCGATCAAAACGGCAAGCAGCACCAGCAAGACGCTGTAGCGCAGACCAGCCCGGGAGTCGAAGGCCAGGTAGAACAGGATCATCAAAAAGGCGAAGACCCAGGCGGTGGCTCCGACCTCATCCCAAACCGTTGCCAGGTTGTGGACCAGGGCGAAGTAGTAGGCGTATTTGCTCAGGCAGAGCAGGGCGATCCCCAGGATGGTCTGCCGCTCGATGCGGGCCACCGGAAGCCTGCGGGTGAGGAGCGCCCCCAGCCAGAACAGGGCGACCCCGAAGAAGAAGGGATAGGTCCAGCGCACGAAGGGGTCGTGGGCCTGCTGGAAGGCCCAGACCACCGGCAGCGAGGCGACTCCCACCGTCAGCCCGGCGGTGTAGACCCGGTACCTGAGCCGTTCGTCGCTCAATCCGCCACCCCCGCGGCTCATTGGCCCCGCAGATCGAGGGCCCGGGCGTGGGCCTCGAGCCCCTCTTCCCGGGCCAGCCGGGCTCCCAGCGGGGCGAGCCGGGCGACGGTATGGGGGGAAAGCCCCACCACCGGGATCACCTTGAGGAAGTCCCGCACCGCCAGACCCCCACCGTAGCGGGCCGTGCCCGAGGTGGGCATGACGTGGCTGGGACCGGCGATGTAGTCGCCCAGGGCCTCGCAGGAGTGCTCGCCGAGGAACACCCCTCCGGCGTTTTGTACCTGGCCCAGCCAGCGGGTGGGGTCCTCCACCGAGAGGCAGAGGTGCTCGGGGGCATAGAGGTTGGCGAGCTCGAGGGCTTCCTCCAGGCTTTGGACCCGCACCAGACCGCCGCGCTCGAGGGCCTGGCGGGCCACCTCGGCCCGGGGCAGGGAGGCCAGTTGGGCCTCGAGTTCGGCCTCGACCCGGGCCAGCAAGCCGGGCTCGGGCGAGAGCAGCCAGGCCTCGGAGTCGGGGCCGTGCTCGGCCTGGGCCAGCAGGTCGGCGGCCAGGAGCCGGGCATCCGCCGAGGCATCGGCCACGATCAGGGTCTCGGTGGGGCCGGGCAGGGCCTCGATCCCCGCCGCCCCGTAGACCTCCCGCTTGGCCAGGATCACGTAGCGGTTCCCCGGCCCGGCGATCTTGTCCACCCGCGGAACCCGCCGGGTGCCGTAGGCCAGGGCCGCGATGGCCTGGGCCCCGCCCATGGCAAACAGCCGGTCGGCCCCGGCCACCCAGGCTGCGGCCAGGATCGCCGGGTGCACCCGGGGTGGGCTGGCCACGATCACCTCGCCGACCCCGGCCACCCGCGCCACCACCGCGGTCATCAACACCGAGGAGATGAGGGGTGCGCTCCCTCCGGGAACGTAGACCCCTACCCGCTGGAGGGGGCGTACCAACTGCCCCAGCAGGCCCTCGGCAGTGGCCTGCCAAAAACCGCCCTTGGGCTCGCCCCCGTAAAAGGCCTCGATGCGCTCGCGGGAGGTCTCGAGCGCATCCCTCAGCTCGCCGTCGAGGTCGTCGAAGGCTTCGCGCCAGGAGCGTTTGGGGATCTCCTCGACCGGGAAGCCGTCGAGCTGCTCGCTCCAGCGGTCTAGGGCCTGGTCTCCTTCGGTCTCGACCTCCCGCAGGATCTGCCGGACCCGCCGGATGGCGGCTTCGTCCTCGAGGAAGGGTTTGCGCCGGGAAAACCGCTCGCGCACCCCATCGGATGGGTAGATCATGCCGCACTCCCCCTAACGCCGCCGCCTACGCTGACGTTGCCGCTGGGGCGGCTTTACCTGAGTACCTGGGGAACCGCTCGGGTGAGGAACCTGGCGGCCCTCCGGCTGGAGCTGCACCTGGAGGAGCTGGGCCTCGAAGACGTGGTCGCCCACCTTCTGGGTCAGCCGCACCGGGTAGCCCTCCGCATCGTAGTGCAGCAGGCTCAGACCGGGCCGCAGGCGGAACACCCGGGTGGGGGTCTCGCCCCAGGGCAGCTCGAGGGTCTGGTCGGCCAGCCGTTCCACATACACCCGCCCCCCCACCATGTCGTAGCGCCGGACCCCCCCGGGCTCGAGGTCGAGGCGGGCTACCGCCAGGATCAGCGAGAGGGGGTCGTGCAGCTCGGTCAGGTAGGGGATGGCCAGGTCTTCCTTGCCCTGGCTCAGCACCACCAGGCCCTCCTCCCGCAAAAACTCGACCTCCATCACCCGCACCTCGCGGCCCTCCACCCGCTCGCGGTAGCGGCGGGGGTAGCCAGCCGGGTCCA
>PSML01000068.1:0-10937 GCA_040290145.1 Meiothermus sp. | reverse complement strand
GCGGGCCGAGGGGAGTTCGACGGTGGCCTCGAGGGTGAGCCGCGAACCCGAGCGGGTGGGCTCGAGGGTCAGGCGCTGTTCGCCGGCGTCCCCTCCGGCAAACCGCAGGCCATAGCGCAGGGTTTGGGGAATCACCACCATGCCGCCTGATTGTACCCCAATCCCCCCGATCGGGGGTGTCGGTCCGGCGGGTCCGCGGGTAATCTCGAGGGTAGGGTAGTCAAACACCCCAAGGGGGTTCATTGGGTATGAGGAGAAACCAAGGTATCGCACTGGTGGTGGCGCTTCTGGCGGGGGCGCTTTTGCTCACCGTGGTGCTGGCGGTGGTGTCGAACCTCTCGATCTCCACGCGCCGGATCACGGGTGACCAGCAGCCCATCCTGCAGAGCAAGTACGCCGCCGAATCGGGGTTGGCCTTCGCCAACAAGCGGGCCGAGACGGTGCTGGACCAGACGGGTTTCCTGATCCAGTATCTGAAGCTGCCCAGCAATGCTAACCTCAACCGCTACGCGGCCAACTTCTGTAACACCACCACGGCAAGCCCCAATTTCACCAACCCCTACGCTCAACCCCTCAATGTTCAAAGCGTCACCGTGTGTACCGTGGAGCCGAGCGGCACCCTCCCCGCCGGCGAGCGCTGGAAGATCTTCAGCGACAACGTTCCTCAATCGGCCTATGATGCCTGGAACACCAAGTACCCCAGCCGCCGAATCAACAAAGATAACTTCTGGACCGACCTGTTCAGCACGCAGACCCAAGAGCAGGTGTTGAGCGACCGCAGTGGGGCAAGGTCGGTATACCGGATCCCCCAAGGAGTCTTGCAGCCTCAGCGGGTCACAGCCTATCGGCAGGGGGGTAGCTGGGTTTTCCGCTTTGAGATCCAGCCGCAGACCGTCCGCTCGGTCGGATTGCTGCTGGACAGCGCAAATAGGCGCTTGGCCCAGCAGGTGCTCGAGCGCTCCTTTGGCAACCAGCTGGCTTTGGTGCTGCTCCCGCCCAGCTTTGCCCAGTTCGCCCAGTTCACCGATTTCAACTCCACCGGGCTGGGGGCTGGCGGCGAGCGGGTCTGGTTTTACGACAGCCACCTGTATGGCGGCCCCGTACACACCAATGACTTCCTGGCCTTTGGCGGCGGCAAACCCTGGTTCGGGGGGCGGGTCAGTAGCGCAGGCTGCGTGCGGTCAAGCCCCACCGATCCATGCAACAGCAAAGATCCCAACAAGGTCTACGTAAACCCCAGCGCCCCAACCCGTACAGCCGTGGCCAGCGCGTTTCCAGGCTATGCGGATCCCCAGTTCGCCAACGACCCCAACAGCCAGACCAACCCGCCGGCCAAGGATGTAAAGTGGGACGCCGACTACATCCCCCTACCCACTACCGATGTCGCTCAGAAGACCGCCGCCCAAAACGGGGGCATCTACCTTGACGCGGGCGAGGCGGCCTCCAGCGGCCCCTACGGCAACCTCAACCGCCTAAAGCTTTGGGTGGCCAAGGACGCCAACGGCACCCCCCTGGACCCCTCGGACTGGGACGCCGCCAACGAGCGCTGGAAGATCGACAAGGGTGACACCCGTTACCAGTTTATCGAGGCCACCATGGACTATAGGGGATCCGGGCGCTGCGAGGATCCCCTCCAGGGCATCAGCCTCTCGCCCAACCCGGTCAGCGCCCCGACCACTGGCACCAACGTAACAGTCCGGATCAGCCGCAACCCCAACTGGAGCGGCCCGGTCTATGTGGATGCGGGCAACTCCCTTCCGTCCGGGGCCACCATCAGCGGGCTGGGGCAGAGCTACTCCGGTGACGGCTCCCTGAGCGTGGTCCTGCTTGCGGGTTTTACCGGAGGCAGCGTACAGATCCGGGCCCAGGCCAGGAGTGGGGCGGGCTCCCCTGCCGTACAGGGGGATACCCCGTACTACACCGCCAACCTGGACCTGAGGGCCGCAGCCCAGCCCTACTACGACCTGAACAGCGCTGAGCTGGTGGTCTGCAAAGGGCAGAGCGCCTCGGTCAGCATCAGGATCAGCCGCCAGAACGGCCATAACCTGCCGGTCAACCTGAGCTTCTCCAACCTGCCCAGCGGCATCAGCATCAGCCCGAGCAACCCCACCATCCCCGCAGGCAGCAGCAGCGTGAACGTCACGGTCACCGCCAGCCCCAGCGCCAGCGGGGGAACTGTCAAGATCACCGCCTCCGACTTCGACAACAAAGCCCCAAAGAACGGCAACCCCCAGAACCTCAACATCACCGTCCGCGACAAATTCACCCCCAGCGCCAACAACGTCACCATCAACAAGCCCACCAGCGGCACCAACACCGGCCCCGTCACGATTAACCTCAACCGCTGCCCCGGCTATGACAACCCCATCGACATCAGCTTCTCCGGGGTGCCCAGCGGGGTCAGCCTGGACCCCGACAAGATCAAAGGCACCACCGCGGGCAGCGTGGGCCTCACCGTGATCGTAGGCACCTCGGCCACCCCCGGAACCTACACCGTCAAAGCAACCGCCAAGAGCAGCGACGGCACCACGCAAAACTTCAGCTTCCAGATCACCATCAACGGCCCCAGCTATACCCTCACCGCTCCCGATCTAACCGTCCAGCGCGGTGACAATCGGGGCTTCAACGTCTCCATCAGCCGCCAAAACGGCCACAACCTGCCGGTCAGCCTGAGCTTCTCCGGACTCCCCCCTGGGGTGATGATCAACCCCTCTACCGCCGCGGGGGTTACGGGCAGCTCGGCCTCTTTCAACCTCTCTGTCTCCAGCAGCGCTCAGCCGGGCCGCTACCCCCTTACCGTAAACGGGGTGGACACCGCCGGCCTCACCGCGTCCGACACCTTCCACCTGACCATCCCCGCCCCCGATTTCGCCCTCAGCCTCGACAAGAGCAAGGTAGACCTCATCCGCGGGGGCAGCCCGGTGACCCTGAACGTCACCGTCACGCCCCAAAACGGCTTCACCGGCACGGTAAACCTCAGCTTCAGCGGCCTCCCCGGCGGGGTCACGGTGAGCCCGGCGAGCGCCAGCGTCAACACCAGCGGCACCGCCACCTTCAGCCTCTCCGCCAGCACTACGGCCACGCTTACCCCGGGGACCACGATCACGGTCACCGGAACCGGCGGCGGCCTGACCAAGACTCAGACCTTCACCCTCAGCGTAAGCGGGAGCGGCGGTCTTGGTTGGCATCCGCGCCCGTGGCAGACTGCGGCTTTGGGGGTGGGCTGGCTGACCCCGTTCACCACGTTCGCCCTGCCGTATCCGTCGCTGCCCAGCGTGAGCGTACCCCCGCCGACTTGCGCAAGCGGAAAGTTCGTGAACCCCAACTATAGCTTCACCCAGAATGCCGGGGCCAAGATCACCTATCGGATCGACAAGGACGCCAACCTGAGCGTGCGGCTGGTGATCAGCTTCCCCGACAGCCTGCGAGGCGGCACCGGTGGCACCATCACCGCCGACTCGGGCTGGCAGGCCGCCGGTCGGTTCAACGGGGTTCTCTATGTGGACAACCAAGAGCCCGGCTGGGATCTGGCGATTGATGAGCTGACCGGTCCCGACCGCATCAGCGGCCTGCGGGACAGGATGGGCAACCCCATCCCCACCACCGACCCGCGCTCCGCCCCTCCGGCCATCGCCCGTTTCCAGCAGATCACCATCGCTGCGCAAAAGACCATCGCGGTCAGCGGTGACCTCAAGTACGAAGACCCCCCCTGCACCGGGACACCGACCAGAAACCCCGATGGCAGCGTGACCCAGGCCAGGTGCGGTGACCGGGAGAGGATGATTGACCCCAACAGCCCCGACTACAAACCCAACATCCTGGGCCTGTACTCCCAGGAGGGGGATATCCGCATCAACGCCGGCGGGACCGACCCCTATGGGCACCCCGTGGTGGGCAGAACCGCCCCGGTCAACACCGAGGTGCACGGGGTGCTCATGACCTCGAGCGGGCGCATCTACTCCAACTTCAACCGCTTCTACAACAGCCCGGATGGCAACCCCGAGCTGGGTGACTTCCGCTTGCTGGGGGGTACCATCAGCAAGTTCTACGGTGAGGTGGGCCGGGACACCAACGGGGACGCCAAACCCGATCAAGGCTTCGGGCGGCGCTACACCTACGACATCCGCACCCGGGACAGCGGTATGGCTCCACCGGCTTTCCCGACCTTTGACAAGGGTGTCCCCCCCAAAGTCCAGCTCTGGGACCAGGCTTTGAACCCGAGCAGGCCCATCGCTGAGGGGGGTCTCAACGGCCAGTACTCCTCTGGCTCGCTCAAACCCGTGACCGGCTTTACCCGGCCCGCGAAGGACCGGTAGGTGAACCCATGCGCACCCGGGGTTTCTCGCTCCTGGAGCTTCTGGCGGTCCTGGTGATCCTGGGGCTGCTGGGGGCTTTTGGCTTCATCACGCTGCGCGAGAGCATCAACCGCGCCCAGGTGAGGGAGGTGGCCACCCGCCTCGCCGCCGATCTGGCCCAGGCCCGTAGCTCAGCCCAGCGCTATGCGCGGCCTTCGCTGCTGGAAGTGGCCCCGGATGGGAAGAGCTACACCCTTACCCTGCGGCAAGGGGCTGCCGACCAGACCGTGCAGATCCGTACGGTTCCCCCGGGCATCCGGCTCGAGGCCGTGGACTCCACCCCCACCCAGATCACCTACACCGCCCCCCTGGGGGAGATCGCCTCCAACAACGCGGCGGCCTTCGCGGCTGAGGTAAAATCAGACCGGACCACCTACTCCCGGGTGGTGCGGGCCATCGGGGTCACCGGCAAGGTGGTGTTGCGATGAGGGGGCAAGGCCTGACCGTGATCGAGGTGCTGATCGCCATCACGATCTTCGCGGTGGTGCTGGCGGTGATTGTACCGCTGCTGGGTCTTTTCAGGCTGAATGACCAGAGCACCCGCACCCTCAACGCCACCGCGCTGGCTCAGAACGTGGTGGAAGACGTCCAGGGCTTCTGGCGCAATGCGGAGCACTACAATAAAACCTGTTACGAACCGGCCACTGCGCCACCCAGCCAATTGAGCATGAGCGCGTTCTCTCTGGATGCAGGAGGGGGGTCCCCCGCCCCTCTGCCTTTGCGAGGTGATTGCGCCAGCGCCCCAGCGGATACCGCCTACATACCCCTCAAGCGGATAGAGGTGACCGTCACCGACCCCAGCGATAACACCAAGGTTCTGGCGCGCGTTACCGTGGACATCCCCAACCCCACCCCTCCGCCCATCAACTGAGGCCACGATGCGAAACAAGGGCTTTACCCTGCTCGAACTCCTGGTGGCCATGGCCCTGGTAGGCCTGATTTTCGCCGCCTTTCTCCAGGTCTTCACCGGAACCCTGAGCCAGTCTACCCTCACCAGCGCTCGAGCCGAGCTGCTGAAAGAGGGCCAGATCGCCGTGCAGGTGATGGCCTCGAGGTTACAAGAAGCCTGCTACCTATACCCCAGCGGCAGCGTCGTGCGCATGGCCAACAGCGGCTACAGCACGCAGAAGCCGGACGGCAGTTACGACTGGACCGTCGGCACTGACCCCATCTTGGCCATGATCCTGCCACCGAACCCAGAGAGCGCAAATCCAGACTCCTACCGCTTTTATGCCTATTACCCGCTGGGCCGGGGCTTTTACAACCGCAACGCCGGAGCCAGCCTGCAGCTCGAGCCCGATGCCGCCAACGATGGGGTTTGGGTGCTGATGGAGTACCGGCGCAACCTCGATCCCACCCTCACCCCGGGGCGCTTGGCCACCTGTGCTACCCTCGCGCAACGCCTGACCAACCCCGACGACCTCCAAGGCGGTACGGCGCGAGTCCTGGTGGACTACACCCAACCCGAAGGGGGGATCTATCGCCTATTTACCGTCAATCCTGCCGCGGCCACCCTCAATCTGCGCATGCAGCGCGCCCTGCAGGGGCAGAACCTCAGCGTGGGAGGAGGGGGAAATGGGCTTACGGTGAGAGTGTTCCCCCGCAACCTAACCGTCCTCGCTCCCTAAAGGTACAATCGTAGGGTGCAGGAACGCATCCGCAACTTCTCCATCATCGCCCACGTAGACCACGGCAAATCTACGCTTGCCGACCGCATCCTCCAGATGACCCACGCGGTCAGCGTGCGCGAGATGCGCGAGCAGTTTTTGGATTCCCTCGAGCTCGAGCGCGAGCGCGGCATCACCATCAAGGCCAGCGCGGTGCGGCTTTTCTACCAGGCCAAAGACGGCCAGACCTACACCTTCAACCTGATCGACACCCCGGGCCACGTGGACTTCGGTTACGAGGTGAGCCGGGCCCTAGCCGCCGTGGAGGGGGTGCTGTTGGTGGTGGATGCCTCTCAAGGGGTCGAGGCCCAGACCATCGCCAACTTCTACCTGGCCCTCGAGCACGAGCACACCATCATCCCGGTGGTGAACAAGATCGACCTCCCCTCGGCCCGCCCCGAGGAGGTGGCCCTGGAGATCGAGGAGGTGCTGGGGCTCAGGGCCGACGAGGTGGTGTTCGCCTCCGGCAAGACCGGCCAAGGCGTGGAGGAGATCCTCGAGGCCATCGTGGCCCGCATCCCAGCCCCGGGGGGCCAGCCCACCCACCCGCTCAAGGCCCTCATCTTCGACTCGGTCTTCGACGCCTACCAGGGGGTGATCCCCTACGTGCGGGTCTTCGAGGGAGCGGTCACCCACGGGGATAAGATCCGGATCTGGTCCACCGGAAGGGAGTTCGAGGTGGACAAGGTGGGGGTCTTCCGGCCCGGTGCGCTCGAGCCGGTGGCCCAGCTCGGGCCCGGCGAGGTGGGCTGGATTACCGCCAACATCCGCGAGATCGGCGAGGCCCAGGTGGGCGACACCATCACCCTGGCCGATAACCCCACCGATGGCCCTTACCCTGGCTTCAAGCCCGCCAAGCCGGTGGTCTTCGCCGGGATGTACCCGGTGGACACCCAGGACTACAACCGGCTCCGCGACGCCTTGGAGAAGCTCAAGCTCAACGACGCCGCGCTCCACTTCGAGCCGGAGACCTCCGAGGCGTTGGGCTTCGGCTTCCGCTGCGGGTTTCTCGGGCTGCTGCATGCCGAGATCGTACAGGAGCGGCTCGAGCGGGAGTTCAACCTCAACCTGATCTCCACCGCGCCCAGCGTCATCTACCGGGTGCTCACCCTGGGTGGGGAGGTGGTCGAGGTGCATAACCCCTCGATGCTGCCCGACCCCGCCACCATCGCAGCCCTGGAGGAGCCTTACGTCCGGCTCACGGTCTACACGCCCGAGGAGTACGTGGGGCCGATCATGCAGTTGTTGCAGGAAAAGCGCGGGCGGATGGACCACATGAACTATCTGGGAACCGGCCAGCGCAGCAAGCGGGTGGAGCTGGTGTACCAGGTTCCCTTCGGGGAGATCCTCTACGACTTCCACGACCGCCTCAAGAGCCTTTCGCGCGGCTATGCCTCGATGGACTACGAGCTGGCCGGGTACCGGGAGGGAGACTTGGTCAAGGTGCAGATTCTGGTCAATGAGGAGCCGGTGGACGCGCTGGCCTTCATCGCTCACCGGGACAAGGCCTACGCCATTGGCCGCAGCATTGTAGACCGGCTGGCCGAGGTAATCCCCCGCCAGCAGTTCGCGGTACCCATCCAGGCCGCGATCGGCGGGAAGATCATCGCCCGTTCGACGGTCAAGGCCCTGCGCAAGGATGTGCTGGCCAAGTGTTACGGGGGCGACATCACCCGCAAGAAGAAGCTTTTGGAAAAGCAAAAGGAGGGCAAGAAGCGCCTCAAGGCCATCGGCAGCGTGGAGGTGCCGCAAGAGGCCTTTCTGGCGGTGCTTGCGGCGGGAAGGGAATGAGCCCGGGTAGGAGGTAGGGCGTGTCCCTCAAATACCGCATCGCCCTTTCCGTCGCCACCCTCTCCTTCGTGCCCAACATCGTGGTACTGGCGGGATTTCTGCTCAAAGCGCAGGGGCAAAGCCCCGAGGTCTTGCTGCCGATGCTGCTGTGGGCTCCGATTCTGGCTCTGGGGGCCGCTGGGGTGGGGTATCTGATCGCCACGGTGCTGATGCGCCCGGTGGACGAGTTGACCCGGTCGCTGGCCTATCTGCGCAGCACCGAACGGGTGCTGACGGAGCTGGCCCTGCCTCGTCCCAAGGAGCGCCCGCCGGTGGAGATCGCCGAGCTGCGGGAGGGTTTCGAGGAGTTGCTTGCGCACCTGCGGCAGGTGATGGAGGGCCGTGAGGCCGTCTTTGCCACCCTGGCCCACGACCTCAAGACCCCGCTCCTGGCCGCCATCCGAGCCCTGGAGTACCTCGAGGACGCCGACTCCATCGGCCCCCTACGGCGCAAAGAGGTCATCCGCGACCTGTGGAAGGAGCTTTCGCGCAGCTACTGGCTGGTGGAAAACCTGCTCACCGCCAGCCGCCTCGAGACCCAGAAACCCAACCCCGAGATGCTCAACCTGCGGGCCGTGCTGGAGGATCTGCGCCTACGTTTTGTCGACCAAGCCCAGGAGGCCGGGATAAGCCTGGAGGTTGCTGGAGCGGGGCAGGCCCGGGTGGACCGGCACCTGCTCGAGCGGGCCCTCACCAATCTGATCACCAATGCCTTGCGCCACGCCAAAGGCCGGGTGGTGCTGCGGGCTGCCGAGGCCTGGGTGGAGGTCGAGGATGACGGGCCGGGACTGCCGGACAGCCTCGAGCGCCTCTCCCAGCCCTTCCGCAGCCAGCGGCTGCGCGGGGTGCGGGCCGGCTCGGCGGGGCTTGGAATGTACGTGGCCCGGCGGGTGGCCGAGGTCCACGGGGGTAAGCTCGAAAGCCTCAAAGGTCAGTTGGGCGGGGCGTGTCTGCGGTTGAGGCTAAACTAGACAACAGCGCATGCGACTCTTGATCGCCGACGACCACCCCCTTTTTCGCCTGGGGCTGCGGGCCGCGCTCGAGCAGGAGGGCTTTAGCGTGGTGGGGGAGGCGGGCGACGGAGAGCAGACGGTAACCTTGGGCCTGAGGCTTCACCCCGAGGCCATCCTGCTCGACATCAAGATGCCGGGGCGCGACGGTATATCGGCCTGCCGGGCCCTGCGCGAGGGGGGCTATGCTGGGCTCATCGCCATGGTCACCACCTTCCACGAACCGGCCCTGGTCCACCAAGCGGCCAACGCTGGAGCCGACGCCTACTGGTCGAAGGAGATGCCCCCGGACGAACTGGCCCACCGGCTCAAGCGGCTGCGAAAGGGGCTCGAGCCGCGCCTCAGGGCCCCCGACCTCCCGGAGCTGACCCCGCGGGAAAAAACCGTCTTGCACCTGCTGGTGCAGGGGTTTTCGACCAAGGAGATGGCCCAGGAGCTGGGGCTTTCGCCGGACACGGTGAAAGATCACCTCGAGCGCCTGTACGCAAAGCTCTCGGCCCGCAACCGGGTGGAGGCCTTGGAACGAGCCCGGGGGCTGGGTTTTCTCTAGGGGCCGGGTGCTATAATCCAGGCCATGAAGCTGCTAATCACCATCGTGCAGGACGCGGATGCGCCGGGTCTGATCAAGGCCCTGACCGAGCACGGTTTTCAGAGCACCAAGCTGGCCTCCACCGGAGGGTTCCTGCGCGAGGGCAGCACCACCCTTTTGATCGGGGTGGAGGATTCCCAGGTTGAGGCGGTCAAGGACGTGATCCGGGAGAAATGTCGGACAAGAACCAGGCTCATCACCCCTGGGGTCCCCATGGCCGAGGCCCCCGACCCCTTCCTGGCCCAGCCCGTCGAGGTGCGGGTGGGCGGGGCGGTGGTGTTCATCCTCAACGTCGAGGAGTTCATGAAGGTTTAGGCGGTGCAGGCCCCCTTTGGTGTAAGTTATTGGGTATGAGACTTTGGTGCGGCTTGCTGGCCGCTTTTTTGCTGGGCAGCGCGGGGGCCCAGATCAGCTTTCCCCCGGAGCGCCTGACCAAGGCTTTAGGGGTCAATACCCAGGCCTCGAGCTTCACCTACAACCGGGGTACGGTAGAGCTCGAGCTACTGGCCGGACTGGTCTACAAGGTGAGCTACCGTGGCCCCGCTACCGACTACTTGGGGGCCGGGCGGGTGCTGGCCGCTGGGATCGGGGAGCCCAAGCTCGCCGAGGCTTTCCTGGGCTTTATGCGGCAGAACGCCGACAGGCTGCGGGGCAAAGGGCCGCAGAACATCGGGGTGGTGGATGGCTTCACCTTCACCTTAGCCCTAGCGGCGGACCTGAGCTTTACGCTGGCCCCGGTGGAGATCCAGGATTTTGGCCCCGACCGGCACATTTTGGGCAAGAGCGGGGTGCTGATCCGCGAGTTCTCCGACTTCCAGTGCCCCTACTGCAAGCAGCTCGCCCTGCAGGTCAAGCCGGAGCTGGAGAAGCGCTACCTGGACCTTGGCCTGGCCCGCTTCAGCTTCCGGCACTTCCCGCTCACCCAGATCCACCCCCAGGCCATGCCCGCCGCCCTGGCCGCTGAATGCGCCGCCCAGCAGGGCAAGTTCTTCGAGTACCACGATGCCCTCTTCGAGAAGGGCATCAACGTCTCGGCTCGGGCCCAGGAACTCAAGCTGGACGAACTCAAGCTGCTGCGCTGCACCCAGGACCCCGCCACCCGGCAGACCGTCGAGGCGGACCTGGCCGTCGGCAACCGGGTGGGGGTGAACGGGACGCCTACGGTGTTCGTGGGTCCTTTCCGGCTGCCCAACCCCTACGACGTGGAGGCCTACGGGCGCTACATCCAGATGGCGAGCGCCAAAGCCGGGCAGTAACGGTTCCCAGGCCCCTTGCACCTCGCGCCGCGACGCTCGACAATCAAGGCCGTGCGCTACGGTGACTGGGTGCTGCTGCAAGACCGCCGGGGCCGGAAGTACCTGTTCCGGCTCAAAGAAGGCGGGAGTTTCGACCACCACCGGGGTTCTTTGGAGCACGAGGAGATCCTGCGGGGCGGGTATGGCTCCCGGATCAGCTTAGGGAGCGGCGAGCCCTTCAGCATCCACCG
>PSML01000067.1:1688-14800 GCA_040290145.1 Meiothermus sp. | reverse complement strand
CCGTCTGGATCCTCCACCACCCACTTCTCGGCGCCGCTGACCCTTCTGACCCCCCGGGCGCTGCGCAGGGAGGGGCAGCGGAAGACCACGGTCTCGATGTGGCGCTTGACCACCTGCTCCAGGCCCACCCGCACCCGCCCTCGTCCCCCCTCCGCGACCACCGCGCCGAGCTCAGCGCGGGCCTCCACCGCCTCGAGCCGCGGGTCGACCGCCAGCCAGGGGCTGTGGTGGTGCCTGACCTGCTGGGGGTCGGGCTGGTCCGGCGGCTCGGCGCCGTAGTGCGCCCGGTTGTACTCCACGGGGTCCATCAGGCGGTCGGTGATGTCCTCAGCCCACACCAGCACCGCCTCCTCAACGCGCTGGTTCCGGCGGACCTGGGCGCGCGTCCAGTCGACGGTGCGGTAGTAACGGCCCTGATGCAGGGATACCAGGGCCAGTGCCCACTCCCGGTGGGCTACCTCCTGGGTCAACTCCCCCAGCAGCCACTCCGGAGCGGTCTCCCCCTCCAGCGCCAGCTCGGCTACTCCCCGGGCCGGCGCCCCCTCACCCAGCCGGATCACCAGGTGCGTCAGGCCTGGCATCGACCGTAGGGATGGTGGCTCAACCCACTTCAGCGGCTCAGCGAGCTCCTGCTTGAGCCTCTGCCGCACCGCCTGGGGCAAGGTTGCCGGGCCCAGCAGCCGCTCGAGCAGCTCCTCTCCATCCATCCCCAGACGGTGCGCCTCCCAACGCATGCGCCGCAGGTGCTGCCGCAGCAAAACCGGGTTGGCCGGGTTGATGTAGACCGGGTCGGCCTGGGCCTCCACGAGCCGCTGTAGGTTCTCCGGGCGGGAATAGTACGCGTCGGCTGGCGTGTTTGGCTTGCCGTGGGGATCGGTGCGCGGGACGAAGATCACATGCGCCGGCCCCGAGCGTCCGGCCCGTCCGGCCATCTGCTTAAAGCTGTTGCGGCTGCTGGGGAAACCCAGGATGGCCACATGCTGGAGGTCGCCGATGTCGATGCCGGCCTCCAGCGTGACGGTGGCGAAGACGAAGATCGGCTCATCCCCCTGCCGCAGCTGGTGCAGGATGCGGTTGTAGTCGCGGTGGCCGCTGAAGAGCGGGTACACCCGGGTACTGCGCTGGAGCTCCGCCCGGCGCCTGGCCTCGGCCCGGCTTTCCACGAAGGCGATCCCCTTGCGCCCCTCGCCCAGGACAACGTGAATGAGGCTGTTTACGTTTTTTGGGGCGCCGCGGTAGTAGAAGCGCGCGTGGACCGGCGCCCCTGAGGCGCCCACCACGCGGAAGCGGCGGCGCCCGGTCAGGCGGCGCACGAAGTCGGCGGTGTTATCGAGGGTGGCCGTCGACACCACCAGCCGCACGTCGCGATGCGCCAGCGCCATGAGCCGGCGCAGGAACAGGGCCATGTTGATGCCGAAGTAGCCGCGGTAGGCGTGGGCCTCGTCGAGGACGATGTAGCGGACGTGGTCGAAGAACCTGGCCAGCGCTGGGCGGTCGAGGTGGTGGTTGAGCTTGTCGGGGGTGGCCACCACCACCTGGGGGACCCCGTCCTCGAGGAGCTCCTCGGGGCTGGTGCTACCGAAGAAGGGGCGCACCCTGAGCGGCAGCCCCTCGCACATCCGCGCCAGCTTGTCGTGCTGGTCGATGGTGAGCGCACGCAGCGGGTAGATGAACAGCGCGGTACCCTTCCGCTGTAGAAGGTCCTCGAGGATGCCCGGGGCGAAGGCCAGGGTCTTGCCCGAGGCGGTGGGGGTGGTGAGCGCGAGATCGAACGGCTCGCGGCGAGCGGCGCGCAGGAACTCCAGCGCCAGCGCCTGGTGGGTGAACAGGCCCTCCCGGGCTCCCCCGGCTGCCAGCGACCGGGCCAAGCGCTCATCGAGGCCGAGCGCTTCGAGAGGGACGAGCTGGCCGGGCCTGACCTGTGGCTGTGGGTTGATCACCTCGGCCTTGTCGAGGCTCAGCGGCTCCTCCGCGGCTGCGGGTACCCAGCGCAGCTCAACGCCCCGCTCCTGCAGCCGTTGGCAGTAGCGCTCGAGGCTCATCCGGTACAGCACCTCGGCCAGGGGCCGTGGCCACGGCTGGCCGGTCCAGGCGTGGATGAGTTCATCCGGGAGGGTGCGCAGCACCTCCTCAGCCTGGGCCGGGGTGAGGGGGGCCAGCGCGCGCTGCAGCTCCCCCACGGTGCGCGCCCGCGCCACCGGCGCGCACCAGGTCTCCGGCAGACCTGGGGGAAGCACGTCGGTGGGGGCCAGCCACACCGGGAAGGCCGTCGCCGCGGCGCCGTCCCACAGCACCACGGTACCGTCGGGAAATGCTCCCTCGGCAGGGAGGTGTTGGCCGGAGGCCGCGTCGAGGAAGGCCCCTGCCCGCTCGTCGTAGATCAGGTATCGCCACTGCTGCATAAGGGTCTTGGGTGGTTTGCTGCCTCGAGGTTCAGGGCTCATCGGACAGGGCCAGCGAGACGCGGCAGCCAAGGAGGGGGCATGCTTTGGAGGCGCGGAGGCTGGCGCGCCAGAGGTCGAGGTCATCGGTCAGGACGGTCGACGTGCCCACCGTACGGGCGAGGGCCTCGAGGTCCTGGTACGGGGTGCGCTCGCCAGCGCGCTCCAGCCACCAGCCGTGCTCGGCCTTGCGGATCGTGGCCTCCGGGTGGAGCAGCGGGGGCGGGGGAGAGGCTGCCACCCGCACGCGCTGCACCGGGCCGGAGGGGAGCAAGGGGTCCAGCTGGGCCTTGAGCTTGGTGAAGACCTGTCGGAGGGAGGGGAGGGGGTCGCTGAGGTCCGGGTTGTAGTCGGCGACCTCCTCCAACAGGCGTTGGAGCCGCTTAGCCCCGGCCTCGAGGGTCGCAGAGGCCTCGGGCCGCGCCAGCGTCCTGGCCTCGCGCGTGCGCGCGAGATAGGCTTCGACTTCTTGCTTTAGGTGTTGAGCGTCGTCAGGAAGGTTATGCATGGTCAGAACCGGCTGATGAACCCTCGGGATGTACACGAGTACCGCCGGACAACTCGGCACGCTGTCGCCCGGTTGGGGCAGACGAGAACACCATCATTTTAGTGGTATGCCAGTGGCATGTTGCGATTTTTGACCGAATAAACCACGCAAGCCCCCACCCTTTGTCAAAGGGTATGTATATTTACCCGAGTTGCCACGTGACGTCCTCCCCTCAATGAATTGAGGGGCATCCTCCCCGCTTCGCGGCGAAAGCGGCGTATTTTCGCCGAACGAAGTGAGGGGTGGCGCATCAAGCGGATGCACGCAAGGAGCACTTGCGCTTCGGATCGTGGACCGTATGCCAACTGACCGGATCCGTCCCTTGCTGCGCCGTATGGCCCGCTTCTCGCACGGAGTGGAACTTGCCGCAGGAACTGTGCTGGTGGTGGTGGGCCTGCTGCTCCTCACCGGAAGCTACACCGCCCTCAACAGCTATTTCCTCAAAATCACCCCGGCCTGGCTGCAGGATCGGCTCTAGCGCAGTTTTTTGCCGAGCGGTGAGGGCCACCCCCTCCCCTTTCCCAGCGCCTTGACAAGGGGTTGCAGCCCCCCCATAATTGCGGGGGGCTCGAGCCCCCCAAGTCCAAACGAAAGGAGCCGATATACCCCCTATGGAAGACTCTGGCAGTCATAGTTCCCGGCCAAGTCCCCTTGGGGGTGGTCCTTAGCGCCACGACCACCTCCTCGGGGATGCCTACAGAACCCGAGGAGGTTTTTAATGTTCAACACGCCAAAACAGAACCTCGCCGCTGACCCCGGCTGCTCACTACCTTCGGCCAAGGGAGGGTCTGCCTACCCTGCACTGCGGCGCAGGGGTGGGTTGCTCCGTCACTCGAACCTGGCGGGTCAGGGATCAACGGATGGTCCCCGGGCTAGGGGGGCTCGCCCATGAGACGCGTTTTCCCCTCCCCCGAGGCCCTGCGGCCTCGCGCGCCCTTCTCACGCTGGGACTTGGTGGTGATCCCCGGCGTCTTGGTGCTCATGGCCCTCCTCACCCTGGCCCTGCGGGGGGCTACCGAGCCCTTTGGCCCGACCTCGCCCGATCTCACGGTAAGCCTGGACCCGGCCCATCTGCCCTACTACGGCCTGCGCACCCTGCTCCGGATGCTGGTTGCTCTGTTGCTGTCGCTTTTGTTCACCTTTGTCTACGCCACCATAGCCGCCAAGGTGCCGCGTACGGAGCGGGTGCTCATCCCCATTCTGGACTTTTTGCAATCGCTGCCCATCCTGGGCTTTCTCACTGCGACCACAGCGATCTTTTTGGGGATGTTTCGGGGTGATCTGTTTGGCCTCGAGGCGGCCAGCATCTTCGCTATCTTCACCTCCCAGGTCTGGAACATGACCTTCAGTTTCTACGCCTCACTGCGCACGGTGCCCAAGGAGCTGCAAGAGGCCTCGGCTATGCTCCGGCTTTCCCCCTGGCAGCGATTCTGGAAGCTAGAGGTGCCCTTCGCCCTGCCGAACTTGGTCTGGAACGCCATGATGTCGGTCTCGGGGGGCTGGTTCTTCGTGGTGGCTTCGGAGACCATCAACGTGGTAGGGCGCGACCAGCCCCAGTACCTACCGGGGGTGGGCTCCTATATCGCCCTCGCCATCCAGCGGGCTGATACCCACGCAATGATCTACGCCGGGGTGACCCTGTTCTTGCTGGTGCTGCTCTACGACCAGCTATTTTTTCGCCCCGTGGTGGCCTGGGCTGAGAAGTTCAAGTTTGAGGGGTCCGAGTCCAGCGACACCGCCCAGTCTTGGGTGCTGACCATCCTCCAGCGGGCCCGCCTGAGCGGACGCATCGCCCGCTTGCCCCAGCCCCTGTGGGAGTGGCTGTGGCTCAGGAGCGCCCGCAGGGATCGGCCCGGAGAGGCCCTCGAGGCGTATTTTCGCGGCGACAGCCGGGTGGCCCCGCCCAAGCTTCGCGTTCGCGCCCCTCTGGCCGACCTCCTCTTCAACCTGGGGGTCGCCTTGGGCTCGCTGACCTTGTTGGGGGTGCTGCTGGGTTATCTCTTTGGCCCCGGTCTGGGCTTCGAAGGTGGGCGGACCCTGAAGCCCAATCCCAACCTCAACGCCGATCTGTCCCCTGAGGTGGCCAAACGCTTTGCGGCTTTGGGGATCCATCCCGGTGCCGACGGGACGGTCTGGCTTTCCCAGGTATGTGCGGCTACCGGGGGTGGAAAGGGGCTCGGCGGCGACCTGAAGGCCCTCTTAGGCGAGCTTGGGGTGCAGGCCCCCGCCGACTTGGCCTCTTCCTGCCAAGGACCACTGGTACCGGCGGGCAAGGTCTCCTGGCCGGAAGTGCCCGAGGTGCTGAAGTACGGCTTGTTCACCGCGCTGCGGGTCACTTTCTTTGTGCTATTGGTAACGCTGATCTGGCTGCCAATCGGGGTGTATGTCGGCTTGCAGCCCCGCCTCACCCAGTGGGCCCAGCCCCTCGCCCAGTTTGGCGCGGCCTTCCCGGCTAACCTGCTCTTTCCCCTGTTTGTGGTCGTTATCAGCCGCCTCCAGCTCAACCCCGAGATCTGGGTTTCGCCCCTCATGGTGCTCGGAGGGCAGTGGTACATCCTGTTCAACGTGATTGCCGGCACCGTGGCCATCCCCAACGACCTCAAGGAGGCGGCTCGGATGTACGGCCTGCGGGGCTGGAAGCTCTGGCGGCGGCTGATCCTCCCGGCCATTTTTCCCGCTTTCGTCACGGGGGGCATCACCGCCACCGGCGGTAGCTGGAACGCCAGCATCGTGGCCGAGGTGGTGCAGTGGGGCAACACCGTCCTGGTGGCCACCGGCTTGGGGGCCTATATCGCCCGCTGGAGCACCGGCGAGTTCAACCCCCACGTGGGGCTGGGGATGCTGGTGATGGGCCTATGGGTACTGGCCTACAACCGGCTCATCTGGCGGCGGCTGTACCGGTTGGCCGAGGAGCGCTACCGGCTGGACTGATGGGAGGGGTAGACCATGGCACAGATTATCACCAAGACCCTGCTGCAAGCGGAGGACCTGAGCAAAGCCTTCACCACCCCCGAGGGCAAACCTTTCACCGTGCTGGAGGGCATCAACCTCGAGCTAAGGGAGGGTGAGATCGTAGCCCTCTTGGGCCGCAGCGGCTCGGGCAAGAGCACCCTGCTGCGCTGCCTGAGCGGGCTTTTGCGGCCCTCGGCGGGCCAGGTGCGCTACCGGGGCCAGGCCGTGCGCGGGCCCATGCCGGGCATGGCCCTGGTGTTCCAGAGCTTCGCCCTGTTTCCCTGGCTTAGCGTGCAACAAAACGTGGAGCTGGGCCTGGAGGCGATGGGAATTCCCGCCCCCGAGCGCCGCCGCCGGGCTTTGCAGGCCATCGACCTGATCGGGCTGGATGGCTTTGAAAAGGCCTTTCCCAAAGAGCTTTCCGGCGGGATGCGCCAGAGGGTGGGCTTCGCCCGGGCTCTGGTCACCGAGCCCGAGGTGCTCTTTATGGACGAGCCCTTTAGCGCCCTGGATGTCCTCACCGCCGAGACTTTGCGCAGCGAGCTGCTGGAGCTGTGGGGAAGCGGGCGCGTCCCCATCCAGAGCATCCTGCTGGTGACCCACAACATCGAAGAGGCGGTGTTGCTGGCCGACCGCATCCTGGTGCTGTCGGCTAACCCTGGCCGTATCCGGGCCGAGGTGGCCGTGACCCTACCGCATCCACGAGAGCGCGAAGACCCCGCTTTCCAAGAGCTGGTCGAGGAGGTCTACCGCATCCTGACCACCCGCCCCACCCTCGAGCGGGCCACCCCCGAGCCCCTCACACTGGGCCACCGCCTGCCCAAAGCCCCGGTGGGGGCCCTCACCGGGCTGTTGGAGCGGGTAGCCGAGGGCCCGGACTATGGCAAGGAGGACCTGCCCCGCCTGGCCGAGGAGATGCGCCTCGAGGTGGATGACCTCTTCCCTTTGCTGGATGCCGCCGAGCTACTCGGCCTGGCCGTGCTGCAAGAGGGCGATGTCCGCCTCACCCCGGAGGGCCAGCGCTTCGCCCAGGCCGACTTGGAGGGGCGTAAGCGGATCCTGGCCCGTCTGCTGCTGCAAGTGCCGTTGGTAGGACACATCCACCGGGTGCTGCACACCCGCCCCACCGGGCGGGCCCCCGAGGAGCGATTCTTGCGGGAGCTGGAAGATTACATGTCCACCGAGGATGCTGAGGGGGTTCTGGCCACCGCCATCGATTGGGGACGCTACGCGGAACTCTTCGAGTACGACTACAACGCCGGGGTGCTCTATAAGAACGAGGAAACCCCTAGCCCTACCCCATAGGGGGTATCAGCGCCCCTCATCCCGCCGGTCCATGATGTGGATATCGATGTCGTGGGTCAGGTAGATCAGCCGCTGGATGATCGAGATGCGGAAGAGGTCGCGCCAGGTGGGGTTGGTGTTCTCCCCCAAGACGAGCTGGGTGATGCCGTACTCCTGGGCGAAATCCGCCAGCGCACGGGCCACGTCGCGACCCTCGAGGATGTGGAAGCGGCCCTCGAGGCTCTCGGTAATGATGCGGTGGTTGTCCAGCACCCGCTCCTCCTCGCGGGAGAGGCGGCGGTTTCTCACGTGCACCACGTGCAACTCGCCGCGCATCCGCTGGGCCATGCGGGCGCCGCGGCGGATGAGCAGGGCGTCTTTGGGCCTCGGGGTCACCGCCACCGCGATGCGCTCCTTGATCGCCGGAGAATCCTCCCCCGCAGAGGCGTCCTCTTCGACCTTATCGGCCACGCTGCGCAGGGCCAGCTCGCGCAGCACGGCCAGGTTCTCCGCGCTGAAAAAGTTGGCCAGGGCCTGCTCAATCTTGGCTTTGGGGTAAATCTTGCCCGCCCGGAGCCGCTCTTGCAGGATCTCCGGGGTCACGTCCACCAGGATCACCTCGTCGGCCTCCAGGAGTACCCGGTCGGGGATACGCTCTTTGACCCGAACCCCGGTCAGGCGGGCCACCAGGTCGTTGAGCGACTCCAGGTGCTGAATGTTCACCGTGGAGATCACGTCGATCCCCGCCTGCAAGAGTTCTTCCACATCCTGGTAGCGCTTGGCGTTCTTGGAGCCGGGGACGTTGGTATGGGCGAGCTCGTCCACCAACACCAGCGCCGGGCGGCGCTCGAGCAGCCCCTCCAGGTCCATCTCCGGCAGGACCACCCCCTTGTACTCGAGGTGCTTGCGCGGGAAGATCGGCAAGCCCTCGGCCATCCGGGCCGTGTCGGCGCGCCCATGGGTCTCGAGGTAGCCCACCACCGCGTCCACCCCAGCCTCCAAGCGCTCGCGCAGCTCCTGCAAGGCCCGGTAGGTCTTGCCCACCCCGGCCGCGGCCCCCACGTAGATCTTATGGCGGCCCCTTCCGCTTTTCAGGATGGCCACCTGGCTGTCGCCACGAAAAGACACCTCGAGCAACTGCTGGGGGTCAGGCGCGGCCGGTTCCATAGGTCCTAGCGTACCCCATCCAAGGCCAGGTTGAGCCGCAGTACGTTGACCCTGGGCCGGCCGAGGAAACCCCTCTCGGTGTGCTCTGCGACCATCTGCTGCACCCCTTGTGGGGAGAGTCCACGGGCTTGGGCAACCCGCGCCACCTGCAGACGCGCCGCCTCCGGACTGATATGGGGGTCGAGGCCGGAACCCGAGGCCGCCAGCAGGTCCGGGGGAATCTGCTCGGGGCGCACCCCTTCCCGCCGTGCGATGGCCTGGGCATCCTGTCGTACCCGCTCGCGCAGGGCAGGGTTGGAGACGGCCAGATTGGAGCCCGCCGCCGCTCGGGGGTCATAGCCCGCCGCCGAAGGCCGCCCGATGAAGTAGCGATCGCCGCTGAAGGTCTGCCCCACAAGTTCAGAGCCCACCACTTTGCCGTCTTGCACAATCAGGCTCCCGTTCGCCTGGCGGGGAAAGAGGGCGCCCGCCAGTAACGTGGTGAGGATGGGATAGACCAGCCCGCAGAGGACCAAAAACAAGGCCGCAAAGCGTATCCAGGTGCCAATACTTCCGCCGCTCGAGTCCAGTCTGGTTTCCGCTGCTTCCTCCTACACAAACAAGCCGACCAACAAGTCAATCGCCTTTATGCCCACGAAAGGCAGGATCAGCCCGCCTAGACCGTAGATCAACAGGTTGCGCAGCAGGAGGCTATCCGCGCTACCCGGCCGGTAGCGCACCCCGCGCAGGGCCAGCGGAATGAGCAGGGGAATGACCATGGCGTTGAAGATGACCGCCGAGAGCACCGCACTGGTAGGGCTCTCCAGTCGCATCACGTTCAGCGCGCCCAGTGCCGGAATGGTACCGGCAAACAGCGCTGGGATGATGGCGAAGTACTTGGCCACGTCATTGGCGATGGAAAACGTGGTGAGCGCGCCGCGGGTGATGAGGAGCTGCTTGCCGATCTCCACCACCTCCAGCAGTTTGGTGGGGTCGGAGTCCAGGTCGATCATATTGGCCGCTTCCTTAGCCGCCTGAGTCCCCGAGTTCATGGCCAGCCCCACGTCGGCCTGGGCCAAGGCCGGCGCGTCGTTGGTGCCGTCGCCCATCATGGCCACCAAGCGGCCTTTGGCCTGCTCCTCGCGGATGAGCCGCAGCTTGTCCTCAGGCTTAGCCTCGGCAATAAAGTCATCCACGCCCGCCTCTTTGGCGATGGCCTGGGCGGTTAGGGGGTTATCTCCGGTGATCATCACCGTGCGAAGCCCCATCCGGCGCAACTCGGCAAAGCGCTCACGGATGCCGATCTTCACGATGTCCGAGAGGGCCACCACGCCCAAGGCCCGTTCATTCTCGGTGACCACCAGGGGTGTAGCTCCCTTGCGGGCAATCTCCTCAACCAGCAAGGGCAGATCCGCAGGGATCGGGTGCCCAGCCTCTTTGATAAGCTGCGTCAAGCGATCCGGAGCACCCTTGCGTACCCGGGTTCCATCCGGTAGATCCGCTCCAGACATCCGGGTCTGCGCGGTGAATTCGATGAACCTGACCCCTTTATCCTCGATCACCGGAGCGCCCTGCTCTCTAGCCAGCTTGACGATGGACTTGCCCTCTGGAGTCACATCCCCTAGCGAGGCCGCAAGGGCCGCCCAGCGCAGCCGCTCGGGGGAAACCCCCATCACCGGTCGAAACTCGGTGGCCTGGCGATCCCCCAAGGTGGTGGTTCCGGTCTTGTCCAGCAACAAGGTGTCTACGTCCCCCGCGACCTCCACCGCCCTCCCCGACTTCGCCACGACGTTGGCCTTGAGGGCGCGGTCCATCCCGGCAATGCCGATGGCTGGGAGCAGACCCCCGATCGTGGTCGGGATTAGGCAAACCAAGAGGGCAACCAGGGTGGGGATGGGTAGGGTAACCCCCACGAAGCTGGCGATGTAAGGGAGCGTGACCACCACCAATAAGAAGATCAAGGTCAAGACTGAAAGCAGCACGCTCAGGGCGATCTCGTTGGGGGTCTTCTGGCGGCTGGCCCCCTCCACCAGGGCAATCATCCGATCCAAAAAGCTATCACCGGGATTGGAGGTCACCTCAACGATGATCTCGCCGGTCAGAACCCGCGTTCCCGCCGTCACTCCGGCGTGGTCGGTTCCCGCCTCACGCACCACCGGGGCTGACTCCCCGGTGATGGCTGACTCGTCCACCACCGCCAGCCCCTCCCGCACCTCACCATCGGCAGGAATCAGCGAACCCTGAGTCACCCGCACCAAATCGCCCTTGCGAAGTTGCGTGGACGAAACCTCCTCCAGGCCCCCCTCGGTGATCCTCAGCGCCTTGAGATCAGCCCGGGCGCTCCGTAAGCTGGCCGCCTGGGCCCGGCCCCGGGCCTCGGCCAGCGCCTCGGCAAAGTTGGCGAAGAGAACCGTCAGCAAGAGCAGGATCGCGATGGCCAGTTCATAGCCAAAGGGCTTGGCGCTAAAGGCATCGGCTAAGGCGATGTAGAAGGTGACCGCTGTCCCCACCCAAACCACGAACATTACCGGGTTCCTGAGCTGTCGGCGCGGAGCCAGGTAGAGGAAAGACTGCTTGAGCGCCTGGTTGATCAAGCTGCGGTCAAAGGTGGCTTTCCTAGCCTGGCGGCGAAGCGTCTTGAAGTCCGGGGAAGGGTTCATCGCACACCTACGAGCTGTTCGGCAATCGGACCGAGGACCAGCACCGGGACGAAACTAAGCAGTTGCACGATCAAAATGGTCGAGAAGGTCATCAGGGCGAAGACCGGGGTCTCGACCCGTAAGGTTCCCAAGCTTTGGGGTGCAATCCGTTTGGTGGATAGCAAACCCGCGATTGCAAGCGGTGCAAGGATGGGTATGTAGCGGGCTAGAATCAGGATTCCCATGATGTAGAGCATAGCGTCTCCCTAAAACTCCTCCGGGCGTAGCAACGCGTAGACGAGGTAGATCCCCACCAGCACTGAGATGACCAACAACACCAATCCGAGCCCCATCGTGCCCACCTTTCCAGTACAACGTCGACAGCCCAAGAAGGGCCTTCCGTCGAAAGGACCTTGCCGAGGTGGTGTAGATCCCACCCACTACCCTGGCCCGGTGCAACCAAAGCCTGCTGCTCAGGTGACTTTCGACGTTCCGCTCTTTCGGCCACCGCCCCTCCTCCTTCACACGTCCAGCCCTTAGACTTTCTCGCTTCCACTACAGAAGGCCAAGCACGGTGGGAGCGGCCATCTCTTGTGGCGGCGCCAGCGGACTTACCGCCCGGCAAGAAGCTCCCGCAACGCTTCATTCAGGAGATTCACATTAACCCGCGGCTCACCGAAAAGGCCCAGCTCCCGGGGCAACGCCACGCGGTCGATAAGGGCGCGGAGCTCCGACGCAGGGATACCGGTGGCGCGGCTTATGCGCGGCACCTGTGCCCGGGCTGCCGGCAGCGAGAGCTCGGGGTCGAGGCCCGAGCCGGAGGCGGTGACGAGGTCCGCCGGCACCGAAAGCGCAGGATCGTCGGCCTCTTTCCGCACAACATCCATCCGGCGCAGGACTTTGGCTTGATAATCAGGCCGGGCCACGGCCAGGTTCGTTCCACCGGTGCGAAGGGGATCATACGCATCGCCCGCAGGTGGCCGGGGATGGAACCAGCCATCGCCGGTATACGGCTGGGCAATGAGGTACGAACCCCGAACGGTTCCATCGGCACCGACGATCAGGCTCCCGTTCGCCTGGTGGGGAAAGAGCGCCTGGGCGACAATGGTCGTCACCACTGGGTAAACGAGGCCGGTGAGAACCCAAAGGACTAGGGAAAGACCAAGCGCCTGTCTCAACACTGCCGATCTCCTTTCGATCTTTGCCACCTTATCGGCCACATTTGTTCGGACATCCGCCAGCCCCTTCCGAACACCCCGGACGATGGGATCATCCTTATCGCCCCATCCTTCATGAGAAAGCGGGCCATCATCTCCGCCCACGCCCGGTGGAGGGTTTCGGCCCGAGCCTTCCCCCAGCCTTCGGCAACGGCCTCCGCGAAGTTGGCAAGCCAAAGGGTCGCCGCCAGGATAAGGAAGAAGGCTAGATTATACCCCCGGGAAGCACCGGACAGGCTAAAGAGATCCGGTTGGAAGACGATCACCATCCCGACCGCAACGACGAAAAGGAGCGGATTTTTCACCATCCACCAACGAAGAACCGCGAGAGAAGATAGAACGAGGCTTTCCGCTTTCACGAAGCGTCACTCCCTGAGCATGGCCAGATGTTCGGCGATCGGCCCAACGGCAAGCACCGGAAAGAAAGCAAGAGCACCGAGGATCAAGACGATGAGCAGATAGACGACACCAAAAAGAGGCGTGTTCGTCCGGAGCGTCCCGACGCCCACGGCAACCGGTGCCTTTTTCGCCAGCGATCCCGCGATACCGAGAAGGGCGATGATCGACACGAAGCGGCCAAGAAGCATGACGGAGCCGATCGTCGTGTTGTAAAACACCGTGTTGGCGCTAAGACCAGCGAAGGCCGAGCCGTTGTTTGCTGCTCCGGACGTGTAGGCGTAGAGCACCTCACTTACGCCGTGGGAGCCAGGGTTCGCAATCGACGCCTGGGGCCCCGGCAGGGCGAGAGCGATCGCTGTCGGCACGAGAATGATGAAGGGATGGGTAAGGAGCGCGATGGCTGCGAGCTTGATCTCCTTCGTCTCGATCTTCTTTCCAAAGAGCTCCGGTGTCCGGCCAACCATAAGGCCGGCGAGAAAAACGCCCA
>PSML01000067.1:0-1591 GCA_040290145.1 Meiothermus sp. | reverse complement strand
TCATCTCCTTCGTCTCGATCTTCTTTCCAAAGAGCTCCGGTGTCCGGCCAACCATAAGGCCGGCGAGAAAAACGCCCAAGATGACGTAAAGGAGAATGTTCAGAAGCCCGGCTCCATCGCCGCCAAAGACATTGTTTAACATCATCTGGAAAAGCGGCACGAAGCCACCTAAGGGCGTGAGCGAATCGTGCATGTTGTTTACCGAACCGGTGGTGGCGGCCGTCGTCACCGTTGTAAAGAGGGCTGAACCGAAGAGCCCAAAACGGACTTCCTTCCCTTCCATGTTGCCGCCGACGAGCCCCGCCTGATTCAGGGCTGGAACGCCGAGCCGTTCGCTTCCGTAGACGACGCCCCACATGGTGAGGAAGAGAAAGAAAACCGCGATGAAAAGCACCCACGCCTGCCGGGGGTTTCCGATCATCCGCCCAAAAGCGAAGATCAGGGCAGCGGGGATGAGCATCATCGACAGCATGTGGACGAGGTTTGTAATCGGCGACGGGTTTTCAAACGGGTGAGCGGCGTTGGCGCCAAAGTAACCGCCGCCGTTCGTCCCGAGGTGCTTAATGGACTCCAAAGCGGCCACCACGCCCCGGGGGATGGCTTGCGTCCCGCCGTCGAAGGTCTTGGCGACGACCGACCCTGCGAACGTCTGCACCGCCCCTTCCGCGACCAGGAGGAGCGCCACACCAAAGGCGAGAGGGAGGAGAAGCCGCGTGTGCGCCCGAACGAGGTCCACAAAGAAGTTACCAAGGTCCTGGCGCACACCGGTGAAGGCCCGGACAAAGGCGATCGCCGCCACGATGCCCGTCGCCGCCGAGGTAAACATCGGGTAGATGATGGACAGCATCTGGGCTAGGGTGCTCATGGCGGTCTCGCCGCTGTAAGCCTGCCAGTTCGTATTCGTGATGAACGAGGTCGCGGTGTTGTAGGCAAGGTCCGCAGGCATGTTGCCGATGCGATCGGGGTTGAGCGGGAGATACCCCTGAGTCCGAAGGACAAGGTAGATGAGCGCCATCATGATGAAGTTGGTCACCACGAGGGCCGCCGCGTACGCTCGCCAGTCCATCCGGACCTCCGGATCGATCCCCGCGACGCGGTAGATGGTCCGCTCAAGGGGCAGGAAAAACCGGTCCCCCGGCGCCGGCCCGTCGCCGAAAACACGGGCCAAGTAACCGCCAAGCGGGACGGCGAGCCCAGTCACCAGCCCGACGAACACGACGAGCTGTACAAGGTCAGTCCAAAGATTCGGCTCCATCTCAACATGCACCCCCTCTAAGAGATCCGTGGCCGTTCCAAGATGAACCGCAGCCAATGGACCAGTCGCCCATCAGAACCGCTCCGGACCCACAAGCTCGTGGGCGAGGTATCCCATGAGGAACACCGCCACTGCCAAAAGCCATCATCCTGATCTTCTCCTTTTGGAGCGGCCGACTAGAGCCTACGCCCGGTCGGCATACCGGACAAGACCCAAGAACAGCCCGAACCAGACAAGGGCAAGAAGGACCATCCACAGATCCATCATCGCTTTTAGGCTCCTTTCTCACCAAGACCCATTCTTTGAATATGGTCGCTAAACTAGACATCGCCGGCC
>PSML01000066.1:0-14885 GCA_040290145.1 Meiothermus sp. | reverse complement strand
CCTGGGCGCACTCCTCGTCGGCGAGGCGGCCGAGGCCGCAGCGGTGGTGTTCTTGTTCGCGGTCGGGGAGCTGCTGGAGGGCGTGGCGGCGGGCCGGGCGCGCGGGGGCATCCGGGCCCTGGCGGCTTTGGCCCCCAAGACCGCTTTCCTCCTCGAGGGGGAAGGGGAGGGCGCCAAGGGCCGCGAAGTCCCCGCCCACGGCCTGCGCGTGGGCCAGGTGGTGCAGGTGCGCCCGGGCGAGCGGGTCCCCGCCGACGGCACCATCCTGAGCGGGCACTCGGCCCTCGACGAATCGCCCGTCACCGGGGAGTCGCTCCCCGTGAACAAAGGCCCCGGCGACCCGGTCTATGCGGGCAGCATCAACGCCGACGGGCTGCTCACCGTACGGGTGAACAAGGACCCCCGCGACAACACCCTCGCCCGCATCATCCACCTGGTCGAGGAGGCCCAGGGGTCCAAGGCCCCCACCGCCCGCTTCATCGACCGCTTCAGCCGCTACTACACCCCCGCGCTCCTGCTGGCCGCGGCCCTGGTGGCTGTGGTGCCCCCGCTGCTGGGCGGAGCCTGGCACGAGTGGCTCTACAAGGCGCTGGCGCTGCTGCTCATCGCCTGCCCCTGCGCGCTGGTGCTCTCGGTGCCGGCGGCCATGGCCTCGGCCATCGCGGCGGGGGCGCGGCAGGGCTTGCTGATTAAGGGGGGCGCGGTGCTGGAGGCCCTGGCCCGCGTCCGCACCGTCGCCTTCGACAAGACCGGCACCCTCACCGAGGGGCGGCCCCGGGTGACCGACCTGCTCCCGCTGGGGCTCCCCGAGGCGGAGTTGCTGGCCCTGGCGGCCGCGGTGGAGCAGGGCTCCTCGCACCCCCTGGCGAAGGCCATCGTGGAGCGGGCTCGGGAGGCGGGGGTCGGCGTCCCGCCCGCGCGGGAGGGGCGGGCCCTGCGCGGCAAGGCGGCCTGGGCAAAGGTCGGGGACCGGGAACTCGCCGTGGGCTCCCCGAGCTACGCCGCCGAGCTCGCTCCCCTCGAGCCCCCCCTTCAGCGGCGCGTCGCGGAGCTCGAGGCCCAGGGCAAGACCGTGGTGCTGCTGCTGAACCCGCCCTTCCCGCTGGGCCTCATCGCCCTGCGGGACGAGCCGCGGCCCGACGCCCGCGAGGGGCTGGAGCAGCTGGGGAGCCTGGGGGTGCGCTGCGTGATGCTCACCGGCGACAACGCCCGCACGGGCAGGGCCGTGGCCGAGGGGCTGGGCCTGGAGGTGCGGGCCGAGCTGATGCCCGAGGACAAGCTCCGCGCCGTGGCCGAGCTGGGGCAGGGCCGCCCCGTGGCGATGGTGGGCGACGGCATCAACGACGCGCCCGCCCTGGCCCGGGCCGACGTGGGCATCGCCATGGGAGGGGGCACCGACGTGGCCCTCGAGACCGCCGACGCCGCCGTGCTGGGGGGCTCGGTGCGGGGGGTGGCCGATCTGGTGCGGCTCTCGCGCGCCACGATGCGGGTCGTGGCGCAGAACATCGCCTTCGCGCTGGGCTTGAAGGCGGTGTTCCTGCTCACCACGCTGCTGGGCGTCACCGGGCTGTGGCCCGCCGTCCTGGCCGACACCGGCGCCACCGCCTTGGTCACGCTGAACTCGCTGCGGCTGCTGCGCCTGCGCTAGCCGCCTGTGGCATACTCAAGACGAGGTCACCGCCATGCCGACCGCCCTAGACCGATCCGCCGCCTGCGAGGAGCATGGCATCCACCCCCAAGCCCTCGAGAAGGCCCGCCGGGCCGTACCCGACGAGGCGCGCGTGGTGCGGGCGAGCAGCCTGCTCAGGGCGGTGAGCGACCCCACCCGGCTGCGCATCCTGGCCGCGCTGGCCGTGACCGAGCTGTGCGTGTGCGACCTCGCCGCCCTCACCGGCACCAGCGAGTCGGCGGTGAGCCACCAGCTCAGGCTGCTGCGGGAGGAGCGGCTGGTGGCCTTCCGCAAGGAGGGCCGCATGGCCTACTACCGGCTGATGGACCACCACGTCACCGAGCTCATCCGCAGCGCGCTCGAGCACGCCCAGGAGCCCGGTTGAGCCCCGCCGGTCCCGGTATTCTGTTCGCCCGGGTCCTGCGCCACATGCTCTATGCCAGCCTGCGGCGGCTGCGCGGGGTCTACTGCGCGGCGGGCCGCTGGTGTTGGCGGCCAACCATCATGGCTTCTTTGAAGGCTACCTGACCTCGGGGGAGGATCCCCTATCGGGACGGACCGGCGTCTGTACACCGAAGGGAACACCTGAAGACCGAGCATGAGTGGGAAGACTTGATGCTGATCTGCTTGATGGCCCTGGGCAGTGGACCCAGTACGCCGCACCTTGGCGTGGTGTGGGGATGAGTGGGTCCCCACAGAGTCTCATATGTATTGACCGACTACACAGCGGGAATCTCGGCTACTTGAGCGCGGCCAGTTCCCGCTTGGCCCGCTCCAGGTCGTAGCGGTCCGCCGCGGTTTTGGGGGTCAGGGCCAAGGCGGCCTCGTACTGCTTGCGGGCCTCGGCAAGGCGGCCCAGCTTGGCCAGGGCACCGGCATACTCCACCTTGTGGATGATCTCCTCGGGCTCGAGCTTGATGGCCTCCTCGAAAAGCGGGATGATCCGCCCGCCGTCGGCCCCGTACAGCCAGCCCACCCCTTTCTGGGTCAGCTCGAGGTTCCACAGGGCCAAGGCCACCCGGGCCCCGGCGTGTTTGGGGTTGAGCTGCAGCACCTTGTTGAGGTTGTCGCGTACCGAAGCCGCCAGGCTGAGGCTTTGCAGGATGCCGCGGAACTGCGCCAGGCG
Organism: Meiothermus sp.; assembly: GCA_040290145.1. Lineage (GTDB taxonomy): Bacteria > Deinococcota > Deinococci > Deinococcales > Thermaceae > Allomeiothermus. Next base: position 12,090 of record PSML01000066.1, on the reverse strand, counting down.
TCCGCCGGCGCGGGCCAGCTCGAAATAGGCTTCGGGGTTGTTCTTGTCGGCGGCGATGGCCCTCTGCGCGGCGTCCTCGGCGCGGTCATACCAGGGGCCGCGCTCGCTCTCCTTGGCCTGATAGCCGGCATAAAAGCTCGCGGCCTTGGCGGCTTGGGTCCAGCCCTCGGAGGTCCCCAGCTTGACCGCGGCGGCATAGGCTTCTTGGTACTTGCCGTCGTCGATCAGGCGCGAGATGGGGTCGGTCCCCTGAGCCCAGACCAGCCCAGCCCATAACAAAACCAGTAACCCTACAAAACTTCTCCTCATTCACTCCTCCGCTTGCCAGCCAAATATTACCAGGCCCGGGCGGCCCCGCGTGTTAAACTGAACCCCATGAAGCGCGTATGGGCCGGGCTGCTCGGCCTCGGTTGGGTCTGCGCAGCGCTGGCTTGGGCCCAAGTCAGCGGCCCCCAAAAATATCACCAACAATGCCGAGCCCTGTACGAGCAGGGCGATCTGAACAGCGCCCGGGCCACCTGTGAACTGGCCCTGGTGGCCGACCCCGGGTATCTTCCGAGCCTCAAGCTCCTCACCCGGATCAACCTCGAGCACGGCGCACTGGCGGAGGCCAAACCGGCCCTGGAGAAGATGGACCAACTGGCCCCCGAGGACCCCGAGGTGCGGCTTCTCACCGGCTGGGCCCGGCTCTTGGAGGGCCGCCCCGCCGACGCCCTGGCCTTTTTGGACGACCAGGGTTCCACCCAGGCCCTGGTGCTGCGGGGGAAGGCCCTCGAGGCCTTGGGCCGCTACGAGGAAGCCCTGCCGCTTTATCTGCGGGCTACCGCCGACGCCGAGGGCCGATTGGGGGCGGCCCGTCTTTATCAGCGGCTGGGACGGCTCCAGGAGGGAATGGCCCTGCTGGGGGATACCCCCCCGGAGAGCCTCTTGCGCGCCGAGCTGCAATGGGCAGCGGGGCGGCTCGGCGAGGCCGCCGCAGGCCTCGAGGCCGCCCTACCCCGGCTGGGGCCGCTCGAGCCCGACTACAACCGGGCCTTAGGGCTTTTGGCCATGGTCTACTACGGCCAGGGCGACTGGACCAAAGGCGGGCTGGTGCTGCGGCAGCTTTCGGCCCGGGTGGGGCTGGCCAACGAGCTTTTCCTGCGCACCTGGCCCTGGCTGCTGACCTTCTTGGTCTTCCTGGGGCTGGTCCTCTACGGGGAGAGCCGCATCGAGCCGATGCGCACCGTGGAGATGACCGGCGAGCCCAGCTACGGGCCCGGCACCGTCTACTTGTGGCTGCTGGGCGGGCTGGCCCTGGCCGCCTTGGTGAGCGGCTGGGTGGGCTTCTCGCTCTACGGCAACTGGCTGGCCCTGTTCACCCCGGTACAACGCGAACTGGTTCGCCCGGTCTTCTACTTCCTGCTGGGCGCTTTCGTCCTGGGGATCGCCTACTATCGCCTGCGCAGCCGCCTGGCCACCCACATGGGTAACCCCCGGGGCTGGATCGAGGGGTTGTGGGCGGGGGTGGTGCTGTTGGTGCTGCTGGGCCTATACAGCCTGGTGCGCAAACCGCTCGGCCTGGGCGAGGTTCCGCCGCTGTTCCTGACCTTTGTGGGGCTGGCCCTGCTCGAGCCGGTGCTGCGAGGCGTCGCCACCAATGCCCTAGGCGAGCGTTACAAAGAACTGACCCTCCCCATGACCCCACTGCTGGGGGCGCTGGCCGTGCCGGGTCCGACCCTCTTCTGGGTGGTCACCGGTTTTTTTCTGGGCTGGCTGCGGGCGCGGGCCGGGGGGGTCTGGGGCGGCGTGACCGCTTGGCTGTTGGTCGGGATCATCCTGGCCCTCGTGGCCAACCTGCCGCTGGTGCGGACCATGCTGTAAGGAGTGCTCTAGGTCGCACGCTCGACCGTTGTTTGGGTAGCGCGTACGACGGATTCTAGCCTAGCTTCGTTGGCTCAGGCCGGGGAAAGAGGCCTCGAGCTTCTCCTTGAAGCCATAGGCGGTATAGTCCATCGTGACCGGGGTGATCGAGACATAACCTTGCTTGACCGCCCAGAGGTCGGTGCCCTCGTCCTCGAGCCCGGTCTGCTGCCCGGCCACCCAGTAGTAGGGCCGGCCTTCGGGGTCTTCGCGCTTGAGCACGGTGTCCTGCCAGTGGTGGTTGGAGAGCCGGGTGATCTTGGTGCCCTTGGGGGTGGTTTTGGGAAAATTGACGTTGAGGAGGATACCGCTGGGCAAGCCCCGCTCGAGCACCCACTTGGCGATGGGGACCGCCAGCCGGGCGGCCTCCTCGAAGCGCAGCTCCTCTTCCGAGACCTCCTGGCTGAAGGCGATGGAAGGGATGCCCAGGCTGGTGCCCTCGAGCGCCGCCGCCACCGTCCCGGAGTGGGTCAGATCGAGGCCCAAATTTACCCCGATGTTGATCCCCGAGCACACCAGGTCGGGCTTGCCCAAGAGGTGATAGCCCAGCACCACGCAGTCGGCGGGGGTCCCGTCCACCCGATACGCGGGGATCTCGCCAAAACCCGCCGCCGCGGTGTGCTTGAAGCGCAAGGGCCGCCGCACGGTGATGCCGTGCCCCACCGCCGACTGCTCCACGTCAGGGGCCACCACCACCACCTCGCCTAGGGCGCGCAAGGCGAGCGCCAGAGCCTTGATGCCGGGGGAGAAGATACCGTCGTCATTGGCAACGAGAATTCGCACGAAAGATAGGGTACAGGGTTGGGGGAACCAGGTACAGGGGGTTAGCTCGAGCGTCTGCTCCCCTTCCTCAGCGCTCGAGCCCGGATCCTGGCCTGTTTATACTGCTGAACCCGCTCAGGCAGGCCAAAGCCCATGGTGCCGAAGACCTTGCCGCTGGTGGGCTCGATCAGGTTGCGGTGATCGCGGTAGAGGCGCGGCGTCTTCCACAGGTAGTACAGCGCCTTCCAGTGCGGAAGCTCATTGTAGCGCTGGGGCCAGAGTTCTTTGATCTTGTCGGCCACGATATGCGCGTACTTGGGCGAGAGGACCGGGAAGATGTGATGCTCAACGTGCAGGCCAAATCCCAGGGTCAGCCACTCCAGCCATTTGGGGTTCCTGACGGTGAGGCTGTTCATGAGCGGATCGTTGGTCTCGGTAACCGGGTTGAGGAGGTGATTGGTGGCGATAAAGCTCATGGCGATGAAGTTGGCGATCACCCAAGGCAGCACGAACACAAAGAGGAAGTTGAACGGTCCTACCAACCAAAGCACCCCCAGCCATACCAGGTAGGGCAGGACGGCCTGGAAGATCACCACCCTCCGCTCGTGGGGCTTAAACTCGCTCAGGAAGCGCCTGAGCATCATGTGGGCGTGGAAGCTAAACCAGAAGGTGAAGGAGCCGAATAGGAACAGGCTGCGGAAGGCTGGGGCCAGGCGGAAAAACCACTGGAAGATGGGTTTCTGCTGGGCTACCTCGAGCGTCCCCATGGCGTCCGGGTCGTCTTCGGGGTGCTGGGTATGGCCGTGGTGCTCCACGTTGTGCCACTTGCGCCAGAGCCGGGCCCCTACCAAGAGGGGCAAAAAGGCGATGGTCCCGGCGATCGAGCGCAGCAGGGGGTTCTTGGTGACCGCTCCGTGCAGGATCTCGTGGGCCAGAAAGCCCATTCCGATAAAGGCATAGCCAACCCCCAAAGACAGCAGCAGCTTGAGCAACACCAAGGGAGTGGCCACGATGCCCCATGCGCACAGCGCGAACAGCCCCACAAAGATCGGCAAGTACATCATCCGGGCCGGTACCGGCTCGAAAAAATGCCGCGGCAGGATCGCTTTGAGGGTCTTGGTGTACTCGCGTAGATGTTGTTCTTCGGTCATGAACACTCCTTATGGCTACAAAAACCCCTGTCCGGAAGCCGCCAAAGAGTCAAGCAGCGGGTAGCGGTAGGATCATTTTAGAGGCTTCGATAATGAAGGTGCTGTTGCTGAACCCACCATAGGGGCGAGCCCCCCGAACGATGGGGGGGCTCGCTGGGCTGGTTTTAGTCCTAAGCAGGGCGAACCTTAGCAGCCTGGGGGCCTTTTCCGTTCTTGCCCGGCTCGACCTCGAACTGTACCCGCTGGCCCTCCTGGAGGGTGCGGAAGCCGTCGGTTTCGATGGCGCTGTAGTGAACGAATACGTCAGGGCCTTCTTCCTGCGCGATGAACCCGTAGCCCTTTTCTGCGTTGAACCACTTCACGGTACCTGTCTTCATTTACTTCTCCTTGCGACCCGCAAAACCTCTACTGGTTTTTCTAGGGACAACTGAAGGTAGCATGGGCCCCATCCAAAAGTCAAATGCTGGGGACCCCAATCGGCCATTCATTAAGGCTCAAACCACGACGCAGCGCGAAGGCCTATCCCTCGCCCAAAGAGCGCTTGCGCAGGATGGCGTGGAACATTTTCATGGCTCCCAGAGCATTGGGGAACCCTACGAAGAGCGCGGACTGAATGATGGTCTCGCGGATCTCCTGCTCGCTGGCCCCGTTGCGTAAGGCCCCCTCGAGGTGGGTCGCCAGTTCCTTGGGTGTCCCCAATCCGATCAGGCTGGTGATGGCCAAAAGTTCGCGGGTCTTGAGGTCCAGGCCGCCCCGGGCCAGCACCTCCTCGTAGGCGAAGTCGCGGATGTAGCCGTAGAGGTCGGGATCCACCTCGGACAAGCTCTGCTCGATGGCCTCGAGGTGGTCGCCCCAGATCGCCCTGCGTACGCTCATGCCCTAAGCCTCGGGGGTCGAGGGGCAAGAGTCAAGGGCCGTCATCTGGCTACACCCGCCCCAGCACCTCGCGCAAGTCGTGGATGGCCTCGGGGTTTTGCCGGTAGGGGTCGAACAAGATCGGGGTGACGCCCGCCGCCTTGGCCCCGGCCATGTCGTCGGGGGAGTCGCCGATGTGCACGGCCTCTTCCGGGGCGACCCCCAGCCGGTGCAACACCACCTGGAAGATGCGCGGGTCGGGCTTGGCCACCCCTTCCAAAGCCGAGGCCGCCACGTAGTCGAAGTAGGGGGCCAGCCCCACCGCCTCGAGCACCCCCGGCAAGAGCCCGTCCCAGTTGGAGACCACCCCCAGCCGGTAGCCCCGCCCTTTGAGTTCGGACAGCACCTCCTCCGCCCCCGGCGTGATCGGCCAGACCTTGGGATTTTGCCAGTTCTCGGCCAGATAGCGGCTGATCTCCTCGGCGTGGTCTTGCAAGCCCAGCCCTTGCAAAAGCCGCTGGTGAAAGGTGCGCCATACCGGCAGGGCCGCTTCGGGGCTGATGGCCTCCAGGTGGCGGCGGTTGTACTCGGCGTAGGCCGCCGCGATGGCCTCCTGGAGCCGGGAGGTGTCGGGGGTCAGGCCGCGCTCGAGCAACAAGGGCCACAGCCAGAGCTTGGGGTGACCCAGGATCAAGGTATCCCCCACGTCGAAAAGCACCGCGCGTTTCATGGGGGTTATGGTACCTCCCCGCACCGACCTCAAACCTGCTGACGCCAACAAGTTAAGAACCGGGCATCACCCTCCTCAGCAAGCCATGATTGCCGGGGGTCCGCCGGGCATGGTAGGCTCGCAGGGTCATCCACCAGGCCGTTCGGTGAAGCGGCGACGGATGGCAAGTGATGCGCGGTGCAGGAAACTTTTACCCCCCTCCCTCAGGTCTTTAGCCACGGCGGAGTGTGCCCCCCTCTTTCCCCTCTTTGGCTGCGCTCGGGGGGGGAGCGATGATCGAGCGCTACCAGACCCCCGAGATGAAGGCCCTGTGGAGCGAGGCCCGCAAGTACCAGGCCTGGGCCTTGGTGGAGCGGCTGGCCCTGGAAGCCTGGGAAGGCCTGGGGGTGGTTCCAAAGGGAGTCGCCGCGCGCTTAGGGGCCGCCCTCGAGCGCCGCCCCATCAACGAGGCCTTCGCCCGGCGGGTGGAGGAGATCGAGGCCGAGACCCGGCACGACATCGTGGCCTTCACCCGGGCCCTCACGGAATGGACCCAGGACCCCGAGGTAGCCCGCTGGCTGCACCTGGGGCTCACCAGCACCGACGTGGTGGACACCGCGCAAAACCTCATCCTGCAAGAGGCCCTGCGGCTGGTCGAGACCGAGCTCAAAGGGGTGCAGGAGAGGCTCAAAACCCTCGCGCTGCGCTACAAATACACCCCGGCGGTAGGCCGCACCCACGGGGTCCACGCCGAGCCGACGGGCTTCGGGCTGCGCTTCCTGAGCTTCTACGCCGCTTTGCTGCGCGACGAGGAACGGCTCTTGCGGGCCAGGGAGGCCATCGGGGTGGCGATGCTTTCGGGGAGCGTGGGGAACTACGCCCACCTCGAGCCCGCCGTCGAGGCCTACGTGGCCGAGCGCCTGGGCCTGCGGGTCGAGCCGGTCTCGACCCAGGTGGTGCCGCGCGACCGCCACGCCGAGCTGATGGGCGCGCTGGCCATCCTGGGGGCCGACCTCGAGCGCATCGCGGTGGAACTGCGCCACCTCCAGCGCACCGAGGTGCTGGAGGCCCAGGAACCTTTCAGCTACAAGCAGACCGGCTCCTCCTCCATGCCCCACAAGAAGAACCCGGTGGCCCTGGAGAACATCTGCGGCCTGGCCCGGCTCTTGCGCGCGAACCTGCAGGCCGAGCTGGAGAACGTGGCCCTGTGGCACGAGCGGGACATCAGCCACTCGGGGGTGGAGCGGGTCATCCTGCCGGACTCCACCACCCTGGCCCACTATATGCTGCGGCGGCTCAAACAGGTGCTCGAGGGGTTGGTGGTGTACGAGGAGCAGATCCGGCGAAACCTCGAGCTGACCCGGGGCCTGGTCTATTCGCAGCGGGTGCTGGGGCTGCTCATCGAGGCCGGGATGGACCGCACCCAAGCCTATGGGGTCGTGCAGCGCAACGCCATGCGGAGCTGGGAAGAGGGTATCCCCTTCCGCGAGCTGCTGGCCGCCGACCCCCAGAACCCGCTGGGGGGCGAGCAGCTGGACCAAGCCTTCGACCCGGCCTACTTCCTGCGCCACGTGGATGAGATCTATGCCCGCTTCGGGCTGTGATCGGAGCAGGATACGCCACCTCCAGAGCCAAGCGGTTGAGGTAGAATTGGGAACAATCGGTCCCCCGGAGGTGAACCTGACCGGAAGGGTGTAGCAAACATGGAAAAACTCTACGAGGGTAAAGCCAAGATCATCTATCCGGGGCCGGAGGCCGGGACTTACCGGGTCTACTACAAAGACGACGCCACCGCCTTCAACGGGCAGAAGCGGGCCCAGATCAGCGGGAAGGGGATCGTCAACAACCGGGTCTCCTCCAGGCTGTTCCGCCACTTGGAGTCCCACGGGGTTCCCACCCACTTCCTGCGCGAGCTCTCCGAGCGGGAGATGCTGGTGCGGCAGGTGGAGATCGTCCCGCTCGAGGTCATCGTCAGGAACCGGGCCGCCGGGACCTTCTCCCGGCGCTACGGGGTGGAGGAAGGGGCTCACCTCAAGGGGCCCTTGGTGGAGTTCTCGCTCAAAAACGACGCCCTCGGCGACCCGCTCATCTACGAGGACGCGGTGCTGGCCCTGGGGCTGGCCCGCGAGGCCGAGCTTTCCCGGATCAAGGAGCTGGCCCTCTTGGTCAACCGGCTGTTGCGGGAGTTCTTCTTGGAGCGGGGCCTCGAGCTCGTTGACTTCAAGCTCGAGTTCGGCCGCCTGGAGGGCGGGGAGATCGTGCTGGCCGACGAGATCAGCCCCGACACCATGCGGCTGTGGGAGGTGGGGACCGGGGAGAGGATGGACAAAGACCGCTTCCGCCGCGACTTAGGCGGGGTCGAGGAGGCCTACCGGGAGGTCTTGCGGCGGGTGACGGGAGGGTGGGCGTGAAGTTTCATGCGACGATCCTGATCGAACTCAAAGCGGGCATCCTGGACCCCCAGGGGCGGGCCGTGGAGGGCGTGCTCCGGGGCCTGGGCTACCGGGTCGAAGCGGTGCGGGTGGGGCGGGTGCTGGAGATGGAACTCGAGGCCACCGGCGAACCCGAGGCCCGAGAGACCGCCCTCTCCATCGCGGAGGCCCTGGCCAACCCGGTGATGGAGGTCTACGCGCTGGAAGCCCTGAGGCCGTTGCAGGAGGTTTTGTGATGCGCAAGACGCAAAGCGCTGGGAGTAAAGACGCGCGTGGCCTATGGCGTTTGGCGTTTCGCGCGCCGGAGGCGCTGTGAGGGTCGCGGTGATCGTCTTTCCCGGCTCCAACTGCGACCGGGATACCCAGTGGGCCTTGGAGCGCATGGGGCTCCAGGCCGATCTGGTCTGGCACACCGCGGGGAGCCTCGAGGGCTACTCGGCGGTGTTCCTGCCGGGGGGCTTCTCCTACGGGGACTACCTGCGGGCCGGGGCCTTGGCCAAGTTTTCGCCGGTGATGGCCGAGGTGCGCCGCCTGGCCGAGCGCGGCTACCCGGTGGTGGGGATCTGCAACGGCTTCCAGATCCTCACCGAGGCCGGGCTGCTGCCCGGAGCCCTGCTGGCCAACACCAACCTGCACTACACCTGCCGGGACGTCTTGGTGCGGGTGGAGCGCAGCGACCTGCCCTTCACCCAGGCCTACCGACCCGGGCAGGTGCTGCGCCTTCCCATGGCCCACGGCGAGGGGCGCTATTACACCGACGACGAGACCCTACACCGGCTCGAGCAGAACCGCCAGGTGGTGTTCCGCTACGTGGAGCACCACGGCCAGGGCGGCAACCCCAACGGGAGCCTGGCCGACATCGCGGGCATCGTCAACGAGCGGGGCAACGTGCTGGGCATGATGCCGCACCCCGAGCGGGCCGCGGAGGAGGTGCTGGGATCGGTGGACGGTGAGGGGCTTTTCCAGAGCCTGAAACAGACCCTGGAGATGGTGGTGTGAAGCGGGAGCGCAGGTCGCCAGCCTAGCGTGGGGAGAGCGGCTCCTCGCCCTGGCCCACCGCGTTCCCCTCAAGGAGGGCAGATGAAACCGAAAGCCATCACTTTCGACTTCTGGGGCACCCTTTTCATGGAAAATCCGAGCTCCGCTCAGGAGATCCTGAGTGCGCGTTACGAGGTACTGCTGGATGCTCTGTCCGAAGCGGGCACCCCCGCCGATGAGGGGCAGGTCCGGGAGGCCTACCGTCAGGCCCAGTTGGCCTTCGACGATGCCTGGAAGGCCGAGCAGATGATGACCGTCTATGACCGCGTAGCCCAGATCTTCAAGCTGCTGGGGGTTAAATCCGACCAGGGTTTGCTGGCCCTGACCGCCCGCAAGCTCGAGGAGACCTCCTTGGGCTTCGACCTGATCCCCCTACCGGGGGTCAAGGAAGCCCTGCCCCGGCTCGCCAAGACCCACACCCTGGGGATCGTCTGCGACACCGGGGTGACCCCGGGACGCCTATTGCGCGAACACCTCCGGCGGCACGGGCTCCTCGATCTGTTCACCGGGCTCTCCTTCTCCGATGAGACCGGCTCGGTCAAACCCCGCCCGGAAGCCTTCATGGCTGCCCTTGACGAGATGGGCGTCGGGCCTCAAGACGCCCTGCACATCGGGGATATCCCCCGCACCGACATCGCCGGGGCCTTTGCCGCCGGTTACCCCTGGGCGGTGCAGTACACCGGCCACCGAAGCCTCAATGGGGGGCCCGAGCCCACCGCGCGGGTGAAGGACCACCGCGAGCTGTTCAGGTTGCTGCCCGAGGCCTGAGGGTAGGGCCGTACGTCGTACGCAAAACGCTAAACGCCAGACACGAAACGCCTTGGCGCTAGCCCTTTGACCCTTGACGCTCGAGCTCAAACGCCACCGATGAACCCTATGGAAGACACCCTCACCCCCCTCTCCGAGCAGGCCAAGGCGCTGCTTGAGGAAACCGGCATCCCCCTAGGCGAGTACCAGGAGATCGTACGGAGGATGGGGCGGGAGCCCAACCGGCTCGAGCTCTACCTCTTCAAGGTGATGTGGAGCGAGCACTGCTCCTACAAGAACTCGAGGCCGCTTTTGCGGATGCTGCCCAAGGAAGGCCCCGCGGTGTTACAAGGCCCCGGCGAGAACGCCGGGGTGGTGGACATCGGGGAGGGCTGGGCGGTGGCCTTCAAGATCGAAAGCCACAACCACCCCTCGGCGGTGGAGCCGGTGCAGGGGGCGGCGACCGGGGTGGGGGGGATCATCCGCGACATCATGGCCATGGGGGCTCGGCCGATTGCCCTTTTGAACTCGCTGCGCTTCGGGAAGCTGGAAGGGGACCCGGGGCAGCGCACCCGCTACTTGGTGGGGGGCGTGGTCGGCGGGATCGCCCACTACGGCAACGCCATCGGCATCCCCACCGTGGCGGGCGAGGTCTACTTCCACCCCGACTACCAGGAGAACCCCCTGGTCAACGCGATGTGCGTGGGCCTCCTGAAAACCGACCAACTCAGGAAAAGCCGGGCCTCCTTGGGCCGAGCGGTCTACTACGCCGGGGCCAAGACCGGGCGCGACGGGATCGGCGGGGCGGCCTTCGCCAGCGAGGAGCTCTCCGAGGACAACCAGTCCAAGCGCCCGAGCGTGCAGGTCGGTGACCCCTTTTTGGGCAAGCTCCTGATGGAAGGGACGCTCGAGGCCATCCACCAAGACCTGGTCGAAGGCGTGCAGGACATGGGGGCGGCGGGGCTCACCTCCTCGCTCTCGGAGATGGCGCACAAGTCGGGGCTGGGGCTCGAGCTCGACCTGGACAGAGTGCCCCAGCGCGAGGCGGGGATGAACCCCCTCGAGCTGATGCTCTCCGAGAGCCAGGAGCGGATGGTCTTGGTGCCCCGCCCGGGAAAGGAAGGGGAGCTCCAGGCCCTCTTCGCCCACTACGGCCTGGACTGCGTCCCGGTGGCGGAGGTGATCGCCGAGCCGGTGTTTCGCATCAAGGCCAAGGGGATGGTGGTGGCCGAGGTCCCCACCGACGCCCTGGCCGAGGCCCCGACCTACACCCGGGAGATGGAGGAGAGCCCACAAGTCCAGGCCCTCCGCATGAAAGACCTATCCGGCCTGCCCGTACCTGGGGATCTCCAGCCTATCCTCCCTCAGCTCCTCTCCTCACCCAACCTGTGCTCGAGGGCCCCGGTCTTCGAGCGCTACGACCACCAGGTCGGGACCAACACCGTGCTGGTGCCCGGTAAGGGCGACGCGGCCATCCTCCGCATCAAGGGCACGGGCCGGGCCATCGCGGTCAAGGTGGACGCCAACCCCCGCTACTCCAAGCTCCATCCGCGCCTGGGAGCCATGCACGCCCTGGCCGAAGCCATGCGCAACGTGAGCGTAGTGGGGGGCCAGCCTTTGGCCTACACCGACGGCCTCAACTGCCCCAACCCCGAGACCCCCCACGGCTACTACGAGCTTTCCGAGACCATCCGCGGGCTGGCGGAGGCCTCGCAGGCCCTCGAGATCCCGGTGGTCTCCGGCAACGTCTCGCTCTACAACGAAGGCCCCAGTTACCGCATCCCGCCCACCCCCATGGTGGGGGTGGTGGGGATTTTGGAAGACGTGGAACGCCGCGCCGAGACGGGCTTCAGGAAGCCGGGCGAGTTCGTGGTGCTGATCGGGGAACCCAAGGGCGAGCTGGGGGCCAGCGAGTACCTGTGGGTAAGGGAGGGCCTGGAGGCCGGCCACCCGCCCCGGCTCGACCTCGGGCTCGAGGCCAAAGCTCAATCCGCCATCCGCGAGCTGATCGGCCTGGGCTGGGTCCGCACCGCCCACGACGTGGCCGAGGGCGGGCTGGCGGTGGCCTTGGCCGAGATGACCTTTCCCTATGGCGTCGGGGCCACGGTGGAGATCCGCGAGCAAGACCGCCCCGACGCCCTGCTGTTTGGCGAGGCCCCCAGCCGCATCCTCTTCACCGTGGGGCAGACCCACCTGCACGAGGCAACGCGGCTTTTGCAGGCAAAAGGCCTCCCCTACCGGGTCCTGGGCCAGACCGGCGGGGACGAGCTCACAATCCTCCTGCCCAGGGCGCAGCTAAAGTGGAGTGTGAGCGAGCTGAAACAAACCTGGGAAGCGCCGCTGCGGGAGGTGTTGCCGTGAGGGAACGCCAAACGCCAAACGCCAAACGCCAAACGCTAGAAGAATCCCCTAGGGCGTCTAGCGTCTTGCGTTTTGCGCCTTGCGATCACGACAAACCCCACGAGGAGTGCGGCGTCATCGGCCTGTGGAGCCA